>AYNO01000152.1 GCA_000500915.1 Rhodobacter sp. CACIA14H1
GCAGATCATCGCACCGCGACGCTGGCGGATTTCGTCGCCGCCATGGACGGCCCCGCGCCATCATCCTGATGGTCCCGGCAGGCCAGCCCGTGGACGACCAGCTTGCCGCCCTCTCCCCCCTGCTGGGCCCCGACGATCTGGTGATCGACGCGGGCAATGCCAATTTCCACGACACGAACCGCCGCGCCCGCGCCGGCCTTCCCTTCCGCTTCATGGGCATCGGCGTCTCGGGCGGCGAAGACGGCGCACGCCACGGCCCCGCCATCATGGCGGGCGGCGATCCGGCGGATTGGGCCCGCATCGCCCCCGTCCTGCAGGCCATCGCCGCCCGCGCCGAGGACGGCACCCCCTGCGCCGCCCATCTCGGCCCCGACGGGGCGGGGCATTTCGTCAAGGCGGTCCATAACGGAATCGAATATGCCGACATGCAGATGATCGCCGAAGTCTATGGCGTGATGCGCGACGGCATGGGCCTTCCCGCCGCCGCCATCGGCGACGCTTTCGCCCGCTGGAACACCGGCCCGCTGCAATCCTACCTCGTCGAGATCGCCGCCACCGTCGCCACCGCGACCGACCCCGCCGGCAGCGGCCCCCTGCTCGACATCATCGTGGATGCCGCAGGCCAGAAGGGCACCGGTCGCTGGACCGCGATCGAGGCGCAGAACCTCGCCGCCCCCATCCCCGTCATCGAAGCGGCGGTCATGGCCCGCAACGTCTCGGCCCGACGGGCCGAACGCGCGGCGGGCGAGGCGCTGTTCGGCCTCGCCCCGCAACCGCTGCACGGCACCCTTGACGAAAGGGATCTGGAACAGGCCCTGATCGCGGGCAAGATCCTCTGCTACGCGCAGGGCTTCGCCATGATGACGGCGGCGGCGGGCGAATTCGGCTGGTCGCTCGACCTGCCCGCCATCGCACGGGTCTGGCGGGCCGGATGCATCATCCGCTCGGCCATGCTGAACGACATGGCCACCGCACTGGCACAGGACCCGACCCGCAACTTGATCCTGTCGGAATTCTTCGCCGACCACCTGCGCCGGTCGCTGCCCGCCCTGCGCCGCACCGTGGCGGCAGGGGCGACGCATGGTCTGGCCCTGCCCGCGCTGGGGGCGGGGCTGGCATGGTTCGACATGATGCGCACCGCCCGCGGCACCGCCAACATGATACAGGGCCAGCGTGATTTCTTCGGCCTGCACGGGTTCGAACGCCTCGACGGCCGCGCCCTGCCCCACGGTCCCTGGGCCGCGCCCTAGACCGTCTCCCCGGGCACGAGACGGGTGGGCACGATGGTCACATCCGGCCCCGCCACGCCCGTCAACCGCGCCGCCAGCGCCTCGGCCGCCGCCTTGCCGATGGCGGTGGTCGGCACCACCGTCGTCGTCAGACGGCGCGGCAGGATCGACGCCGCCTCCATCCCGCCCCAGCCCGCAACCCCGATATCATCCGGCACCCGCAACCCCCGCGCCTGACAGAAGGCCAGCCCGCCGATCGCCATCTCGTCATTGTGGAAATAGACCGCATCCAGATCGCCCCGCCGCGACAGCAGCGTCTCCATCCCGTAATAGCCCGCATAGAAACCCGGCGCGTCATGCAGGACCTCCGCATCCACCAGCGGATGCCCCGCCTGCGCCAGTTCCGACCGGAACCCGTCCAGCCGCGCCGCCCCCATCACATCGGCCCGCGCCAGCGCCCCCACATATCCCGCCCGCCGCCGCCCGCGCCGGATCAGGTGACGCCCCATCTCCACCCCGCAGTCGAAATGCGAAAACCCCACCGCCATGTCGATGGGGCTGGTCGTCAGGTCCCAGATCTCCACCACCGGCAGCGCGGCCTTGCGCAGCAGATCGACCGTCGCGGGCGTATGCGTCCGCCCCGACAGAATCACACCCGCTGGACGCCAGCTCACCAGTTGGCGCACCCAGGCCTCCTCTTCCGCGGCGGAATGGTTGTTCGCCCCGATCATCAGCTGGAACCCCAGCCGCGTCAGCGCACGGTCCACCCCGTCCAGCACATGCCCGAACAGCCCCGACGTCAGGCGCGGCACGCACATGCCCACCAGCGTGCTCGCCTGCTCGGCCCCGAAGGCCGCCGCCAGACGGTTGGGAATATAGCCAAGCCTTTCCGCAGCTTGCATCACGCGCTGCGCCGTCTCGCCGGAAAAACCGGACCCGCCGCGCAGCACGCGGCTGACCGTCATCTTCGATACCCCGGCGGCGCGGGCAATGTCTTCCAGATTGGCCTTCATCCTGCTTTCCGGCTTTCGGCACGCGATATGTTATCGATAACTTTTTTCTTGACACCCGACAGGACATACCGTCTTCTGGCTACGTTACCGGTAAACCAATGGAGGGGGAAGCCGGTAGCAAAGGGGGGAATGCGCCTATGCAACCGTCAGCCGATGGTCTGTTGTTCGACCGCATCGCAAAGTCCTTCGGCGGCACCCGCGCCCTGAAGGGCGTGTCGCTGAAAGTGGACCGGGGCGAGATCGTCGCCCTGCTGGGCGAGAACGGCGCCGGCAAATCCACCCTCATCAAGATCCTCGGCGGCATCCACCGCACCGACGAAGGCGGCGTCTTCATCGACGGCACCCCCTACGCCCACGAGGCAGGCAGGGCCGGCGGCCAAAAGGTCGCCTTCATCCATCAGGACCTCGGCCTCATCGAATGGATGAGCGCCGCCGAAAACATCGCGCTCGCGCTCGGCTATGTCCGCAGGGGCCGCCGCATCGACTGGGCCGCCACCGAAGCCGCCGCCGATGCCGCGCTGCGGCTGGTCGATGCCGACTTCTCCGCCTCGGCCCGCGTGTCGAACCTGACCCGCACCCAGAAATCGCTGGTCGCCATCGCCCGCGCACTGGCCTCGGACTGCGATTTCCTCGTGCTGGACGAACCCACCGCCAGCCTGCCCGCCGACGAGGTGGACCGTCTGTTTTCCGCCCTCCGCCCGCTCAAGGCCCGCGGCGTGGGGATGATCTATGTCAGCCACCGGCTGGATGAAATCTTCCGCATCGCCGACCGCGTCGCCGTCCTGCGCGACGGGCAGATGGTCGGGATGCGGGCCATCGACCACACCACGCCCGAGGAACTGGTCAGCCTGATCGTCGGCCGCAAGACGCGTGAAATCGCCCGCCCCGCCGTGCAGGACGGCCCCGCCATCCTGCGCGTGCAGGGCCTGGCCACCCCGGCCGTCGGCCCCGTCAGCTTCGACATCCGGCGCGGCGAATTGCTGGGACTGGCCGGCCTGCGCGGCGCGGGCCACGAAGATGTGGGCCGCGCCCTCTTCGGCGTGATCCCCCATGCGGGGCGCATCACGCTGGACGGCACCGCCCCCGACCTGCGCAACGCGCAATCCGCCATGCGCTCGGGCATCGGCCTCGTCGCCCGCGACCGCGTCGGCGAAAGCGTCGCCCCCGGCATGGCAATCCGCGAAAACGCCTTCCTCAACCCCTCTGCAACGGGGCGCGGGCTGTTCTCGCTGATGACCCCCTCGCGCGAGGAAGACATGGCCCGCGCCATCGGCAAGCGGGTCGGCCTGTCGCCCAACGAACCCACCCTCGCCATCGAGGCGCTGTCGGGCGGCAACCAGCAGAAGGTTGTCGTCGGGCGCTGGCTGGACAGCGGGCGCCGCCTCCTCGTCACCGAAGACCCCACCGCCGGCGTCGATGTCGGCGCCAAGGCCGAGATCTACCACCTGCTCTACCAGGCGCTGGCCTCCGGAATGGGCGTCCTCGTCGTTTCGACCGATTTCGAGGAAATCGCGAATATCTGCCACCGCGCCATCGTCTTTTCCCGCGGCCTGCCCGTGGCGGAACTGTCGGGCGTCGAACTTTCCACCGAATCCCTGATCCAGGCCGCATCGGCCGGTGAAGTTGCCTGAGGATACCATGCCCGGAATCGAGTCAAACGCGATCGAACCCACCAAGGACGAACTGGCCGGACTGTCCCTGCCCAGACGGCTGCTGCGTCTGGCGCCGACCTACGGGCTGGTCATCCTGATGTTCGGGCTGATCCTCGCCTTCTCGATCCTGCTGCCGAACACCTTTCCCACGATGCTGAACCTGCGTTCCATCCTGTCGGACAAGGCCATCATCGCCATCCTCTCGCTTGCCGCCATGATCCCCATGGTCGCGGGCCGGATCGACCTGACCGTAGGCTACGGCATCGTGCTGTGGCACATCCTCGCCATCAGCCTGCAGACGGTTTTCGGCCTGCCATGGCCGGTGGCGGTCTGCATCGTGCTTTTGCTCGGCGTGCTGACCGGCGCCCTGAACGGCCTGCTGGTCGAAGTGGCGCGGATCGACAGCTTCATCGCCACGCTGGGCACCGGCACGATCCTCTATGCGCTGGCGCTCTGGCACACGGGCGGGCGGCAGATGGTCGGCACGCTTCCCGATGCCTTCTTCGCGCTGAACGGCACCTTCGTCTTCGGCCTGCCGATCACCGCCTTCTACGTGCTGGCCATCACGATCACGCTCTGGATCGTGCTCGAATACACACCCATGGGCCGCTACCTCTATGCAATCGGCGCGAACCAGCGGGCTGCGGAACTGAACGGCATCCCGACCCGCAAATTCGTCATCGGCGCCTTCGTCACCTCGGGCGCGCTCACGGCGCTGGCCGGTGTCCTGCTCGCCTCGAAACTGCGCATCGGACAGGCCTCGGTCGGCCTTGAATTCCTGCTGCCCGCACTCGTCGGCGCCTTCCTCGGCTCCACCACGATCAAGCCGGGCCGGGTCAACGTCTGGGGCACCATCGTCGGCGTGATGATCCTCGCCGTCGGCATCTCGGGCATCCAGCAATTCGGCGGCAGCTTCTGGGTAGAGCCGCTGTTCAACGGAACGACGCTGCTGATCGCCATCGGCATCGCCGGATACGCGCAACGCAAGAAGGGCGCGAAATCCAAATGACGAAAATCAGCCATAGGGAGGATTACCAGTGCTGAAACGGACACTCTTGAACGGGCTTCTGGCCGGAACGATCTTTGCGGCCGCAGGCCTTCCCGCCTTCGCCCAAGCCGCCTTCGACGGCCCCACCACCGGCCCCAAGGCAGCCGAAGGCAAGACCATCGTCGTCCTTGCGGGCGACCTGAAGAACGGCGGCATCCTCGGCGTGACCAACGGCATCGAAGAGGCCGCGGCCCGCATCGGCTGGACCGTCAAGGTCCTCGACGGCGCAGGCTCGGTGCAAAGCCGCTCGGGCGCCGTGGGCCAGGCGCTGGCGCTGAACCCCGACGGGATCGTCATCAACGGCTTCGACGCAGCCGAACAGCAGACCGCGCTGGAAGGCGTCGTCGCCGCCGGCATCCCGATGGTGTCGTGGCACTCCGGTCCCAAGATCGGCTGCGACGCGCCGGGCGGCATCTTCGCCAACGTCTCCACCGATGCGATGACCGTTTCCGATGTCGCCGCGAAATGGGCCATCGACGATGCGGGCGGCAAGCAGGGCGTGGTGATCTTCACCGACTCGACCTACCAGATCGCCATCGACAAGGCCGACCGGATGAAGGCCGCCATCGAAGCGGCAGGCGGCACCGTGCTGGAATACGTGGACACGCCCATCGCCGAAACGTCCACCCGCATGGGCCCGCTGACCACCACGCTCCTGCAGAAATACGGCGCAAGCTGGACCCATTCGCTGGCCATCAACGACCTTTACTTCGACTTCATGGGGCCCTCGCTTGCCGCCGCCGGCATCGACGGCAAGGGCGCGCCGAAGAACGGTTCTGCCGGTGACGGCTCCGAAGCCGCCTTCCAGCGCATCCGCAGCGGCCAGTATCAGGCCGTGACCGTCGCCGAACCGCTTAACCTCCAGGGCTGGCAACTGGTGGACGAACTCAACCGCGCCATCCAGGGCGAGGCCTGCTCGGGCTACATCACCGCACCGGCGCTGGTGACCGAAGAGGGGCTGGCAGGCACCGAAGGCAACGCCTTCGACCCCGACAACGGCTATCGTGACGCCTACGCCGCCATCTGGGGAAAATGAGGTAAGGACGAGTGCGATGGTGGTGGCCCGGACGCGCAATCGTCCGGGCCTTTTCCTGTGCGCCCGCCCCCCCGGAACACCCGCGTCACGCCCCGCCCCGACCTTCGCGGCACAACCATACATAGAAATGTATTACCCCCATCCCTTTGGACATTCTTGTCCCTGTTTGCCGGAATAAGCAAAATAAGGACACAAAGCTGCGGCAGGGCACAACCTTAGCTTGATCTGCCTCAAGGGATCGGACAACACTCCGGGTTAACCTTTCTGACCAGCACCGCTGCGCTTTCGCACCACCGCCCGGCCCCGGCCCCGGCAGGATGCGGCGGCGCACCGGCAGCAGGTGGGACGACGCAACGCCACGTTTCTGGGGCAGTGATGCAGGCAAGTCGGATGTCGGGTCGTCAAGGTCGTGCGGGCGCCGCCCTCGCGGCTCTGCTCTGGCTCCACGCGCCCGCCGCACCGGCGCAGGACACGCCACCCCGTCTGGCCGACGGTCTGGACATCGCCTTCACCGAAATCCTCCCCCCGCAGGTCCTGCAGGGCGCCTCCGGTGGCCTCTCGGGGGTCCGCATCGATTTCTGGGAACTCTGGTCCGACCGCACCGGCATTCCCGTCACCTTCCGCATCGTCCCCCATGCCGACCTGCAGGCCGAGGTAGAGGCCGGCCGCATCGACCTCGTGGACATCGCCGAACCGGGACCGGTCACGGAAAGCTGGCTCCGCTTCTCGCCGCAATATGCCCGCTTCAGTCTTGCCATCTTCCACGACACCGCGCTGCAGGGCATCACCCGCGCCGATGATGTCAAGGGCCGCACCATCGGCGTCATCGCCGGTGGCGACTGCGAACGCACCCTCCTGTCCGAAGGCCACGACACGGTGGCCTTCCCCGACCTCGGCGCGCTGGGCAAGGCGGCGGTCAAGGGCGACCCGCAGGTCTATTGCATGTCCGTCTCCCTCGGCGACGACCTTTTCGCCCGGCTCGGCCTTGGCGACCGCTACATCCACACCGCCCCGACCATCGTGACCCAGGCGCACTGGGCCGTCCCGCGGGGCGAAGACGCCCTCTACGATGCCGTTGCGGCGGGCATCGACGCCATCCCCCCCGAAGACATCACCGCCCTTACCCAGAGCTGGAGCGGCGACCACCTGCAAAGCCTGCTCGGCCTGTCATCCGCCGACATCCTCCGCCTGATCCAGATCCTCACGCTGATGGTCGCGGTCGGCCTGTCCACCGCCGTCATCCTGCGCTGGCGGCTCGGGCGGGCGCTCGCGGCCCGCGCCGCCACCGCCGACGCCCTGCGCCAGCGCATCCGCGAACAGACCTGCCTGCATGACGTCTTCCTCGCCACCGAAGACATGTCCCGCCCCCGCGCCGACATCCTCCGCGACGTCGCCGCCGCCCTGACACGCGGCTGCGGCACGCCGGGCCAGACGCTCGTGCGCCTCCGCCTCTTCGATACGGTGATCGACGACATCCCCCCCGGCACGCCCGCCACGCTGACCGTCCCGATCCTCCTCGAGGGCCGGACCGAAGGCGAGATCACCCTTGCCCGCCTTCCGGGCGACGCGGAACCGGGCCCCGAGTCACGGCTGCTCCTCGAACTCGCCGCCTCGCGCCTTGCCGGTCGCGCCTTGGGGGCGCAAAGCCTCGAACGGCTCGCCCGCAGCGAAGAGAAATTCCGCCGCACCTTCCAGCACTCCGCGCAGGCCACCGCCGTCATACAGGACGGCATCTTCACCGAGGCGAACAGGGCCGCCCTCGCCATGCTGGGCCATGACGCGCCGCCCGGCTTCGTCGGCCTCCGCCCGCACGAGATCTCGCCCGAATTCCAGCCGGACGGGCAGCGGTCCACCGAAAAGGCCGCGCTCAAGATCGCCGAGGCGCTGGAACATGGCAGCGCGAAATTCGACTGGGAACACCTCCGCGCCGATGGCAGCCCCATCCTTGTCGAGGTGCTGCTGACCGCCGTCGCCGATGGCGACCGCATCGACGTCTTCACCCTGTGGAACGACATCACCATCAAGCGTCAGGCCGAAGCCGCCCTCACCGAATACCAGCGCACGCTGGAATCGCAGGTCGCGCTGCGCACGCACGAACTCAGCGACCTGAACGACGAGATGGCGACCATCCTCACCACCGCCGACAGCGGCATCGCCCTCGTCCGCGACCGGGTCATCCTTTCGGCCAACCGCTCCCTCGCCCGCCTCCTCCTCCTGCCCGAGGATCAGCTCGAAGGCATGTCCACCCGCGCCTTCTTCAAGTCCGACGACGACTGGGACCGCGACCGCGACCAGACCCTCGCGCTCATCTCCTCGGGCCAGACCTTCACCACCGAACGGGAACTGGTGCGCGGCGACGGCTCCACCCTCTGGGCCAGCCTCCGTGCCACGGCCATCGATCCCACCGATCCCTCGCGCGGGACGGTCTGGGTCGTGCAGGACATCACCAACGAACGCGCCGCAAGCCAGAAACTCTCCGAAGCCCGCGACATCGCCGAACAGGCCGCCCGCCTGAAATCCGACTTCCTCGCGCAGATGAGCCACGAATTGCGCTCGCCCCTGAACGCCATCCTCGGCTTTGCCGAACTGCTGCAGGGCACCCCGCTCGACCGCCACCAGAAGGACCATCTGGACAAGGTGCAGGCCGCAGCCCGCCATCTGGTGATGATCATCAACGACGTGCTGGACCTGTCGAAGGTCGAAGCGGGCAAGCTCCGCATCGAATCCACCCCCTTCGCGCTGCAATCCGTCATCAAACCCGCCATCGACGCGATCTCGGCAGCGGCGGCCGACAAGGGCGTGGAACTGGTGGTCCATGTCGATCCCGCCCTGCCCCACACCCTCGTCGGCGATCCGCTGCGGATCACGCAGATCCTGATGAACTACCTGTCCAATGCGCTGAAATTCACGGCGGGCGGCGAAATCTACCTGTCCGTCACGCCCGCCGCCGAAGGCAGCCTGCGCTTTGCCGTGCAGGATACCGGCATCGGCATGTCCGCCGAACAGATCGCCCGCCTCTTCCAGACCTTCACCCAGGCCGAGGATTCCACCTCCCGCCTCTATGGCGGCACCGGTCTGGGTCTGGCCATCTGCCGCCAGCTCGCCACCCTGATGGGCGGCGAGGTGGGCGTGGACAGCACGCCGGGCAAGGGCAGCACCTTCTGGGCCACCCTCCCCCTGCCCGCCGCAAGGCGCGGCACGGCCCCGCGCCGCACCTCCGCGCTCCGCGACCGCCGTATCCTGATCGTGGACGACAATCCCCGCGCCGCACATGCCAATGCCTCCATCCTTGCGGGACAGGGCGCACAGATCACCCTCGCCGCCTCCGGCGCCGAGGCGGTGGAATGCGCCACGGCCGCCCTGC
>AYNO01000153.1 GCA_000500915.1 Rhodobacter sp. CACIA14H1
ATCCCAGCGCATAGACCGGCACCAGCGATGTGCCCTTGACGATGATCTGGTCCACCGGATGCACGCGATAGGCCGCCAGCCAGTCCATCTCCTCGCTGCTGTGGTGGATCGCGTGGAAACGCCACAGGACCGGCACGCGATGCATCGCGCGGTGCGACAGGTAGAACCCCCAGATCCGCCACCACCGTCGCGGCGATCACCTGCACCCAGAGCGGCAACCCCTGCACCCCCGCCTGCCAGCCGGACGGCACGACCGCAGCGCCACCCACGGCCGCCGCCCAGACAAGCAGCATCAGGCCCAGACGGATCGGAATCCCCGACAGGAACAGATGCGCCACATCCGTCATCGCGCCCCGCCGCAGCCGCAGCGCCTTTTCATGCGCGGGCAGCAGATGCTCCAGCGGCGTCAGCACCAGCAGACAAAGCAGCAGGTCGCGCCAGCCGACATGGGTCACGGCCAGATAAAGAAAGTCGCCCGGCACGTCAGAACACTCCGGGCAACAGCCGCCAGCGCGTGGTGGCACACAGCGCGGCATAGGCCGGATCGCGGGCCAGAACCCGCTCCTCCGCGATGATCCGCCAGACATACAGGCCCCAGAGCAGGCAGATGATGGCGACATTCCCCACCGTCGGCCCCGCCAGCAGCAACCCCGCCTGCGAGATGACATAGCCCAGATACATCGGGTGCCGGACCAGCCGGTAGGCCCCCCCGCCTTCACCCCGCGATTGGCCGCCACAACCCCGAAACTGCGCCGCAACTCCAGCTTGGCCGAAACATGGACGACGAAACCCGCGGCCAGCAGGGACCAGACCACCCAGTCCGGCGCCAGCGGCGTCCCGCCCGGCGGGCCGATCAGCACCGCCAGCAGCGTCCCCGCCACCCCCACCGCCCAGTCATCCAGCCTCAGGCTCAGGTCCCGCGGCGGCCGGCGGCAGAGGATGAAGACCAGCACCGCCAACTGGTCCAGCACATAGAACAGCGTCACCCATGACCCCGTCGCGGCATAGGCCGTCAGCATCCGCCACGCGAAAAAGGCGAAGACGGCGGCGAAAAGGTACTTCTCCACGGGGTCCAGCGTCTCGGCCCGCCAGAGCCGTTTCGGATGCGTTGCACTCACTCGTCGGCTCCCGTTGCTGCGACGGCCTCTGCGGCGCGGTGTGACAAAGGATTGCGGGCACAAATTGACGAAAGTTAACGAAAACTCTGGCACAATGTGGCGCTTGACGGGAAGCGGAATGTTGGACGGAACCACCCGCCCCGACCTGGCCAACCAGGCACGAGGTCACGCGAAAGGCACCCGTGGCGCGTTTCGCCTGCGCACTGGGCTTCTCTCGCGCTTATGGAACGCGACGATGCAGCGGAAAAAGATCACACGACAGGGAAGTGACGGCCCCCGTCACACATCCAACTCCTCCACGAACCGCGCGTTCTCCTGGATGTACTGGAACCGCAGTTCCGGCTTCTTGCCCATCAGCCGCTCCACCAGATCGCCCGTCTCCCCCGGCGCGTCCTCGTCGATGCTGACGCGGATCAGCTTCCGCGACGCGGGGTCCATCGTCGTGTCCTTCAGGTCCTTGGCATCCATCTCGCCCAGCCCCTTGAACCGCTGCACGTCGATCTTGCCCTTCCCGCCCAGCCCCTTGGCCAGCCATTCCTCCTTCTCGGCGTCCGAGGCGACATAGATCCGCTTCGCCCCCTGCGTCAGCCGGTAAAGCGGCGGGCAGGCCAGATAGAGATGCCCCTTGTCGATCATCGGCCGCATCTGCGTGAAGAAGAACGTCATCAGCAGCGACGCGATATGCGCCCCGTCCACATCGGCATCCGTCATGATGATGATCTTGTCATAGCGCAGGTCGTCGATGTTGAACTTCGTCCCCATCCCCACGCCCAGCGCCTCGCAGATGTCGCGGATCTCGCTGTTGTCGTTCAGCTTGGCCGAAGCCGCGCCCAGCACGTTCAGGATCTTGCCCTTCAGGGGCAGCAGCGCCTGCGTCTCGCGGTCCCGCGCCCCCTTGGCCGACCCGCCCGCCGAGTCGCCCTCGACGATGAACAGCTCCGTCCCCTCGCGCGTCTTCGACGTGCAATCGGTCAGCTTGCCGGGCAGCCGCAGCCGCTTCGTGGCCGACTTCCGCGCCGTCTCCTTCTCCTGCCGCCGCCGCAGCCGCTCCTCGGCCCGCAACACGAGGAAATCGAGGATCGCCCCCGCCGACTTCGTATCCGCCGCCAGCCAGTTGTCGAAATGGTCGCGCACCGCGCCTTCCACCCATTTCGCCGCCTCTTCGGTCGCCAGACGGTCCTTGGTCTGCCCCACGAATTGCGGCTCGCGGATGAAGCAGGACACCAGCGCACAGCCCCCCGTCAGCAGGTCATCCCGCGTGATAAGCTCCGCCTTGCGGTTCTTCACCAACTCGCCATAGGCGCGGATGCCCTTCAGGATCGCGGCCCAGAACCCGCCCTCATGCGTCCCGCCCTCCGGCGTCGGCACCGTGTTGCAATAGGACTGGATGAACCCGTCCCGCGCCGGCGTCCAGTTGATCGCCCATTCCACCGACCCCGGCACACCGTATTTCTCGGTGAAATTCACGCGCCCGGCAAAGGGCCGGTCGGCATAGGTGGATGTCTTGGCCAGCGTGTCCGACAGGTAATCCGCCAACCCGCCGGGAAAGTGGAATACCGCCTCCTGCGGCGTCTCGCCATCCGCGATGGCCGATTTCCAACGGATTTCCACACCGGAAAACAGATAGGCCTTCGACCGCACCATCTTCAACAGCCGCGCCGGCTTGAACACCTGTGACCCGAAGATCTCGGCATCCGGATGGAAGGTCACCGACGTCCCCCGCCGGTTCGGCGCGGGCCCCACCTTCTCCACCGGCCCCTTCGGAATCCCGCGCGAGAATTCCTGCGCGAACAGCTCGCGGTTCCGCGCCACCTCGACCCGCATCAGGTCCGACAGCGCGTTCACCACCGACGCCCCCACCCCGTGCAACCCGCCCGAGGTCGCATAGGCATCCCCCCGAACTTCCCCCCCGCATGAAGCGTGCAGAGGATCACCTCCAGCGCGGACTTGCCGGGAAACTTCGGATGCGGGTCGATCGGGATGCCCCGCCCGTTGTCGCGGATGGTGATGGCATGGTCGGCATGCAACTCCACCTCGATCCGCGTCGCATGGCCCGCCACCGCCTCGTCCATGGAGTTGTCCAGAATTTCGGCCACCAGATGGTGCAGCGCCCGCTCGTCCGTCCCGCCGATATACATGCCGGGACGCTTGCGCACCGGCTCCAGCCCTTCCAGCACCTCGATGGACGAAGCGTTGTAGGTCTGCTCACCGGCCGAGAGAAGGTCGTTCGCCATGCG
Organism: Rhodobacter sp. CACIA14H1; assembly: GCA_000500915.1. Classification (GTDB taxonomy): domain Bacteria; phylum Pseudomonadota; class Alphaproteobacteria; order Rhodobacterales; family Rhodobacteraceae; genus Paragemmobacter. The sequence goes on from AYNO01000153.1 coordinate 3,356, forward strand.
CTATGCTCGATTCTTTATGGGTGCCTGCGGACCGCCATTAGACCATCCCGCAGGGGGCGGGCGCAAGATGTGGGGGTATCACCCCCGCGCCGCCCGCTGCCGCAGCCATTCCGCCAGCTCGCCCTCGTCCATCAGCCGCTGCGCGGCACGGATGATGGCTTGGCCGACCTCTTCCGTGTCAAAGACGATCTGCACACCGTTCAGGACAAGCACGGCATGCATCGACCGGAAAGCGGTCCGTTTGTTGGCATCGTTGAAGCAATGGCCCTGCGAGATCGCAACCGCATAGGCCGCGGCAAGATCGAAGGGATCTTCGATCATGCCATAGGTCAACCGGTTATCGACCCGCGCCAGCGCCCCTTCCAGAGACTTGTCCAGCGCCCGACCGGCCAATTCGCCGGGATTGAGGACATGGTCGTGGATACGCTCGACCAACTCGGCACTCAGAAGAACAAAGGTCATTTGTCGCGCAGGTAATCAAGAACCGGCTGCACACGCTCGCGCGACGCTTCGAGGACGGCCATCACCTCCTCCATCGTCGCCACCCGATGCCCGCCCTGATCCACCGCATCGACCGGCACCAGATAGCCCACCAGCGCCGAATTCTTCAGGATCGCCACGGGCTGCCCGTTGGCCCGGTCGAACACCTTTTGCGGCTCGCGCAATTCGGTCATGGTGCAGATGTTCGGCGTCGCAAGGCGGGTCATGGCACGGCTCCCTTGAAGAATACGCAGTGCAATATACACTGCGTCGCACAAAATTCCAAGGAGGAGCGATCAATGCGGGTTCTGTTCACCGGCGGCTCCGGCAAGGCCGGAAAACATGTCGTGGCCTATCTGGCCGCACAGGGGCATCGCGTGGTCAACGTGGACCGCGTGCCGCTCAACCATCCGGGCGTGCATGACTTCACCGCCGACATAACCGATGCGGGGCAGATGTTTTCCGTCATGTCGGGCCATGCGGGCTATGACGAACTGGACCACGGCCCCGCCAGACCCTTCGACGCGGTGGTACATTTCGCCGCCATCCCCCGCCTGATGATGTGCGCCGATACCGAAACCTACCGCGTCAACGTCATGGGCACCTACAACGTGATCGAGGCGGCGGTGAAACTCGGCATCCGCAAGATCATCATCGCCTCGTCGGAAACCACCTATGGCGTCTGCTTCTCCGAAGGCGTGGTGGACCCCAAGGTCCTCCCGCTGGACGAGGATTACGACATCGACCCGATGGACAGCTACGGCATGTCCAAGAAGGTGAACGAAGTCACCGCCCGTTCCTTCCAGCGCCGCTCGGGTTTTGACATCTACGCGCTGCGGATCGGCAACGTGATCGAACCGCATGAATACGCCACCGTCTTCCCGCCCCTGAAGGACGACCCCGGCCTGCGCCGCCGCATCACCTTCAGCTATATCGACGCCCGCGATCTGGGCCAGATCGTGGACCTCTGCCTTGCGAAGGACGGGCTGGGCTTCCAGGTCTTCAACGCGGTCAACGACACCAACTCCGTCCCGCAGGAAAACGCCGACCTGCTGCGCCGCTTCTTCCCCGACGTGCCCCTGTCGCGCGAGATCGGCCCCCATGAAAGCCTGCTCTCCAACCGAAAGATCCGCGAGGTTCTGGGCTTCCGCGAACAGCATGACTGGCGCAACCACGTGAAGTGATCCGTAGGGTGCGCCCTGGCGCACCCTACCCTGCCCCGCCCGCCATTGGTGCACGTTTGCCCAACCCACCGCCCGCTGCGTGCTGACAGTTTGCGGTACACATTGCGGCACAGCCTCCGGTACTACTTCTGCAGCACCTTCAGATACTCCGCCAGTTCCACCAGCCGCACGGGCGTCGGCGTCATGATCCCGTCGCCGCCGTCATAAGGCACCAGCGCCCCGTCCAGCAGGGCCGAGAATTTGGGCATCACCCGATCCCCGTCCCTGCCCCCCGTATAGCCCCAGATCTGCGCCATCACCCGCGTCGTCGGAAAGGTCCCGCCATTGCGCGCCGCCAGCCCCGTCAGATCGGCCGGCTTCTTGTCCAGCCCCGCCGCCAGCTCCCCGTCGCCCTTCCCCCCGCCCCGTGGCACGAGGCGCAGAACGCCGCAAAATCGGCCGGACCCGAAGTCTGCTCCCGCGTCTCGCGCCCCGGCAGGACACAGGCCGCAAGGCCGAAAAGCACAGCCACGCCAACGGGATAAAGGAAAACGCGCTGCATCGGAGCCTCCGTTGATCTTGGTTTAGGCCAATCCAACCACCAAACGCGCCGCACATCAACGCCCCGCCGCCGGCGCGGCGGAAAATCAGATGATGCGCCCCTGATCCAGCCGCACCACGCGGTCCATCCTTGCCGCCAGATCCATGTTGTGCGTGGCAATCAACGCCGAAAGCCCCGTCTCGCGCACCAGCTCCATCAGCGCCCCGAAAACCTGATCCGACGTCGCGGGGTCAAGGTTCCCCGTCGGCTCGTCCGCCAGCAGCAGCCTCGGCTGGTTGGCCAGCGCACGGCAGAACGCCACCCGCTGCTGCTCGCCCCCCGACAGTTGCGCGGGCCGATGCGACGCCCGCGCCGCCACCCCCACCCGCGCCAGAAGATCGCGCCCCCGCGCCTCGGCCACGGCTTGCGCAACACCATTCGCAAGCTGCGGCAACACGATGTTTTCCAAGGCAGAAAACTCCGGCAGCAGATGGTGGAACTGGTAGATGAACCCCACATCCGCCCGCCGCGCCTCGGTCCGCGCACGGTCCGACAGACCGCCCATTTCCCGCCCGCCATGTACCACGCGGCCTGCATCCGGCGTATCCAGCAGCCCCGCGATATGCAGAAGCGTGGACTTCCCCGCACCCGACGGCGCCACCAGCGCCACCACCTCGCCCCGCGCCACCGTCAGGGACGCGCCGCGCAGCACGATCACCTCGGACGGCTTGCCCCGGTTGTAGCCCTTCCCGATCCCCTCCAGAACCAGCGCCGCGTCACTCATAGCGCAACGCCTCCACCGGGTTCATCCGCGCCGCCCGCCTTGCGGGAAACAGCGTCACGACAAAGGACAGGAACAGCGACAACCCAACTGCCGACAGCACATCGGCCAGTTGCAGCTTCGCAGGCAGCGCATAGATGCCCCGGATCGACGGGTCCCATACCCCGCCCCCGCCATATAGTTCACGAAGGAAAAGATCGGGTCGATATAGATGGCGAACAGGCAGCCCAGGGCCACCCCCAGCGCCGTCCCCACAAGCCCGGTCGAGGCGCCACAAAGGAAGAACACCCGCAGCACCGCCCCCTCGGTCAGCCCCATGGTGCGCAGGATGCCGATGTCGCGCCCCTTGTTCTTCACCAGCATGATCAGCCCCGACACGATGTTCATCGACGCGATCAGGACAAGGATCGACAAGATGACGAACATGATGTTGTCCTCCACATCCAGCGCCCGCAGGAAGGCCCCGGCCGAGTCGCGCCAGGTCCACAGCATCCCGTCCGGCCCCGCCGCCTGCAGCAACGGCCCCGCCAGATCGTCCACCCGCTCCGGCTCCGCCACCATCACCTCGATCTCGTCGGCGCGGCCTTCCTTGTTGAAATAGGCCTGCGCCTCTTCGAACGGCATGTAGATGCGCGTCCGGTCGATGTCATAACGGCCTGCAGTGAAGATATAGACCACCTCATAGGCATTCACCCGCGGACTCGTCCCGAAAGCCGTCTTGACGCCCGAAGGCGATATGACCCGCAACCGGTCCCCCAGCCCCACGCCCAGTTCGCGGGCAATCCCCGACCCGATGGCGATCCCTTCGGAAAACCGCTTCACATCCCCCTCGGCCTCGGCCCCGATGCCCACACGCGGGATGGCCTCCAGATCCGCGGGACGGATCCCGAAGACCTCGGCCCCCGTCGATCCCTCGCCCGCCGTCACCATCACCTGCCCCTTGACCAGAGGCGCGGCCCGCGTGACGCCCTCCACCTGCGCCACCCGTCCGGCCACGGCGTCATAATCGGCAAAGCCGCGTTCCAGCCGGCCGTCCCCGGCCACCCGGCCCGCCGAATAGACCGTCACATGGGCATTCGCCCCAAGGATCGTGTCCACGAACTCCGCCCGGAACCCCGCCCGCACCGACAGCGTGGCGATCAGCGCAAAGACGGCCAGCGTGATCCCCACAAGGCTGATCCAGGTCATCACGCTGACCCCGCCCTCGGCCCGCCGCGCCCGCAGATAGCGCCAGGCGATCATCCATTCAAAGCGCGAGAAGGGGGCAGTGGTCGCCATGTCCAACCTGTCCAGATGCCCCGCAGGGCCGATGCGCGCGGACCTTGTCCGCAACGCCCCCGAAGGTCAAGCCACGCCCCCGTGACAAGGTCGCGTAGGGCGGGGTTCACCCCGCCCCGGACAGCCTCACCCCGCCACCGCCACGGCCACCGCGGCAAAATGCAACCCCGCCGCCACTGCCACGAACAGATGCCAGATGGCATTGTGGAACTTCAGCCCGTGCCAGCGGTAGAACCCCACCCCCGCCACATAGGTCAGCCCCCCCAGCACCAGCAGCCACAGCGACACGCCCGGCAAGGCCTCCCGCGCCGGGCCGACGGCAGCCACACCCACCCAACCCAGCGCGATATAGGCCAGCACCGACAGCCGGTCATAGCGCCCCGGCAGCGCGATCTTGACCACCGCGCCAAGGATGGCGCCCGTCCACACGACCCCCGCCAGCACGGCGGCGAAGATCCAGTTCTCGAAATGGACCACCACGGCGGTATAGGTCCCGGCGATCATCACATAGATGGCCGAATGGTCGAACCGCCGCAGCACCCATTTCAGTCCCGAAGGCGGCACCATGTTATAGGCCAGCGAAAAGCCGAACATGGCAAAATAGCCCGCCGCATAGACCGCCAGCGCCGCGAATGTCCCGATCTCCCCGCGCCCCAGCACATGCCCCAGCAGCACGGCAAAGGCGATCACCCCCGCCAACAGCGCAACGGCATGGACGATCCCGTCCGCCAGCAGCTCGCCGGTAGAGAAGGGACGCTTCGTCAGACGCGGATGATCGGCAGGCAGGGACATCGTCAAACTCCATGAACAGAACCCAAGGATACGCCCCCGCGCCCCGCTTTCAACGCGGCACCCCGCCCCTTGACGCCACGTCACATGCGCCGGTGCCCTATCGCCGCATCGCCCAGAACAGCCCGCGCCGCATCGCCTCGGCCGCCACGCCCGTGCCGATGACGCCCGCCTTGTGCCCCAGGGCATTGTAATAGACCCGGCCCTTCCCCCAGCCCTTGGTGAAGACCACCGGCATCGCAACCGGCCCGTTCACCGAATGCGGCCCCTCGACCACCGGGAAATCGCAGACCGCATGGACCTTCACCGCAGGATCGACATGCAGGTAATACTGCTCCGTCTCCACCTCGAAATCCGGCAAGCCCGCCACGACCTCGTGGTCCGACACCAACCGCACGCCATAGCGCACCCCGTCATTGCCCGGATGCGCCACCCATTGCGCACCCGTCAGGAACTGCCAGTCCACATTGGCGCGGAAACTGTCGCACATCCCCCCGTGACAGCCCGCGATCCCCGTCCCCCCGCCACGGCCGCCGCCACGGCCAGCGCCTGCTCCTTGCCGATCTCGCTCATCGTCCAGACCGGCACGACCAGATCATAGCCCGCCACACGCGCGGCATCGTCGAAACAGGCCAGCGTGTCGAAGACATCGACCTCCACGCCCCCTTCCCGCAGCCATCCGGCAAACAGCGCCGCCACCTGATCGGGCTCATGCCCGTCCCACCCGCCCCACGTCACCAAAGCCCGCGCCATGCCATCCTCCCCTGACCCTTGCAGCAGGAAACCCCCACCCA
>AYNO01000154.1 GCA_000500915.1 Rhodobacter sp. CACIA14H1
AACGACACCTTTACCGGATCGGACGCGATCACCGTCGCGGTCAGCCTCGACGGCGGGGCAGGCAATGACGCGCTGACCGGCACGGGCGGGGCCGACACGCTGCTGGGTGGCGCGGGCAACGACACGCTGAACGGCGGCGCGGGGGCGGACAGTCTGGACGGCGGGGCGGATAACGACCTGCTGACCGGCGGCGCGGGCAGCGACACGCTGCAGGGCGGGACGGGTGCGGATACGCTGACAGGCGGGGCGGGCAACGACCAGCTTTCCGGCGGGGATGGCGATGACATCCTGACCGTCGGCGGGGCGGACAGCGCCTTCGGCGGGGCGGGTGACGACATCTTCCGCATCGACCTGTCGGATGGGGCAGCCGATGTCGCGCTGGTGCTGCAAGGCGGGACCGACGCCACCACGGGCGCCCCTGCCGGGGCCGAGAACGGCAATGCGGGCGACACGCTGGACATGTCGCAGCTCACGGCCGCGCTGTCGCTGATCCTTTCCGCCGGGGCCGGTTCGGGCACGGTCAACGGGCTGGACGGTGATGGCGGGGTGGACCTGACCTTCACCGAATTCGAACGTTTCCTGACCGGCGCAGGCGCCGATGCGGTGGACGGCTTTTCCGCGACGGGGCCGGTCTGGGTGGATACCGGTGCCGGAAACGACACCGTCTATGGCGGCGGCGGGGCCGATACGATCCTTGCCGGTGACGGCGACGACTTTGTCATGGCCGGGGGCGGGAATGACAGCGTCGCGGGCGGCGCCGGCAATGACGAGCTTTACGGCGGCGCGGGCAGCGATGTCGTTGACGGCGGCGATGGCGACGACGTGCTGTCGGGCGACGATGCCGGACCGGCCGGAAGCGACACGCTGTACGGCGGTGCGGGCAACGATGTGCTGGTCGCCGACGGGATGTCGGATTCGCTCTATGGCGGGGACGGGGACGACTATCTTTTCGGCGGCTATCTGGGGCAAGCCGGCGGCGACCTGCTGGATGGCGGCAGCGGCAACGACACGACCAGCTATGCCTTCTCGAACGCGGCGGTGTCCATCGATCTGGGCGCGGGAACCGCTGGCGGCGGCGATGCCACGGGTGACACGCTCGTCTCCATCGAGGGGGTCGTCGGGTCGGATTACAACGACACGCTGCGCGGCGGGGCAGCGAACGAGACGCTTTATGGCGAGCTGGGCGACGACATCCTGGACGGCGGGGCGGGCAACGACCTGCTGGAGGGCGGGGCGGACGACGACACGCTGACCGGCGGCAGCGGCAACGACACGCTGACCGGCGGCGCGGGGGCGGACCGCTTCGTGCTGCAGGATGGCGGCGGCACGGACACGATCACCGATTTCGACCTGACCCGCGTCAACGGCTTTGCCGTGGACCGGCTGGATGTGTCTGGCCTGACGGATGCGGGCGGCGGCCCGCTCTACTGGGGCGACGTGGCCGTCAGCGACACGGTGGGCGACGGGTCGGGCAATGCGGTCCTGACCTTCCCCAACGGGCAGACGATCATCCTGTTCGGCGTGTCGCCCAATGCCGTGACGGGCCGCGCCAACATGCAGGCCATCGGCATCCCCTGCTTCGCCTCGGGCACGCCGATCCGCACGCCGCGCGGCTGGCGTCCGGTCGAAACGCTGCGGGCGGGCGATCTGGTCTGCACCCATGACGGCGGGGTGAAGCCGGTGATCTGGGCCGGCACACGCGCCATCACGCGCGAGGAGATGGAGGCGCAGCCCAACCTCCTGCCGGTCAAGCTGCGCGAGGGGACTTTCGGCAACATGCGCGAGGTGCGGGTGTCCGGCCAGCACGCGATCCTGATGCGGCTGGAGGGCGAGGAGGTGCTTGTCCGCGCCATCCATCTGGCCCGCAACGGGCTGCGCGGCGTGCGCGTGGCGCAGGGCACGCGTCAGGTGGTCTATCACCACATCCTGCTGCCGGAACATGCGGTTCTGGATGCGGGGGGGCTGTTGTCCGAAAGCTTCTACCCCGGGCCGACCGGTCTGGAAATGCTGGCCCACGGCCAGCGGGTGGAAGTGGCGGCCCTGCTGGCCACCGGCTATGTGGCCAAGCCGGGACATCAGGCGCAGACGCTGGCCGAAATCTATGGCCCGACGGTCCGCCGCGTGCTGACCGGCAAGGAGGTGGCCACCGCACTCCTGCGCGGAAAGCTGGTGCCCGTCCCGGCGGAAGAACCGTCACCGCCGCCGAAGCGGAAACAGCCCGAACGGCAGCGGGAACGGCCGAATCTCCGGCTTGTCGTGAACGCCTGAGGCGCGTCGGTCGCGGCAGAGGGCAGCGCCGCGCCCCGCCTCAGCGCCCGAATTTCCCCTTCAGCGCGTCGGCAAAGGCATTGCCGCCCCCGCCCCCTTTCGGCGCATCGCCCTTCGGCCCCGCCGACATCGGCCCCCTTGCGCCCGGTTTCGGCGGCGGGGCGCCACGGTCGCGGACCGCTTCGCGGGCCTCGGCGGACTGGGATTTCATCGTCAGCCCGATCCGTTTGCGCGGCACGTCCACCTCGACCACGCGGACCTTCACCACATCGCCTGCCTTCACCACCTCGTGCGGGTCCTTGACGAAGCGGTCGGCCAGCTGGCTGACATGGACCAGCCCGTCCTGATGCACCCCGATATCCACGAAGGCGCCGAAGGCCGCGACATTGGTGACGGTGCCTTCCAGCAGCATCCCCGGTTTCAGGTCCGAGATTTCGTTGACCCCTTCGGTGAAGGTCGCCGTCCGGAAGGACGGGCGCGGGTCGCGGCCCGGCTTTTCCAGTTCGGCAAGGATGTCCTTCACCGTGGGCAGGCCGAAGCGGTCATCGACGAAGCGGCGCGGATCGACGGATTTCAGCGCCGCCGCATCCCCCATCAGCGACCGGATGTCCCGCCCGCAGGCCGCCACGATCCGCCGCGCCACGTCATAGGCCTCGGGGTGGACGGATGAGGCATCCAGCGGCTCCGCCCCGTCCGCGATGCGCAGGAAGCCCGCCGCCTGTTCAAAGGCCTTGGGACCCAGCCGCGCCACCTTCAGCAGGTCGCGCCGCGTCCGGAACGGCCCGTTCGCATCGCGGTGGGACACGATGGCATCGGCCAGCGACGGCCCCACCCCCGACACCCGCGCCAGAAGCGGCGCGGAGGCGGTGTTCAGGTCCACGCCCACGGCGTTCACCGCATCCTCCACCACGGCCTCCAGCGACCGGCCAAGGCGGTGCTGGTCCACGTCGTGCTGGTATTGCCCCACGCCGATGGATTTGGGTTCGATCTTCACCAGTTCCGCCAGCGGGTCCTGCAGGCGGCGGGCGATGGACACGGCCCCGCGCAGCGACACGTCCAGATCGGGAAACTCCTTCGCCGCCAGTTCGGAGGCCGAATAGACCGACGCCCCCGCCTCGGACACGATGACCTTCACGGGCTTTTCCGCCCCCGGCAGCACGGCCAGAAGGTCGGCCACCATCTTTTCCGTCTCGCGGCTGGCGGTGCCGTTGCCGATGGCGATGAGCTGCACCCTGTGGCGCGAGATCAGTTGCGCCAGCGCCACCTGCGCCCCGCGCAGGTCGTTCTTCGGCTGGAAGGGATAGACCGTATCCGTCGCCACCACCTTCCCCGTCGCGTCGATCACCGCGACCTTGACGCCGGTGCGGATGCCGGGGTCCAGCCCCATCGTGGCCTTGCCCCCCGCAGGGGCGGCCAGCAGCAGGTCCTTCAGGTTGCGGGCAAAGACGCGGATCGCCTCTTCCTCGGCCCGGTCGCGCATCTCGCCCATCAGGTCCAGCGTCAGCGAGGTGCGGATCTTCACCCGCCACGCCCATGCGGCGGCGTCGCGCAGCCAGGCATCCCCTGCCCCGCGCCCGCCCGCGCCCAGCGCCGCGCCGCAGGCCCGTTCGGCGGGGCTGTCGCCCTTGGGCGCATCGGCATCCACGGCAAGGTCCAGCGCAAGGAACCCTTCGTTCCGCCCCCGCAGCATGGCCAGCACGCGGTGCGACGGCGCGGTGGCCCAGGCTTCGGTATGGGCGAAATAGTCGGAAAACTTGGCCCCCTCGGCCTCTTTCCCCTCCACCACGGTGGAAACCAGCTTCGCCACCTGCTTCATGTGCGACCGCAGGCGCCCCAGCAGGTCGGCATTCTCGGCCAGCCCTTCGGCAACGATGTCCCGCGCCCCCTCCAGCGCGGATTTCACGTCCGGCACGGCTTCGGTCACATAGCCCGCCGCCAGCGCCGCAGGGTCCGCCGACCGGTCGGCCAGTATCGACTCGACCAGCGGGCCCAAACCGTTCTCGCGGGCGATCATCGCCCGCGTCCGGCGCTTCGGCTTGTAGGGCAGATAGATATCCTCGAGCTCTGCCTTCGTGCCCGCCTTCAGGATCGATGCCTGCAGCGCCTCCGTCATCTTCCCCTGTTCGGTGATCGAGGCAAGGATCGCCGCCCGCCGCGACTCCATCTCGCGCAGGTAGGACAGCCGTTCCGACAGGGTGCGCAACTGCGTGTCATCCAGCCCGCCCGTCACCTCCTTGCGGTAACGCGCCACGAAGGGCACCGTCGCACCTTCGTCCAGCAGGGCGACCGCCGCCGCCACCTGCGCGGGGGCGGCGCCGATCTCGGGCTGCGATGACGGGGAAGATTCGGCGGGAAACGTCGTCTTTCATGGGCATTCCGGTCCAATCAGGCCACTGGCGGGCCCCCTGCATACAGTCTGCGCCCCGTCTGGCCAACCCGCCCCGCCCATGGCGGCGGGAACCGCACCCGTCCCCCGCAGTTGGGACCGGCCCGGCGAAGGAGGGGGCACCGATGCGCAGACGCGTGTTGTTCTGGGCCGCCGCCGCAGGCTTTGGCCTTGGCGGGCAGTTCGACAGCATCCTGCTGCACCGCATCCTCGGCTGGCATCACCTGATGACGCTGGCCGCGCCGGATGCCGGGGCGCTGGCCCATGCGCAATGGGACAGCGCCTTCGACACGGGGATGTTCGCCATCCTCGTCCTTGGCCTGTCGGCCCTGCTGATCCACCGCGCCGCCCTTGTGGAATCGGCGGCACGCTGCCTTGCGGGGGCGGTGCTGGCGGGGTTCGGGCTCTGGCATGTCTTGGATGCCGTACTGGTGCACTGGCTGCTGGGCTGGCACCGCATCCGGCCCGCAGCGCCCACGCCGCTGGTCTGGGACCTGCTCTGGCTCGCGCTGTTGGGCATCGCCCCGCTGGTCCTTGCCCTGCCCCTGCTGCGCGGCCTGCCCTCCGACCGGACGGCGGCCTGCCTTGCCCCCACGGACGGAAGAGCCGCCGGAACAGCCGCGCCCGCCCGGCGTTCCCAAGGCACCCGCAGCCAGAGGAAAGGCCCGCCCCATGGCCCCTGAACAGACCGCAGACCTGCTGCCCCCCGCCGCGACGCGCGTCCGCGACGCATCGTCCGATGCGGCCAACCGCGCCATAGGGCACCGGATGCTGGACCGCGTCAGCCGCGCCGCCGCGCAGCCCGCGACCATGGCAGGGGACATCGCGGCGCTGGACCGCGAATGGGATGTGGAACGCGCCCTGATGGCCAATGCCGCCACGCTGGCCACGGCGGGGGCGGTGCTGGCGCTGACCGTCCACCCGCGCTTCGCGGTCGTCCCCGCCGTGGTCGGCGGCTTCCTGCTGCAGCACGCGCTGCAGGGCTGGTGCCCGCCCCTGCCGGTGCTGCGCGCCCTGGGTTTCCGCACCGCGCAAGAGATCGCGGCCGAACGCACCGCGCTGAAGGCGCTGCGCGGGGATTTCGCGGGGCTGGACCGGCAGGACCGCCCCCGCGCCCGCGCCCGCGCCGCCCTTGCCGCCAGCGGGGCAGAGGCATGACGCCCGCCCCCGTCGCGTCCGACCCGTGTCAGGCGCAGGCACAGGCCCCCGCCCCCTTCACCGGCGACCCCGGCAACCCCGTGGACGTCGCCCGCTGGCGCCACGCCGAACGCAACCGCCTCCGCGCTGCCCGCCTCCGCCTGACCGCCCCGATGCGCGGGACGGTCACGACCGCGCTCGTCACGCATCTGGAAGCGCTGCTGGAAGGCAGCGACCTGTCCGGCCGTATCGTCGGGGCCTACTGGCCCATCCGGGGCGAACCCGACCTGCGCCCCTTCCTGGCCACCCTGCGCGACCGCGGCGCGGTGCTGGCCCTGCCCGTCTGCGAAACGCCGATCCGCCCCATGCGCTTCCGCCGCTGGCAGCCGGAACTGGATATGGAACGCGGTCTCTGGGGCATTCCCGTCCCCCCCGCCGCCAGTGGCGAACTGACGCCCGACCTGATGATCGTCCCGCTGCTCGGCTGGGACATGGACCGCTTCCGCCTCGGCTTCGGCGCGGGCTATTTCGACCGCACGCTGGCCGCGCTGGAGCCGCGCCCCTTCTGCATCGGCACGGGCCTGCAATCGGCCCGCATGGAAACGATCCGCCCGCAGCCCCATGACATCCCCATGGACCTGATCGTGACCGAGGCGGGGCTGCAGGCGGGCAGCGCCCCATCCCCTTTGCCTTCCCCGCCCGACCGCGTCTAGGATGGGCCGAAGCCGCGCCGCACCCTGCGGACCGCCCCCTCCCGCGCCCCGGACATGCCCCACCCCCATCCGCTGACCATCGCCACCTGGAACATCCACAAGGGCATCGGCACCGACCGCCGGCGCGACCTGATGCGCACGGCCAGCGTGATCGCCGAGATCGCCCCCGACATCATCGCCCTGCAAGAGGCCGACCGCCGCTTCGGCGACCGGGCGGGCCTGTTCGACCTCGACCACCTGCACGACCGCACGGGCCTGCGCCCCGTCCATGTCGATACGCCCGGCCCGTCGCATGGCTGGCACGGCAACCTCGTCCTGATCCGGCAGGGCCATGTCACGGGGACCGAGACGATCCGCCTGCCCGGGCTGGAACCGCGCGGCGCATTGGTGACGGAACTGCAGATCGGCCCGCGCCCGCTGCGCATCGTCGCCGCCCATTTCGGCCTGCTGCGCCGGTCGCGCCAGGCACAGGCGCGGCACCTGCTCGACCATCTGGCCGGGCGCGACCCCCGCCCACCCTGCTGATGGGCGACCTGAACGAATGGCGCGGCGGGCCGGGATCGCCCATCTCGATCCTCGAGGACCATTTCGGCCCCGTCCCCGCCATCCGCAGCTTCCCCGCCCGCTACCCGCTGCTGCCGCTGGACCGCATCATGGTCGCCCCGGGCGGGCGCATCGACGACCTGCGCGCCCATGACACGCCGCTGGCCCGCAAGGCCTCGGACCACCTGCCGCTCCGGGCACGGCTGCACCTGCCCGCGCCAGAGGACGGGACGGAGGGCGGCGGGAAAGACGGGCGGAAGCACGTGCAGGACGACGACCACGGGGACGGGAAGCGATGATCTCCGCTCTGTTCCTCTGGCTCTCGGTGGCGGGGCTGGCGCTGCTGGCGGCCTCGGCGCTGGCGGTGCGCTCCTATACGCGCTTTGCCAAACGGGCGCGGGGGGCGGAAAGCCGCTGCCTGCCCCGCAGCGGCCCGCAGACGGTGCTCGACCGGCTGGTCGAAGACGCGATGGCCGCCCATCCCGGCCAGAACGGGCTGGCCAACCTGCTGGACCCCCGGGACGCCTTCGCCGCCCGCAGCCTGTCGGCCTTCGCGGCGGGGCGCAGCCTCGACCTGATCTACTACATCTGGAAGACCGACACCTCCGGCTGGCTGCTGATGGCAGACCTCCTCGCCGCCGCCGACAGGGGTGTGCGTGTGCGGCTCCTGCTCGACGACGTGAACGTGCAGGGCTTCGACCTCGCCTTCCTCGGCCTCAACCAGCACCCCAATATCGAGGTGCGGCTCTTCAACCCCGTCCGCAACCGCGGCCACTGGGTCCGCCGGTCGCTGGAATTCGCGCTGGGCCTGTCGCGCTTCAACCGGCGGATGCATGGCAAGGTCTGGATCGCCGACGGCTGCCTTGCCATCCTCGGCGGGCGCAACGTGGGCGACACCTATTTCGGCGCCCCCGGCAGCGGGGCACGCATGGCGCAGGATGCCGACATGCTGGTCGCGGGCGGGATCGTGACGCAGGCGGAACAGGTGTTCGACAGCTTCTGGAACCTCGGCCTGTCGCTGCCCATCCTGACGCTCTGGCCCTCGTTCCGGCTGAACGAACGCCGCTTCCGCCGCCGCCTGCTGCGCCACAGCGCCTCGCCCCTCGCCACCGCCTACCGGATGCAGGCCGTGGCGGGGCGCGGACCGGCCGACCTGCTGGTCACGCCCCTGCGCTGGACAGAGGAGGTGACGCTGCTCTCCGACCCGCCGGACAAGGCACTGGGACAGCGCCGCGGCCCGTGGCTCCTCGACAGCATCGCCGACCTGCTGCGCGGCGCGGAAAGCGAGATCCGCCTGACCACCCCCTATTTCGTCCCCGGCACGCCGGGGCTGACCCTGCTGACCGACCTCGCGCAGCAAGGCCGGCGCGTGCAGGTGCTGACCAACTCGCTGGCCTCCACCGACCTCTTCAGCGTCCATGCGGCCTATTCGCATTACCGCCGACCCCTGCTGGCCGCAGGGGCGGAACTCTTCGAATTCGCGCCCCCCGCCCGCCGCCTGCGCCGCCGCGACTTCCTGCATTCCAAGATCTTCCTGATCGACCGCAGCCGCGCCCTCGTCGGGTCGCACAATTTCGACATGCGCTCGGCCTATATCAACATCGAACTGGGGCTGCTCTTCCGCGAACCCGACCTCGTGGCGGAACTCTGGGCGCTGTTCGACCGCCAGACCGACCCCGCCTGCGCCTTCTCGGTCACGCTGGAAGACGGACTCCTGCACTGGAACATCGTCGAGGATGGCCGCAAGGGCCGCGAACGCTACGAACCCGAAGCCTCCCTGCCCCGCCGCGCGGCCTCGTGGATCATCGCCCGCCTGCCGCATGACTGGTTCTGACCTCCCCGCCTGATACCGGGTCCGCCCCTTCCTCCCGACCCAATTACCCTCACGGTGACGGCGGCGGAACGCCCGCCAGACGAACTGCTCCCCGCCCGCCCCGCCTCGCACCCGCCACTTCATCCGTTCCCAAATATCCTCAGGGGGAGTCACCGCGCCCGCGCGGTGACGGGGGCGGAACGCCCCCCGCCGCTCCGTCCCGCGCGCCCCGCGCGGGGCGGAGCTTGCAGGCCTGCGGGCAGAACGCCCGCTCCGCGCGCGTCATTTATCACCCGCCTGCCGCATGACT
>AYNO01000155.1 GCA_000500915.1 Rhodobacter sp. CACIA14H1
CGAACATCTGGCCCCGCTGGAAATCACCACCGTCCTCGACCTTGCCGACCGCTATGTCGATCTCAACCGCCGCACAGTCAAACAGTCCGACGTGCTGGCAGGCATGACGCAGATCAACATGTTCTTCGAAAACTCCACCCGCACGCAGGCCAGCTTCGAACTGGCGGGCAAACGCCTCGGCGCGGATGTGATGAACATGTCCGTCGCCCAATCCTCGGTGAAGAAGGGCGAAACCCTGATCGACACCGCCATGACGCTGAACGCCATGCACCCCGACCTGCTGGTGGTCCGCCACGGCGCCTCCGGCGCGGTGAACCTCCTGGCCTCCAAGGTCAACTGCGCCGTCCTGAACGCAGGCGACGGCCGCCACGAACACCCGACGCAGGCGCTGCTCGACGCGCTGACCATCCGCCGCGCCAAGGGCCGCATCCAGCGCCTGACCGTCGCCATCTGCGGCGACATCGCCCATTCCCGCGTCGCGCGGTCGAACCTCATCCTGCTGGGCAAGATGGAAAACCGCATCCGCCTGATCGGCCCGCCCACCCTGATGCCCGCAGGCATCGGGGAATTCGGCGTCGAAGTCTATGACGACATGAAGAAGGGCCTCGAAGGCGCCGATGTCGTCATGATGCTCAGGCTCCAGAAGGAACGCATGGACGGCGGCTTCATCCCCTCCGAACGCGAATACTACCACCGCTACGGTCTGGACGCCGACAAACTCTCCCACGCCAAACCCGATGCCATCGTCATGCATCCCGGCCCCATGAACCGTGGCGTGGAAATCGACGGCGACCTTGCCGACGACATCAACCGCTCCGTCATACAGGATCAGGTGGAAATGGGCGTCGCCGTCCGCATGGCCTGCATGGACCTCTTGGCCCGCAACCTCCGCCTCGAACGCGGGCGGCAGATCGTGGGGACGATGGTGTGACAACCCCGCCCGCCCCCTTCGCAGATGTCCTGCAAAGTGGCGAAACCCTGTTCTGGCAGGGCCGCATCGGCTTCAACCTGACCTCCTCGCCCCTCCTCACGGCGGCGCTCCTGCTGCTTACGGCCTATGTCACCGCCTCCCTCTGGGTCCTCCAGTCCGAAACGCAGTTCTGCGCCACAGCCCCCGGTCAGGCGGGCTGCGGCTTCCTCTACCGCCTCCTGCCCCCCACCGCGCTGATCCTGACCGGCTTCCAGCTCTACGACATGCTCGAACGCCGCGCCCTCGCCACCGGCAAGGCGCAGGGCGCGATCCTCCTGACCGACCGCCGCCTGATCCGCGCCTCCACTTGGCCCCGGACCCGCATCCGCAGCTTCGACTGGCGCAACACCCCCGCCCGTCGCGGCATCGGCGGCGTCATCCGCTTCGGCACCTTCGGCGGCAGCGTGATCCTTTCGCCCGAAGACGCAGCAACCGTCCGCGCGCTCATGCGCAACCCCGCAGGCAGACCCGCATGACCCCCGACCCCGACCGCAAACCCACGAAGGAAGAGATGAAACAGGGCGGCAAGGTCGCCACCCTCGTCCTGATCTTCCTCGCCCTCTTCACCCTCTATTTCGTGGTGGGCTGATGGAATTCCGCCCCGACCCCGCCGCCTATCTCCGCGCCCATGCCATCATGGCGCTGGCGGGCGGCGTGGCCGCAGGCCTCGTCCTGATCGTGCTCGGCAATCCCGACCCGTGGGTCGGCCCCGTGGCGGCCCTGCTCGCCATCACCCTCCGCGCGGCCTATGTCCGCTCCGAAGCCATGGCCGAAATCTGGACCCTCACCCCCACCCACCTGACCGGCCCCGCCGGCCGCTCCATCCCCCGCTCGCAGATCGCCCTCGTCCGCCCCTTCCTCGGCGCGGTGCAGGTCGTCACGACCACCGGCGACAAACACCTCATCCGCTACCTCCCCGATCCCGCCGCCGCCGCGCGCGCGATCCAGACCGGACTCCGCACATGACCACGCTGCACCTGACCAACGCCCGCCTCATCGACCCCGATGCAGGCACCATCACCCAGGGCTCCGTCACGCTGGCCAAAGGCGTGATCGCCGCCATCAACGGCCCCAGACCCAAGGGCGCGACCGAAATCGACTGCGGCAACCACCACCTCGCCCCCGGCATCGTGGATATCGGCGTCAAGATCGGCGAACCCGGCGAACGCCACCGCGAATCCTTCCGCTCCGCCGGTCTGGCGGCAGCCGCAGGCGGCGTCACGACGATCATCGCCCGCCCCGACACGCAGCCCGCCATCGACACCCCCGAAACGCTGGAATTCGTCACCCGCCGCGCGGCCGAGGCCTCCCCCGTCCGCATCCGCCACATGGCCGCCCTGACCAAGGGCCGCGACGGGCGCGAGATGACGGAGATCGGCTTCCTCCTCGACGCGGGCGCCATCGCCTTCACCGACGCCTTCGCCGTGACGCAGGACGCCAAGGTCCTCTCCCGCGCCTTCACCTATGCCCGCTCCCTCGGCGCCCTCGTGATCGGCCACCCGCAGGACCCCGGCCTGTCCAAAGGTGCCGCCGCCACCTCCGGCAAATTCGCCTCCCTCCGCGGCCTCCCCGCCGTCTCCCCCATCGCGGAACGCATGGGCCTCGAACGCGACCTCGCGCTCGTGGAAATGACCGGCGTGCGCTACCACGCCGACCAGATCACCACCGCCCGCGCCCTCCCCGCCCTGCAACGGGCCAAGGCCGCAGGCCTCGACGTCACCGCCGGCACCTCCATCCACCACCTCACGCTGAACGAGATCGACCTCGGCGACTACCGCACCTTCTTCAAACTCACTCCTCCCCTCCGGTCCGAGGAAGACCGCCTCGCCATGGTCGAAGCCGTGGCAAACGGCACCATCGACACCATCTCCTCCCTGCACACCCCGCAGGACGAGGAATCGAAACGCCTCCCCTTCGAAGAGGCCGCCCCCGGCGCGGTGGCCCTCGAAACCCTCCTCCCCGCCGCCATGCGCCTCTACCATGCAGGCCATATCGACCTGCCCACCCTCTTCCGCGCCCTTTCCACCAACCCCGCGAAACGCCTCGGCCTGCCACAAGGCCGCCTCGCCCAAGGCGCCCCCGCCGACCTCGTCCTCTTCGACCCGGACGCCCCCTTCCTGATGGACCGCTTCAGGCTCCGCTCAAAATCCAAGAACACCCCGTTTGACGGCCAGCGGATGGAAGGTAAGGTCCTCGCCACCTTCGTGAACGGAACACGGGTCCACAGCGCATGACGATCTTCCTGCCGGAATTCACCTCGCCCCCCCTCCTGCTGCTGCTCGCGGCGGCGCTCGCCTACCTCGCAGGCTCCATCCCCTTCGGCGTGGTCATCACCCGCGCCATGGGCCTCGGCGACCTGCGCAGCATCGGCTCGGGCAATATCGGCGCGACCAACGTCCTCAGGACCGGCAACAGACCCGCCGCCGCCGCCACCCTGATCCTCGACGCGGCCAAGGGCGGCATCGCCGTCCTCGTCGCCCGCGCCACCGTGGGCGACGACGCGGCCCAGATCGCGGCACTGGCCTCCTTCATCGGCCACCTCTACCCCGTCTGGCTGGGCTTCAAGGGCGGCAAGGGCGTCGCCACCTTCCTCGGCATCCTGCTGGCCCTCGTCTGGCCCATCGGCCTCGCCGCCTGTGCCACATGGGCGGCCGTCGCCGCGCTCTCGCGCATCTCCTCCCTCTCGGCCCTTGCCGCCGCAGGCCTCGCCCCCGGCTACCTCGCCTTCGCGGGCTATTCCGACAAGGTCCTCCTCGCCCTCCTGCTGGCGATCCTCGTCTGGCTCCGCCACAGCGCCAATATCCGCCGCCTGCGCGACGGCACCGAACCGAAGATCGGCAAGAAGACCGCCTGACCCGCCGCAGCCCCCTGCATCGCACAAACCGCCCTGCCGGCATTTTCCGTCCCCAAATATCCACAAGGGGTGAATTGGCCGCGCCCTCGCGGCCAAGAGGGGACGCGTGCGTCCCCTCGCGACGGAGCCGGAGCCGGAGGCGGAGGCGACAGGAAAGCCGTGCGGGCGGCACGCCCGCGCCGCAGGACGGCCGGCGGCCAGAAACAGGTTGATCACCCGCGCCTTCTGCGCAACCCTGACGGCAGCCGCCGGCAGAGCGGCATCACAGGACCAGAGGGAACCGGAATGAACATGATCGAGGCCGTCAAGGCCGTCTTCTCCAAATATGCCACCTTCGAAGGCCGCGCACGGCGGTCGGAATACTGGTGGTTCGTGCTGTTCAACATCATCGTCAGCATCCTCCTGTCGGTCCTCTTCGGACGCGGCCACATGGAAGGCGGCGGCATGATGGCGGGGGGCAATCTGGCCAGCACCCTCTGGTGGCTCGCCACGCTGCTGCCCGGCATCGCCGTGGGCGTCCGCCGCCTGCATGACATCGACCGCACCGGCTGGTGGCTGCTCCTGGCCTTCATCCCGCTGATCGGGACGATCGTGCTGATCGTCTTCTTCGCCTCGCGCGGCACGGCAGGCCCCAACCGCTTCGGCAACGACCCGCTGCAGGCCTGACCCACCCGTAGGGTGCGCCATGGCGCACCCTACACGGCGCCGGAGGATGACCAAGGGCACCGCCCGCAGCACCACGCCCCGCAGCCCCCGCCCGGCCGGACCGCTAACGCTTTCTCTCCAGACCGCCCGCTGCGTGCTGACAGTTTGCGGTACACCCAGCGGCACAGCCCACGGCACACCCGCCGCCGGACCGCCCCGCGGCCATATCCTGACGCTTCCTCACCGCACCGTCCGCTGCGTGCTGACAGTTTGCGGTACAGCCTGCGGCACGACCGGCGGCACAGCCGCCGCAGCCGTCAAAGACTCGCAGCCTGATAGATGTTGGACAGATCGCCGCCCCACTCCCCGCGATAGAGCGCAAGCCACCGGTCCGCCTGCGTCACGCCTGTCTCCACCGCCTCGACCAGCGGCGCCAGATAGCGCTCCTCGCCCATCCCGCGCCCCGCCAGCCCCGCCTGCGACAGGGCCACCGCCGCCCGCGCAAGGTCCGCGATCCGCACCCCGCCCGCACGCCCCGCAAGGCCATCGACCGAAGCCGCCACCCGCAGCCCCTCGCGCGTTTCCGCGTCCAGACCCTTCACAAGGTCCCAACCCGCATCCAGCACCGTCTGGTCATACATGAGCCCGACCCAGAACGCAGGCAGCGCCACGACATGCGCGAAATCCCCGCAATCCGCCCCGCGCATCTCGATATAGCGCTTCACCCGCGCCTCGGGGAACACGGTCGTCATATGGTCCGCCCAGTCCGAAAGCGTCGGCTTCTCGCCCGGCAGGGCGGGCAGTTCCCCCTTCAGGAAATCGCGGAAGGACTGGCCCAAGGCATTGATATACCTGCCATCCCGATAGACGAAATACATCGGCACATCCAGCACCCAGTCCACATAGCGCTGGAAGCCGAACCCCTCCTCGAAGGCAAAGGGCAGCATCCCCGTCCGGCTGTCATCCAGCCCGCGCCAGATGCGCGACCGCCAGGATCTATGCCCGTTCTCCTTCCCCTCGAAGAAGGGGGACGAGGCGAACAGCGCCGTCGCCACGGGCTGCAGCGCCAGCGCCACCCGCATCTTCTTCACCATGTCCGCCTCGGACCCGTAGTCCAGATTCACCTGCACCGTCGATGTCCGGTACATCATCTGCGTGCCATGGGTGCCGACACGGCCCATGTAATCCGTCATCAGCCGGTAGCGCCCCTTGGGCATGACCGGCATGTCCTCGTGCCGCCATTCCGGCGCCGCGCCGATCCCCATGAACCGGATGCCCAGCGGGTCGGCCAGCGACCGCACTTCGTCCAGATGGTTCCTTAACTCGGCCTCGGTTTCCTTCAGGCTGCCGAATGCCGCCCCCGAAAGCTCGAACTGCCCCCCGGCTCGAGGCTGATATTCGCCCCGTTCCGTGTCAGACCGATAACATTTCCCCCCTCGCGCACCGGCTCCCAGCCGAATTTCGCCTCCAGCCCGGCAAACAGCGCGTTAATGGATCGTTCACCATCATAGGGCAGCGGACGGCGCGTGTCGGTCAGCCAGCCGAACTTTTCATGCTCGGTCCCGATCTTCCACAAGTCCTTGGTCTTGCAACCGGATTCCATGAATTCGGCAAGCTGCGCGAAGCTCTCGATGGGGCCGCCGCCGGACTGGGGAATCGACATCTGGACAGGCTCCGCATCTTCGCTTGGTCAAGGCCCCATGTCGTGCTTTGACTGCACGGTCAAGTCAAGGGCCGGACGCAGCGCAAACCACCGTCACAGCGTGGAAACCCCCCGCCCCGCCCGCCGCCACAGGACCTGCGCCACCTCTCCCGCAACGACGGCACGGCCACTCCCCCCGGCCACCGGCTCCAGCGCCGCCAGCACGGCGCCCATGTCCATTCCGGGCAGGGTGGCAAAGACGTCGAACAACCCCTCCGCCCCGGCCGCATCCACCGGCACCAGCAACGCCTGCCCGTCCGCCTGCTTCAACCGCCACAACCGCCGCCCGCGCAGGGCGACCAGCCGCACCTCCACCAGCTCCGGCACCGAGACGAAACCGCCAAGCTGCGGCCCCATATAGGAAATCTGCCCCTCGTCCACCTCGACGATGCCCGGCGCATCGGCCCCCTGCACGAAACGCATCCGCCGCCAGGCCTGCACCGCCAGCCCCGCGCCCAGCCCGGCGACCAGCAGCCCGAAGGGCACCAGCACCCAGCCGCCCTGCGCCGCCACCCACAGCCCCGCCAGCAGGACAGCCCCCGCCGCCCCCACCTCGCGCCAGCGCCACAGCGCCTGCCGCGCCCCCTCGCGGATCACGTCCAATCCCCCAGGCCGGCCTGCCACAACGCCAGCGCCGCCACCGCCGCCGTATCCGCCCGCAGGATGCGCGGGCCAAGGCTCACGGGCAGCACCGCAGGCATCCCCCGCAGCTTCGCCTTCTCGGCCTCCGAAAACCCGCCCTCCGGCCCGATCAGGATCGCCCAAGGCCCCCGCTCCGCCCCGGCCAGACCTTCCGACACGCCCACCAGCGACTCGTCGCACCACAGGATGCGCCGCCCGTCAGGCCAGGCCGCAAGCAGCCGGTCCAGATGCACAAGATCAGCAACGTCAGGGACATAGGTGCCCCCGCACTGCTCTGCCGCCTCCACGGCATGGGCCTGCAGCCGGTCCTGCCGGATGCGTTCGGAATTGGTGTGGCGCGTCTGGACGGGCAGGATGCGGCGCACCCCCATCTCCACCGCCTTCTCCACGATGAAATCCGTCCGCGCCTTCTTGATGGGGGCGAACATCAGCCACAGGTCCGGCGGCATCAGCAGCGCCTTCGTCTGCCCGTCACAGACCAGCACCCCCCCGCGCTTGCCCGCCTCCGCGACCTCCGCCCGCCATTCCCCGTCCCGCCCGTTGAACAGAGAAACCGCCGCGCCCTTGCCCAACCGCATGACGGCAAACAGGTAATGCGCCTGATCCCCGCTCAGGGCCACGGCTTGCCCCTGCCCAAGGGGCTGATCTACATAGAGACGAACCTTCGCTTCCATGGCCCGCACCCTATGACCCAACCGCCCCGAATGCCAGAGGCGACCCCGCCGCAAGGCACCGTCGCCGACGCCCCGCGCGGCAACTGGGTCGATACGCTGGCACCACCCGCCACGCGCCCCTACCTGCGCCTGTCGCGGGCAGACCGGCCCATCGGAACCTGGCTCCTGCTCATCCCCTGCCTCTGGGCCATCGCCCTTGCCGCCGCCGCCACGGGCGGCTTCACATGGCTGGACCTGTGGCTTGCCACATCCTCGGCCATCGGGGCCTTCCTGATGCGCGGGGCGGGCTGCACCTGGAACGACATCACCGACCGCGACTTCGACGCCGCCGTGGCCCGCACCCGGTCGCGCCCCATCCCCTCCGGACAAGTCACTGTGAAACAGGCGCTTTTCTGGATGGTCGCACAGGCGCTGACGGCCGCGCTGATCCTGTTCACCTATCACCCGCTGGCCATCGCTCTGGGCATCGGCTCCCTCGCGCTGGTCGCCATCTATCCCTTCGCCAAACGCTTCACATGGTGGCCGCAGGCCTTCCTCGGCCTTGCCTTCAACTGGGGTGCCCTGCTCCTCTGGGCCGCCCATACGGGCAGCCTCTCGGCTGCGCCCCTCCTCCTCTATGCCGCGGGCTTCGTCTGGACGCTGTTCTACGACACGATCTACGCGCATCAGGACAAGGAGGACGACGCCCTGATCGGCGTCCGCTCCACCGCGCGGCTGTTCGACCGCAATACGGGGCGCTGGCTCGCGGCCTTCCTGATCGCCACCGTCACGCTGATGTCGGCGGCCGCAGTCGCGGCCCTGCTGCCGCTGGAAAACCCGCTTCCCCTCCTGCTGGCACTTGCAGGGGCTTGGGGCATGGGCTGGCACATGCTCTGGCAGATGCGCCGGCTCGACATCGACGATCCGGCGACCTGCCTGCGGCTCTTCCGGTCCAACCGCGACACGGGCCTCATCGCTGCGCTGTTTCTTGCCGCCGCCGCGCTGGTTTGATTGAACCCGCGCCCGCCGGACCGTAAGGAACGGGGGCAGCGCCGGACTGCCCCTTCGGGGCGATTCCCGTTGCCTGACCAGACCCCGCGAAAGCTGCCCGATGCGCCTGCCTTCCCTGCGACTGCCCCGGTTGCCGAAACCCGGCCCGAACGCCCTGCACCTGCCGCGCTGGCTGGTGGCGCTTCTGGCCTTCAGCGTGGCGGGCGCACTGGCCCTTTCCGTCGCCTATGCCGCCGTGCAGGTCATCGAACGCCGCTCGCTCAAGGCCGTCAACTGGGTCATGGCGCAGGAAGGCATCACCTGGGTCACGCCCGATGCCGACGGGATGCTCGTCACCCTCGAAGGCACCGCCCCGAACGAGGCCGCACGCTTCCGCGCCGTGAACCTTGCGGGCACCGTGATCGACAGCGGCCGCGTCCGCGACCAGCTTGAAGTGACCCCCGTCACCCAGATCGAAGCCCCCCGCTTCTCGGTCGAGATGCTGCGCAACGATGACGGAATCCAGCTCATCGGCCTTCTGCCCGAAGGCGAGGCGGAACAGACCCTCGCCGCCGCCGCGACGGAACTGGCCAAGGGCATCCCCCTTGCCGACATGCTGGAAACCGCGGCCTACGAACCGCCCGACACGTGGCAGGCGGCCTTCGACTACGGCCTTGCCGC
>AYNO01000156.1 GCA_000500915.1 Rhodobacter sp. CACIA14H1
CTGTGGATATTTGGGAACGGATGAAAACGGCTGTCTTCATCCGTTCTCAAATATCCTCGGGTGGGTCCGGGAGGGCGAAGCGCCTCCCGGGGGTGCGGCCGGGCGGGCGGTTTGCGGTTTCGCGCCGGTTGCGATAAGGGGCTGCGCCATGAGCATCGTGGATATCGTCATCGAGGACGCGCGTTGGGAGGCTTTCGGGCTGGAGGCGCTTGCCGAGCGGGCCTGCCGGGCGGCGCTGGACGGGCTGGGGCTGGGGGCTTCGGGCTTTTCCGTCGTGGTGATGGGCTGCGACGATGCGCGGATCGCGGGGTTGAACGCGGATTTCCGGGGCAAGCCACAGCCCACCAACGTGCTGTCCTGGCCGTCGGAGGAACGGGCGGCGGAAGAGGCGGGGGGGGTGCCGGATCTGCCGGAGGCCGGGGAACCGGACGACCCTTGCGAGCTGGGCGATATCGCCATCGCCTTCGAGACCTGCCTGCGCGAGGCGGAAGAGGCGGGGAAACCCGCCCATGACCATGTGACGCATCTGGTCGTTCATGGCCTGTTGCATTGTCTGGGCTATGACCATGTGGACGACGCGGATGCGGTGGTGATGGAGGGGCTCGAGTCGCGGATACTTGCCAGCCTCGGCCTTCCTGACCCATATTCGGATGGCCCCGCCTGACGGGGTGTTTTGGAAGAAGGATCGATGGGCAGTAGTGGCGACGGCTCTCCTGCGGCGCAGGGCGCGCAGGATGTTTTCGGCGGCGACGAGGCGGAGCCTCCGCAGCGCGGATTTTTCGGGCGACTTCTGGGCGCCTTTTCCCCTTCACAGGATCAGGGTGGCGCGGCGGCGCAGCGTGCCGCCGATACCGGGTCGGTGGCTGCCCCTGCGGTGGCGCTGGCGGGGCTTGGCGCCCTGCGGCGGCTGCGGGTGGATGATGTGGCGATCCCCAAGGTCGATATCGTGGCGGTGCCTCTGGACATCGGCAAGGACGATCT
This sequence comes from Rhodobacter sp. CACIA14H1, assembly GCA_000500915.1. Lineage (GTDB taxonomy): Bacteria > Pseudomonadota > Alphaproteobacteria > Rhodobacterales > Rhodobacteraceae > Paragemmobacter. Next base: position 982 of record AYNO01000156.1, read on the forward strand.
GGTGGAGGTCTTCCGCGAGCACGGTTTTTCCCGCGTGCCGGTGTACAAGGGGACGCTGGACCATCCGCAGGGTCTGGTGCTGCTGAAGGACCTTGCGTTGCAGCACGGCTTCGGCGCGTCGGGGCGGTTCTCGCTGAAGAAGATGCTGCGGCCGGTGCTCTATGCGCCGCCCTCCATGCCGGTCGGCGTCCTGCTGCAGAAGATGCAGCGCGAGCGGGTGCATATGGCGCTGGTGATCGACGAATATGGCGGCGTGGACGGGCTGGTCACGATCGAGGACCTGATCGAGACGGTGATCGGCGAGATCGAGGACGAGCATGACGAGGAGGAGGGCGCCCTCTGGAAGGAGGAGAAGCCCGGGGTCTATCTCGCCGCCGCCAACGCGCCGCTGGAGGAGATCGAGGCCGCCACGGGGTTGAAACTGCGGCAGGACGAGGATGACGAGGAGATCGACACGCTGGGCGGTCTGGTCTTCCTGCGCACCGGCCGGGTGCCCGCGCGGGGCGAGGTTGTCCCGCACGAGACGGGGGCGGAGTTCGAGGTGGTCGATGCCGACCCGCGCCGGATCAAGCGGCTGCGGCTGCGGCTGCCTGCCGTCGCCGGGGATGGCGGGGGGCAAGCGCCGGAGGCTGCGGGGTCGTGAACCGACTGCTCCGCCGGGCCATCGGCGCACAGGCGCAGGCGCGGGGGCTGGACCTTGCCGCCGGGGCCGGCATCGCGCTGGCGCAGGCGCCGCTCTTGCTGTGGTGGCTGGCCTTTCCGGCGCTGTGCTGGGCGCTGGCGCGGATGGCCGCCGCGCGGGACGGGTTCCGCGCGGGGGTCTTCGTCGGGGCGGGGTATTTCGGCGTCTATCTGAACTGGATCGTGGCGCCCTTCTTCGTTGACCCCTGGGTGCATGGCTGGATGGCGCCCTTTGCCTTCCTCCTGACGGCCTTCGGGCTGGGCCTGTTCTGGGGGGTGGCGGCCTTCGCGGGCGGGCGGTTGCCGTTCCGCGTCGCGGGGATCGCCGCCGCGCTGGCGGGGGTGGAACTGCTGCGCGGGCATCTCTTCACCGGTTTTCCCTGGGCGCAGGTCGGGCATCTGTGGCTGGGATCGCCCGTGGAACAGGCGGTGTCGGTGATCGGGGCGACGGGTCTGACGGTCGTCACGGCCGGGCTGGCGGCGGTGGTCGTGGCGGGGCGGTGGCGCGGGGCGGCGGTGGCGGCGCTGGTCGTGGCGGCGACGCTCGGCTGGGGCTGGATGCGTGCGGGGGCCCCTGCGCCGGAAGCGCGGGCGGTGTCGCTGCGGCTGGTGCAGCCCAATGCCGCGCAGCACCTGAAATGGGATCCGGACCAGGCCCGCATCCTGTTCGACCGCCAGCTTGCCCTGACCGCGCAGGGGATGCCCGCCGACCTGACCATCTGGCCCGAGACGGCGGTGCCCTATCTGCTGGAATATTCGCCCGAGGTGGCGGGGATCATCGCGGATGCCTCGGGCGGGCGGCCGGTCGCCGTGGGCATCCAGCGGGTCGAGGGGGAGCGCGGCTGGAACAGCCTGCGCGTCATCGGCGCGGGCGGGGCGGTCACGGCGACCTATGACAAGCACCATCTGGTGCCCTTCGGGGAATACATGCCCTTCGGTGATGCGCTCTATCGCTGGTTCGGGATCGGGGCCTTCGCGGCGCAACTGGGGCAGGCCTATTCGGCGGGGCCGGGGCCTGCGGTGCTGGATCTCGGGCCGGAGCTTGGCCGGGTGCTGCCGCTGATCTGCTACGAGGCGGTGTTTCCCGCCATCCCCCGCGTGGTGGCGCGGCCGGACTGGATGGTGCAGGTCACGAATGACGCGTGGTTCGGCACATGGTCCGGCCCCTTCCAGCATTTCCAGCAGGCGCGGCTGCGGGCGATCGAGACGGGGCTGCCCCTTGTGCGCGTGGCCAATACCGGCGTGACGGCGGTGATCGGCGCACGGGGCGAGGTGGTGGCACGGCTGCCCTTCGGCGAAGCGGGGGCGCTGGACATCGCCGCGCTGCCCGGTGCCCTGCCCGCGACGCCCTATGCGCGTCTGGGCGATCTGGCGGCCTGGCTGTTGCTGGCGGGACTCTTCGTCCTGTCCCTGGCGGGGCGGCGGGCCAAGGCAGCTTGACCTTGCAGGGTGGGCCGTCTAGGGAGGCGCATCGAACCGCCACAACGGCTTCCTGGCGTGGCGGGGATAACCCCAATGGAGCACTTCCCATGTCCCGTCTGAATTATGTCTTCACCTCCGAATCCGTGTCGGAGGGGCATCCCGACAAGGTGTGCGACCGTATCTCCGATGCGGTGCTGGATGCCTTCCTGTCGGAAGAGCCGAATGCCCGTGTTGCCTGTGAAACCTTTGCCACGACCAACACCGTCGTCGTGGGCGGGGAAGTCGGCCTGTCCACCGAGTCCGCGACAAAGGCCATGCTCGACCGTGTCGAATCCATCGTGCGCGACTGCGTGAAGGATATCGGCTACGAACAGGACAAGTTCCACTGGAACACCCTGAAGGTCCACAACCTGCTGCACGAACAGTCCGCGCATATCGCGCAGGGCGTGGACCGTGACGGGGCGGGCGATCAGGGCATCATGTTCGGCTATGCCTGCCGCGAGACGCCGGAGCTGATGCCCGCGCCGATCCAGTATTCGCACGCCATCCTGCGCCGTCTGGCCGAAGTCCGGAAATCCGGGCAGGAGCCGACGCTGGGCCCGGATGCCAAGTCGCAGCTTTCCCTGCGCTACGAGGATGGCAAGCCGGTGGAAGTGACCTCCATCGTGCTGTCCACGCAGCATCTGGACGAGTCGCAGACCTCGGACGACATCCGCGCCATCGTGGAACCCTATATCCGCGAAATCCTGCCTGCGGGCTGGATCACCGGCAAGACCGAGTGGTGGGTGAACCCGACGGGCAAATTCGTCATCGGCGGGCCGGATGGCGATGCGGGCCTGACCGGGCGCAAGATCATCGTGGATACCTATGGCGGCGCCGCACCGCATGGCGGCGGGGCTTTCTCGGGCAAGGACCCGACCAAGGTGGACCGGTCGGCCGCCTATGCGGCCCGCTATCTGGCGAAGAACGTGGTGGCGGCCGGTCTGGCCGACCGCTGCACGCTGCAGGTGTCCTATGCCATCGGCGTGGCCAAGCCGCTGTCGATCTATGTGGACACGCATGGCACCGGCGCGGTGGAGGCTGCGGCGATCGAACGCGCCGTCGCCGAATGCATGGACCTGACGCCGCGCGGCATCCGCACCGCGCTGGGGCTGAACCGGCCGATCTATGCCCGCACCTCGGCCTATGGCCATTTCGGGCGCGAAGCGACCGCGGATGGCGGCTTCAGCTGGGAACGCACCGATCTGGTGGACGCGCTGAAGGCCGCCGTGAAGTAATCGCCCTTCCGGGGGCGGACCGGACGGCGCAGGGGGCAACCCCTGCGCCGTTTCCTTTTGGCGCCCCCGTGCCGGTCGCGCCGGAACCGCCCTTAGTCCAGCGCCGACAGCCCCGGGACAAAGCGCACGGGCAGCGCCTGCAGGCCCTGCGCTTCCAGCGCCGCCCGGACTGCAGGCCGGGCGCCCACGACGACCAGTTCCCCGTCCCGCCGCGCCATCCGCCGCGCCAGCAGCAGGAAGGACCGCGCCCCCGACGAATCCACCATCGGCACCGCCGACACATCCACGACGAATTGCCTCGGCCGGTCCGCGATCCGCTCCAGCACCGACCCCAGCCGCGCCGCCGCGCCAAAGAACCACGGCCCGCTCAGCCGGACCACGACGCGGTCGCCCGATACCTCCGGCTCTGCCGCGCCTTCCACCTCGGTCGCGCCCGACATCCGCGCGATGAAGACCAGCCCGCCCAGCGCGAAGCCGACGATGATCCCTTCGGTCAGGTCGCGGAAGACGACCAGCCCGAACGTCACCAGCAGCACCATCGCATCCGCCCGGCTGGACCGCAGCAGGTGCCAGAACTCCTCTTTCTCGGCCATGTTCCACGCCACCACCGCCAGAACCCCCGCCAGCGCCGCCAGCGGGATGAAGGCCGCAAGCGGCGCCGCCACCAGCATGAAGGCCAGCACGAACAGCGCGTGCAGCATCCCCGAGACCGGCCCCCGCGACCCCGCCCGCACATTCGTCGCCGTCCGCGCGATGGTCCCCGTCACGCAGAACCCGCCGAACAGCGCGGAGCCGACATTCGCCGCCCCCTGCGCCACCAGTTCCGCATTGCTGCGATGTCGCGCCCCGCTCATCCCGTCGGCCACGACCGCGGACAGAAGCGACTCGATGGCCCCCAGCAAGGCAAAGCTCAGCGCCCATGGCAGCGCCGCCATCACCGCCGCGCCCGACAGCACCGGCAGCGCGGGCGCGGGCGGCAGGTTGGGCAGCGCCCCGAAGCGCGAACCGATGGTTTCCACCTCCATCCCCGCCCCCGCCACCACGGCCGAGGCCAGCGCCACCGCCAGCAGCATCCCCGGCGCCCCGGGCCGCCAGCGTTTCACCCCCTGGATGACCGCGACGACGCCCAGCGCCACCGCCAGCGCCCCCCATGTCACCGTCCCCCGCGCCTCCCACAGCGCGGCGACCTTCTCCACGATCTCGGCCGGTTCCCGACCGGCCAGCGTCAGGCCGAACAGGTCGCGCATCTGGCTGGCGAAGATGATCACCGCGATGCCGGCGGTAAAGCCCACCGTCACCGGATAGGGGATGAAGCGGATATAGGTCCCCAGCCGCAGCCCCCCCGCCGCCATCAGGATGAAGCCCGACAGGAAGGTGGCAAGGATCAGCCCCTCCACCCCCGTCGCCATGACGCAGGCCGACACCAGCACGATGAAGGCACCCGCCGGCCCCCCGATCTGGAACCGCGACCCGCCCAGCAGCGACACGAGGAACCCGCCGATGATCGTGGTGTAAAGCCCCCGCTCCGGCCCCACCCCGCTGGCGATGGCAATCGCCATGGACAGGGGCAGCGCCACGATGGCGACGGTCAGCCCGGCAAGGGCATCCGCCCGCAGGTCGCGCAGGCCATAGCCCTCGCGCAGCACCGTCACGATCTTGGGAAGGAATTCCGCCTCGCGGGCGAACGGGGACGGGGCGGCACGGCTTGCGTCTGTCATGGTCCGGGACTAGCCAAGGGTCAGGCCCAAGCAAACGCCCGCGCCCCGCCTCCTGTCAATCACCGGAACGCCGCATGTCCACCCGCCCCGACCCCGTCGCCCCCGCCGATGCCGAAGCCCGCGCCCTTGCCCGCGACCTGATCCGCGGCGCGTCCCATGCCGCCCTTGCCGTGACCGACCCGCAGGACGGCACCCCCGCCATCAGCCGCATCGCCTTCGGCACCGCGCCCGACGGCGGCTTCCTGACGCTGGTCTCCGCCCTTGCCCCGCACCATGCCGCGCTTCAGGCGCATCCCGCCTGCGCCCTGCTGCTGGGCGAGCCGGGGGCGAAGGGCGATCCGCTGACCCATCCCCGCCTGATGGTCAAGGCGCGGGCGGCCTTCGTCGCCCCCGACGATCCCGCCCGCGCCACCCTCCGCGACCACTGGCTTTCGCACCACCCGAAGGCGAAACTCTACATCGACTTCGCCGATTTCGCCTTCGTCCGCCTGCACCCCGTCTCGGCCCTGCTGAACGGCGGCTTCGCCCGCGCCTTCCGGCTGATGCCCGAAGACCTCGGCTAGACGCCCGGCCGTCAGGTCGGGTTGTCCGCCCGCATTGTCACCAGCACCCGCCCCCGCACCGCCGAAGGCCAGCGTATCTGCGCCTGCGTCCGTGCCGTCCCCCGTTCCGTCAGCACATGCGGCATCACCCATTGCGCCACGCCCGAGGCATTGGTCACCGCCCCCTCCGTCACCAGCGACGTGACATTCCGCATCCGCCCGCCAAAGGGCATGAAGGGCCCCGCCTCCACCGTCCATGTCTCGGCCGCCGTGGTCTGGTCATGCTGCATCACCACGGGGCTGACCGTGATCTGCGACACCCCGTGAAACGCGTTCTGCCCGAACTCGATCATCCTGTATCGCCCCGTCTCCAGCGACGCAAAGCTGTCATCCACCCGCTCCACCCGCTCGATGCTGCCGTTCAGCGTGCGGAACACGTTATCCGTCACCGACAGCCCGTGGATGAAATGCCCCGCCCCCCGTGGCGTCACCACCAGCCAGCGGAAATGCGCGGCCACGTCATTCACCGTGAAGATGTTGCCCGTGATCGTCAGCCCGCCGAAGGAAAACCCGTCCACGAAGGCGGGCACCGCGTCATGCTCGTTCGACCATTCGATGAAGCTGTTGTCGATGTAGTTCCCCGTGAACAGCGTCTTCACATTGGTCGCCGTCAGCACCACCCCTGCCCGCCGCGTCCCGTCCACGGTATCGTCGCCCTGGAAGAAATGGTTACCCACGAACATGTGCCCCGTCCCCGCCATCAAGGCAAAGGTGGCGAAACGCACGATCCGGTTGCCCCGGATCTTCGCATCGTTCGCATTGACGTTCAGCGCGATGGTGGTCCGGCTCTGGACCGGCACGTCCTGCTCGTTCGACAGGAAATTGGACTGGTCAACCATCAACCCCTGACAGCCCGTCCCGGTGGAGGTGATCCCCCGATCCTTCGGCCGCCCGAAATTGCACTGGTCGATCCGCAGCGCCAATCCGACGCGCGGCAGCATCACCCCGCTGGCGATGCCCCCGCAGTCGAAATCAATCTGCCGCAGCTCCAGACGGCCCAGATTCTCGAACCCGCCCAGATCCAGCAGGTAACGGTATCGCTCGAAGGTAAAGGTCCGCGTCCCCGCCGCCGCGAACAGGGGCTGGCTCAACTCCACCGTCCCCGCCGCCACGTTCACCGACCGGACATAGACCTCGCGCCCCACGCCCGTCCCGCTGACCCGCGCCCCGGCGGGGATGTTCGCCACATTCGCCACGGCCGTCAGCCGCGTGGGCTGCGCCACCGCATAGGTGGCGACCGATGTCACCGTCGCCGTCGCCCATGCCGCGCCCGCCACCGCCTCGAGCTGCCCGTTCCGGATCACGCGGCGCTGCTGGTAATTCGTCAGCCCCGCCAGCGATGCCACATCCACCGGCGACGTCAGCGCCACGCGCCGCCCCGAAAGGTCAAGCTCCACATGGTCGGTAAAGGAGAACAGCGCCTGCACCGCCTTGCGGAACCCCGTCTCCTCGCTGCCGAAGGCGGCCGTGTAGGTGTTCAGGTCGAAATTCCGCGTGCAGGACAGCCGCGCCGTGTCGGGCATCGTGACCGTGCCCTCGAACCGCACGCCGCTCTCGAAGGTGACATTCCCGTTCAGCCGGTAGGTGCCCTTGGACACGAGAACCGACCGCTGCCCCGCCGCCGCATCCGCCGCCTCGAAGGCCGCGCGGTCATCGGTGATGCCGTCGCCCTTCGCGCCATAGTCGCGCACATCGACATGGGTCAGCATGTCCCGCAGGAAGACGCCGGTCACATCCTCCACCACGATGTCGTCGATGCGCAGGATGCCCCCGTTCGGCCCCGTCACGTCGATCCCCAGATGGCCATAGGCGGGCGCCGTGCCCCAGACCATGTCCACCCCGTTGCGGTTCCCCGATCCCAGGATCGCGCTGACCGTCACCACCTGCCCGTATTGCGCGATGGTCGCCACCGGCCCGACCTGCACCGCCGCCGCCACATTCGCGCCGTTGGCCGCCGCCGCATACCCCGCCACCCGCACCGAAGGCAGCGCACCTGACAGGCACTTCACCCGCGCCGTGACGCGCAGATACATCCCCGGCAGGAAAGGGATGCGCTGGAAACAGCGCAGCTTCAGCGTGGCCGTGGTCTTCTGCACCTCCAGACAGCCGCCGAAATCCTGATCCGCCGTCACGAAGGCCGCGTTGGGCTGGCCCGCCCATGACCCCTGCCCCGCCAGCCCGTCCTCCCGCGACCACAGGTTCAGCCCCGCCTCGAAGGCCGGAGGCATCAGCACCAGCCCGTCCGTCACCGCCTTGTTCATCGCATCCCTCGCCGCTGCATTCGCTCGCGGCAAGGGCTATCAACGGGCGGTTAACCACCCGTCACGGCAGCGTGCGGTCAGGCCCCGACCCCCGGCTCCGGCAGCAACTGGACAC
>AYNO01000157.1 GCA_000500915.1 Rhodobacter sp. CACIA14H1
CACGCAGCCCGACCGTTCCGCCGCCGCCACCATCGCCTGCCCGTCCGCCAGCGACGCGCCCAACGGCTTTTCGCAGAACACGGGCTTTCCCGCCGCAAAGGCCGCCTCCGCGATCTCCCGATGCGTCCACTGGGGCGACGCGATGACCACCGCCTCCACCCCCGGATCCGCCACCAGCGCCCGCCAGTCCGAAGCCGCCCGCGCAAAGCCATAGGCCCGCCGGTACCGCTCTGCCGATGCAGCAGACGATGCCGCGATCATCTCCAGCCGTGGCCGCAGCGCCGTGTCGAACACCGCCCCCACCGCCGACAGCGCCACCGCATGGGTCTTGCCCATGTAGCCGCCCCCAACCAGCCCGATCCCGATCTCCGCCACGGCGCCCTCCAGTGTTGCAACCGGTTGCAAAATGGCTATCGTGAACCAACCCCACCCGCAACCCCGTTTCGCACCGCGCCACGAAACGGCAGCAAAGGCAACCGATGGTCCGCCCCGACAAACCCTTCCTCGTCCTCGGCCGCGCCGGGATGGACCTTTACGCCGACCCGCCCGGCACGCGGACGGAAGAGGCCGCACGCTTCACCACCGCGCTCGGCGGGTCATCGGCCAACATCGCCGCCGCGCTGACGCGGCAGGGCGCAAGGGCCGCCCTCCTTTCCTGCCTGTCGGATGATGCGATAGGCCGCTTCGTCCTGAACGAACTCGCCCGCTACGGGATCGACCGCACCCATGTCCACCTGACGGGCGGAGAGTCCAGATCCTCCCTCGCCCTCGTGGAAACCCGCCTCGAAAACACCCAGTCCGTCATCTACCGCAACAACGCCGCCGACTTCGCCCTGTCGCAGACCCAGGTCGAGTCGGTGGACTTCACCGCCTACTCCGCCCTCGTCGCCACAGGCACGGCGCTGGCCGCCGAACCGTCGCGCGGCGCGACCTTCCTTGCCCTTGCCCGCGCCCGCGCCGCCGGACTGCCCGTCATCCTCGACATCGACCACCGCCCCTATTCATGGCCCTCGCAGGACGAGGCGCGCAGGACCTGCGCCGCCGCCGCCGAATGCGCCACGATGGTCGTGGGCAATGACGTCGAATTCGCGCTCCTCTCCGGCCATCCCGACACCGCGCTGGAAAATGCCCGCACCCTCGCCGCGCAGGGCAAGACGGTGATCTTCAAGATGGGCGAAGAAGGGGCCATAACCCTCTGGTCCGGAACGGAAATACGCAGCGGCATCTTCCGCACCACGGCCCTCAAGCCCACCGGCGCGGGGGATGCCTTCCTCGGCACGCTCCTCGCCGCGCTGACGCAGGGCCACCCGCTGCCACGCGCCGTGATCCGCGGCTCTGCCGCCGCCGCCATGGTCGTCGCCCGCGTCGGCTGCGCCCCGGCCATGCCGACCGTGGCCGAACTCGACCACTTCCTCGCCACCCATCACGGCCCGACGGAGTAGCCATGCACATCGCCCCGCACGACAACGCGAACCGCCCCATCGTCGATGCCGACCACCCGCTTGTCCCGCTGGTCTATTTCAACCGCATCCGCCTGAAGGCGGGCGAAACCTTCGGCTACCGCGTCGCGGGCTATGAAACCTGCATCGTTCCCGCCACCGGCACCGTCACCGTCGAAACGGCGGGCGAAACCTTTGCCGATATCGGCACCCGTGGCGCGGATGTCTGGGACGGCGAACCCGAAGGCGTCTATGTCCCGACCGACACCCCCGCCACCATCACCGCCCGCATCGACACCGAATGCTTCATCGCGGGCGCCCGCTTCGCCGAAACCCTGCGCCCCTTCGCCGTCCGCGCCCACCAGATCGACCTCGTGCAATACGGGTCCGACGACACCAAGACCCACCGCAAGATCAAGCATATCCTCGGGGCCGCCTATCACGACCGCGTCGGCCGCCTGCTGGTGTCCGAACTCTTCACCGTCGGCGCGGGCGGCTGGTCCGGCTTTCCCAGCCACAAGCACGACACCGACCGGCTGCCCGAAGAAACCCGCCACGACGAATGCTACAACTTCCGCTTCCGGCCGAACACGGGCTCCGGCCTCCAGATGCTGCAACGGCAGGACAACGAACCGGGCGACGCCTATCACATCATGGACGGCTCCACCGTCCTGATCGACCGCGGCTATCACCCCTGCTGCGTCCTCCCGGGATACGAGATGTATTACTTCACCATCCTCGGCGGCCTGTCCCAGCGCAGCCTGAAGCAGTACTTCCAGCCCACCCACGCGCACCAGCTCCACACCATCCCCGGCATCATGGACATGGTGGCGAAATTCAAATGACGCTGGTCCCGCTGACTTCGGTCCTGACACCCGCCCTTGCCCAAGGCTACGCCATCCCCGGCTTCGTCTGTCTGGGATGGGAGGACGCCCGCGCCTACACCCTCGCCGCGCAGGCCGAACGGGCCCCCGTCATCCTGCAGGCCGGACCCGGCGCCCGTGCCCATATGCCCCTGCCCGTCTGGGCCGCGATGTTCCGCACGCTCGCCGCCGATGTGGACATCCCCGTGGTGGCCCATCTCGACCACGCCAACGACATCGAGGAGTGCCGCACCGCCATAGGCGAAGGCTTCACCTCCGTCATGTTCGACGGATCGCGCATGTCGCTGGCCCACAACATCGACGCCACGGCCGAAGTGGTGGCCCTCGCCCGCGCCGGCGGCGTCTCCAGCGAAGGCGAGGTGGGCTTCGTCGGCTATGCCAACGGCGCCCCCTCCGCCGGAACCGACCCGGACGAGGCCGCCCGCTTCGTCACCGAAACCGGCGTGGATGCGCTGGCCGTGTCGGTCGGCAATGTCCACCTGCAGACCGAAGCCACGGACGGACTGGACCGCGATCGCCTCGCCGCGATCGAGGCCATGACCACCCTCCCCCTCGTCCTGCATGGCGGCTCCGGCATCCCCGCCGCGCTCCGTGCCGACCTTGCCGCCCGCTCGCGCGTCTGCAAGTTCAACATCGGCACCGAACTGCGCCAGACCTTCGGCGCGGCGTTGCGGGCCAAACTGCGCGACTGCCCCGACAGCTTCGACCGCATCACAATCCTCAAGGCGACCGAGGCCCCGCTGACAGCCGCCGCCCGCACGATCCTCCGCAGCCTCGGCGCAGCCGGTCGCGCCGCCTGACCGCCCCGCGCCGGACCTTACCGGTTTCCGAAGGCAGCGCCCGCTGCGTATGTACAGTTTGCGGCACAGTCTGCGGCACAACACACGGTACAGCCGTCAGCGCCACCCGTCCGGCCCGCGCACCCATTCCGTCACCGCATCGGGACGGAAGGCCCCATCCGTCGCCAGACGGTAATGCGCGATGTTCGCCCCCCCTCCGGTCAGGTCCACAAGGGTAAAGGCATTGCCGTCATCCCGCGTGCGGGACGACAGGCAAGTCCCTGCCTGCAAAGCAAGAATCCCCCGCGCCGCCGTCAGGGGCGCGACCTGCGTGAAATGCAGATGGCCCGAAAGCACCATCTCCACGCCCAGCCTTTCGCAGGCCTCCACCAACCGCTCCGCCCCCGCCAGCGACGGCTTTTCACCGGCCGGAGGCTCCGGCGGATGGTGCAACGCCAGAATCCGCCGCCCCGCCCCCCCGAACGCCGCCTCCATCGCCGCAATCTGTGCCGGACGGATCAGCCCGTCCTTCCAAACCCTTGGATTCGCGCTGTTTATTCCGACCACCGCCACATCGCCCAGAACCACCCGCCCCTCCAGCGGCAGCCCCAACCCAAGCCGCCAGTTCCGCCACGGATCAACCAGCCGCAACGGGACGTTCCACAAGGGCGCGTCGTGATTTCCCGGAAAAACAATCACTTGCGCAGGCAACTTCATCAGGAAGTCCCGCGCCTCGCGGAACTGCCCGACCCGCGCCCGCTGCGTCAGATCGCCGGACACCACCACAAGATCGGGCCGCAACGTCTTCAGACAGCTTGCCAAACGGTCCGCCAACCCCTCCGGCACCGTGCCGAAATGCGGGTCCGAAAGATGCGCGATCCGCGTCATGTCACGACGCGGTCCTCTGCATCGGGCACGATGATCGACAGCGAATCTTCTTTGATTTCAAAGCGTAACGGCGCCAGCATCCGCCGCTTCTCGCCATCGAAGGCCACACGCGGCCGGCGCTTCGGCGTCCGGATCACAAGGGATTTCGCGCTGAACAGCTCCACATCATCCCCCGGCACCAGCCGCCGCATCGCAAGGTGCATCGCCAGTCTCATCAGATGCCACCGCGTCCCCGCCTTGGCCACGAAAACGGCAAAGCGGTCGTCGCTGATGATGTCCCGCGCCGAGAGGCCAAATCTTTCAAGCTGGTAGGCGGAACGGGCAATGAAGATCAGGGGCGTCCTGACCTCACGCGCACCCTCCTCCGTCTCGATGGTGAAGGTCTGCATCCGCTGCGCCCGCACCAGCGTCACGATCACCGTCCAATAGGCCAGAAACCGGAACCGCCCCCAACGCGCATAGGCCGACTCGCGCTCGGCAAGGATGCGCGGATACAGGCCAAGGCTCACATTGTTGAGGAAAACCAGACCGTTGACCGTCCCGACCGATATGCGGTGCGGATGCCCGGCAAGGATGGCCCGCGCCGCCGCCTCGGGCTCTTCCGGCAGTCCAAGTCCCCGCGACATGAAATTGAACGTGCCCAGCGGCAACACGCCGAGGCTGGCCCCGCTGCCCGACAGGGCATGGGCCACCGCCGCCACGGTCCCGTCGCCGCCCGCCGCGACGATCGTGGTAAAACCGTCCGCCAGCGCGGATTTCACCGCGTCTTCAAAGGTTTGACCCGCGTCCAGACGCCGAAGGGAAACCTGCGGCCCGAAGACCCGCATCGCCAGATCAAGGGTCCCCGAATCCCGCTTCGCCCGTCCGGAGGCCGGATTGGCAAGGACGCAGATCGTGGCGGGTTCGACGGGCATAGCCAGAAGATAGACACGCCGCCGCGATATGCTACCCCCGCGCCAGAGTCTCCAGCAACCGCGCCACACCTTCGGCGCCGGGGTCGTTGTATCCGGCCAGCTTGTCCGCCGACAGATAGGACGCCCGCCCCGCCTTGGCCCGCGTCATGCCCGCCGTCGCATCCGCCCCCTTCCGCGCCGCCGCCGCCGCCGCCGCCAACCCCTGCGGCAAAGCCGCCAGCGCAGGCGCCAGCGCGTCGATCATCGTCCGGTGCCCCGGCTGCGCGCCGCCCACCTGCATCACGCGGTCCAACCCCGCCGACAGCGCCCCGATCCAGTCCTTCCCCCCTGCCGAGGCATCGCCAGCGGCAGCGAAGAAGATCGCCAGCAGCACACCCGAAGATCCCCCCATCGTCTGGGAAAGTTCGACCCCCACAGCACGATAAAGCTGCGTCGCATCCGCCAGCGGCAACCGGTCAAGCGCCGCCTCCAGCGCCCGTGCGGCCCCCGCCAGCGTCGATCCGGTATCCCCGTCGCCGGATTTCGCATCCAGCGCATTCAGGTCGGTCTCGCAGGCAATCAGCGCCCTGCAGCAGCGTTCCAGCAGCGCCCGCCGCGCCGGATGGGCGGACGGCACGGGCTGGATCGGGGCCAGCCCGTCCGGCAGGGGCCGCACCGCCACGGGCGCCAGCGTCGCCAGACCCGGCCAGGCCTGCGGCGCGACGGGGGCGGCGAGGGTGGCGACCTCTGCCTCGGTCACGGGCAGCAGCGACACAGAAAAGCCGTGCATGTCCAGCGACGTCATCAGCGGCGCAGGCCCGATCATCCATTTCACCCGTGCGCCCATCGGCGACCGCGCCAGTTCCTCGGCCAGAACCGACATTTCCAAGGGCGTCGTGGACCCGAGGTTGTTCAGCAGCGCCACATGGTCCCCTTGCGCCATATGCGGCAGCAACCTGTCCACCACCATCGCCATGGCCGCGCGGGCGCCCGAGAAATCGACCTGCTCCACCCCCGCCTCGCCATGGATGCCAAGGCCCAGCTCGGCCTTGCCCTGCCCGATCCGGTCCTCCTTCGGCGATCCGGGAACGGTGCAGGTATCCAGCGACATGCCGATGGAAATCGCCCCGCCGATCACCCGCTGCGCGGCGGCGGTGATGGTGTCGAGGTCCGCGCCATCTTCCGCCATCGCCCCCGCGACCTTGTGGACGAACAGCGTCCCCGCCACCCCCCGCGCCTGCGGCAGGTCCGGTAGCGCCACATCGTCATCCACGATCACCATGGACACCTTCAACCCGAAAGCCCGCGCCCGTTCCGCCGCCAGCCCGAAGTTCAGCCGGTCGCCGGTGTAGTTCTTGACGATCAGCAGGCAGCCCGCCTTGCCCGTGACAGCCAGTATCCCCGCCAGCACCGCATCGACGGAAGGAGAGGCGAAGACATCCCCGCAGACCGCCGCCGTCAGCATCCCCTTGCCAACGAAACCGGCATGGGACGGTTCATGCCCCGACCCGCCGCCCGATACCAGCGCCACCTTGGACCGGTCCCAGTCCGTCCGCACCACGACCTTGATATGCGGATAGCCGTCCAGCCGCGCCAACCGCCCGTCCGAGGTGCGGATCAGGCCATCCAGCGCCTCTGTCACCAGCGTTTCCTTGCTGTTCATGAACTGCTTCATCGCGGGCTCCTGTCAGATGCGGTTGCCGCTGGCGTCGAACCAGAGCGGGTTTTGCGGGCGGATCGAAAGCGTCTGCCCGGGCGTGAGTGTCGTATGGGGGTCGGCCAGCGTGACGATGTCATGCGGCCCCATGGACAGATGCAGGCGCGTCTGGTCGCCCAGATGCTCCACCCGCCGGACGGTGGCGGGCTGGCCCTCTCCGACCATCACATGCTCCGGCCGCAACCCGATCCGCGCGGCACCGGCCGGGGCCGCGCCAAAGGCATCGGCGGGCAGGATGTTGATGCGCGGCTGGCCAAGGCGGCTGGCGACATAGGTGGAGACGGGGTTTTCATAAATCTCGCGCGGGGTGCCGAACTGCACGAGCCGCCCCTGGTCAAGGACGCCGACATGCGTGGCCATGGTCATCGCCTCGATCTGGTCATGGGTCACGTAAAGGAAGGTCGCGCCAAGGTCGGAATGGATGCGCTTCAACTCGATCCGCAGATCCGCCCGCAGCTTCGCATCCAGCGACGAAAGCGGTTCATCCATCAGATAGATGCGCGGGTTCCGCACCAGCGCCCGCCCGATGGACACGCGCTGCATCTCGCCGCCCGAAAGCTGGGTCGCCTTGTTCTCCAGCTTGTGGCCGATGCGCAGCACCTCGGCCACCTCGGCCACCTTGCGGGCAATGTCCGCCTCCGGCCAGTTCAGGACGGGCGACCGCAGCGGGAAGGCCAGATTGTCCCGCACGCTCAGATGCGGATAGAGCGAATATTGCTGGAACACCATCGCCACATCCCGCTGCGCGGGGGTGTCGGACAGGACGGACCGGCCCGCAATCCGGATATCCCCGGCATCGGGGCGGTCCAGTCCCGCGATCAGGCGCAGGGTGGTGGTCTTGCCCGCACCGGTCGGACCCAGCAGCACCACAAAGGCCCCGTCCGGGATCGTCATCGACACATCGGCCAGCGCCTGCGTCGCACCGAAAGCCTTGCGCAGGCCCGTCAGGATGACCTCAGCCATGATGCACCCCCTCGTTCGCCGCCGTGCGGAAGGCGCGGCCCGTCCCCGCATCGAAAAGCGACAGGGTGCGGGCATCGAAGGACAGCCCCACCGTCTCGCCCACCCGCGCCACATGGCCCGAGGGGATACGCGCCTTCACCGTGCCATGCGCGGTGGACAGCGTGACGATCTGCGTCGTGCCCAGATATTCCGCCGCCTCCACCCGCCCGCGATAGGCGCCCGCATCCGCCAGCGCCACATGCTCCGGACGGACGCCCAGCACCAGCTCCCGCGCCGTCGCCGCCTCGTGCAACTGCGGCAGCTCCACTGTCACCCCGCCCAGCGACACGGCGCTGTCACCGGGCCGGAAGCCCCCCTCGAACCGCAGGAAGTTCATCGCGGGGCTGCCGATGAAATCGGCCACGAACATCGTGGCGGGGTGGTCATAGATTTCCTGCGGCGTGCCGAACTGTTCGACAACGCCATGGTTCATCACCACGATCTTGTCGCCCATCTGCATCGCCTCGAGCTGGTCATGGGTGACATAGACGGTCGTCGCCCCCATCCGGTCATGCAGGGCGCGCAATTCATCGGCCATATGCTCGCGGAATTCCGCATCCAGCGCCCCCAGCGGTTCATCCATCATGAAGGCCTTGGGATTGCGCACGATGGCCCGCCCCAGCGCGACGCGCTGGCGGTCCCCGCCGGACAGCCCGCCCACAGGCTTGTCGAGAATGGACTCGATCCCGAGGATCCGCGCCACCTCGGCCACCTTGGCCGCGACCTGCGCCTTCGGCACTCCCTGGCTGACCAGCGGATAGCTGATGTTCTTGCGCACGTTCATATGCGGATAAAGCGCGAACATCTGGAACACCATGGCGATATCGCGCTGGCTTGCGGGCTTTTGCGACACATCCTCGCCGTCGATCAGGATCTCGCCCGATGTCGGCAGTTCCAGCCCCGCGATCATGCGCAGCGTCGTGGTCTTGCCGCAGCCCGACGGGCCCAGCAGCATGAAGAATTCCCCGTCACCGATGGTGAAGGACGACCCTTTCACGGCGGTGAAGGACCCGAATTCCTTGCGGAGGTTGCGGATGACGATCTCGGCCATTCTCTATTCCGGGAAATGCGAGACGATGATGAACATCACCGTCCCGACCAGCGTGACAAGGAAGCTCCAGGTGAACAGCCACAGCGCGAAGGGCTGCATCAGCATGAAGACACCCAGCGCGATGAGGAAGGTTGCCAAGGCCTCCCACGGGCGGCGGCGCAGGCGGAGAAGTCCGGACAGGAAACCAGTCATTTGCGCACCGCTCCGAAGGTGATCCCGCGCAGCAGGTGCTTGCGCAGCAGGATGGTGAAGATCATCACCGGCAGCAGGAAGATCGTCGCCCCCGCCGCGACGGCGGGCCAGTCCTGCCCGCCCACGCCGATGATCGTGGGGATGAAGGGCGGCGCCGTCTGCGCCGTGCCCGAGGTCAGCAGCACCGCGAAGGCATATTCGTTCCAGGC
>AYNO01000158.1 GCA_000500915.1 Rhodobacter sp. CACIA14H1
CGATGCCCGCGCCTTGCCCTGCGCAAGGTCGAAGCCAATGCCTGGGTGTCCGAACGCCTCTCGGTCGCGCGCTGGCTGTCCCGCGCCGTGGAACACCGCAACCAGACCACGCTGAAGGTCGGCGCCGAAATCGTCCGCCGCCAGACCGAATTCCTGGAACACGGCCCCGCCCGCATGCGCCCCATGGTCCTGCGCGAGGTGGCCGAAGCGATCGGCGTCCACGAAAGCACCGTGTCGCGCGTCTGCTCGGGCATCCTCATCGCCACGCCGCAGGGCACCTTCCCGATGAAAACCTTTTTCAGTGCCGCACTGGCCAGCCGCGACGGCGACGCGGGCGAGGCAGGCTCCGCCTCCGCCATCCGCCACCGCGTGCAGAAACTCATCGCCGCCGAAAGCCCCGAAGACCCGCTGTCCGACGACACCATCGCCCGCATCATCGGTCAGGAAGACGGCATCCGCCTTGCCCGCCGCACGGTCGCCAAATACCGCGACCAGCTCCGCATCCCCTCATCGGTGGACCGTCGCCGCAGGGCCATGGTGGCGTGATGCCGCACTCAGCCACGGCCGCCAGCCGCTAGGGCCGCAACCGCTCCGGCACGTGCGCAGGCATCGGCCGACCGCCCGTTGGCACCAGCAGCACCGCCGCACCACCCGCGGCGATCAGGACCATGCCCAGCAGGGTCCATCCATCCGGCACCTCGCCAAAGAAGACAAAGCCCCAGACGGTGGCAAAGATCATGTAGCAATATTCCAGCGTCGCGATCACCGCAGGCTGGGGCGACTTGTAGGCCACCGCCACGGCAATCGACACGCCCAGCATCAGGCAGGCCAGCAACCCGACCACGGCCCAGTCCAGCGCCGCCATCGGCTGCCAGGGCGCCAGCAGGAAGGGGAAATCCACCCCCAACGGCGGCAACATCCCCACCAGCCCGACCCCCAGCCCGCCAAAGCCGAGGAAGGCGATGTTCAGCCAGAACCCCATGACGACCGGCGCCACCTCCATGCAACGCGCCCGCGTGATGACGGCGGCACAGGCATAGCAGAAGGCCGCCGCGACCGGCAGCAGGATGACCGGCGTGAAGGCCAGCCCGAAAGGTCTGACGATCACCAGAAGCCCCGCGAACCCGACAAGGATCGCCGCCCATTGCAGCCCCGAGATGCGGTTCCCCAGCACCGCCGCCGACAGCCCCGCGATGAACAGCGGCGCTGTATAGAAAGCCGCCCCCGCCAGCGACATGTCGATCAGCGGCAGCGCCGGATACATCGTCAGATACATCGCCACCAACGCCAGACAGCGTGCCGCCACCCATCCGGCACCCGCCAACCGCACCCTGCCGCGTGCCATGACGAACAGCACCGGCAGCACCATCAGCGACCGCAGCACCCATATCTGCCAGAGCGAGATGCCCGCGCTCCACTGCTTGATGATCGCATCGGTCAGCGCCATCGCAAAGACGGCGGGGATGATGGCAAGGACGCCTTGCGGCAGACGGGTCAAGGCGGTCTCCTGAAGGACAGCAGGCAAGCGTTGCCCGTCTATCCCGTCCGCCGCGCCCTGACCAGCACGCCGAAGGCCAGATGCGCCTCGATCCCGCGCCGTACATCGAACAGGATCGCCATATCCTCCGGCCCATAGGGTTCCGGCCTGTGCCGCCGCGTCAGCACGTTCAGCGCCCCCACCACCGCCCCGTCGATCCTGACAGGTGCGGTGACGACCGACCGGAAGCTGTCATGCGGTCCATGCACCATCGGATTGCGGGCCATGGCAGGGTTTTCATCCATGCGGAGTTCCTCGAAATACTCCACCACCAGCATCGCATCGGAATGCTGTCGCGGCATCGCGCCCGGACTGCTCCGCAATCCGTGCTGGCCGATGAAGACCTGCTCCGTCTCCAGCAACAGCGTGACCACCGCCGCGTCGGCCTTCATCCGGTGCGTGACCACGGCGCACATCCCGTCCAGCATCGGATCATCCGCGATGACGCCCGCCTGCATCCGGCGCACGACATCCATCCGCTCCCGTCTCGCTGCCGCGCCCGACCTGCCGTCGCCCATCTTTCGCCCCCCGCAGGACAGGCCACCCATCGGCGACAGCAGGCCCGTCGCAGCCCGGCCCGTCAACCACGGAAAGGCCGCGCTGCAAACACGGTCAAGGCAGGTCCCGCCAGCCGCCTATTCCGCAGGCTCGCCGGGCGCGGGCGGCATCAGGAAATGCCCCGTCCCCTGCGCGAACAGCCGGGCGCGGTTGTCCTGCCACGCCTCCACATGGACCGACGCATAGCGCCGCCCCGACCGGTTCACCCTTGCCCGCGCATAGGCATCGCGCGGCAGTCCGGTGCGCAGGTAATCCACGGTGAAATCGATGGTCTTCGGCAGGCGCGGCGGCGCCGCCTCGGATCGTCGCGGGGTCCAGACGCCCCGTCTCCATCTCTTCCCACATCAGCGACCAGGACAATTCGATGATCGCCGCCACTTCCAGAAAGGCCGCCGTCACCCCGCCATGCAGCGCGGGCAGGGCCGGATTGCCGATCAGCTTCTCGTCAAAGGGCAGGATCGCCGTCAGCTCGTCCCCCCGCCGGTCGAACTGGATGCCCAGATACTGGATATACGGCACCCCCGACAGCAGCGCCCGCAGCGCAGCATCGCGCCGCTGCTTGACCACCTGCACGGGTTCCGGTCTGCCGCGGGTCATGGCGCAGCCCGCGGCCGGTCCAGCGTGAAGGCCCCCGTGGCCGCCGCGACCGGACGCGCCTCGTCGTCATCCGTCGCCGTCACGCGGACAAAGGCCACGGACCGCGTCACATGATAGCATTCCGCCCGCGCCGTGATGGTCTGCCCCGGTGTGGCAGGGCGGAAATAGTCGATCCGCAGGTCCAGCGTCGCCGTCGAAACCGGCGCCGCCGGATGGCACATCACCGCCGCCCCGCTGGCCGTATCCATCAGCGCCGACACCGCACCCCCGTGCAGGACCCCCGTCGCCGGATCGCCGACGAAACGGCTGTCATAGGGCATTGTCATCACCACGCGCCCCTCGCCAAGGCTTTCCAGATGCATCCCCAGCGCACGGGAATGGGGGATCGCCTCGATGAAGCGGCGGGCAAGTGCCGTAACGTCGGTCATTGCATTCTTCCTTCTCCGCCCATTAATCCGCCCGCCGCGCAAGGAGTGCAACCCCTGCGGCAATCATTGCGCGGTATGGTCCGCGCCCCTATGCTGAAGTGGGGAGAACGCCGATGTCCGAGTCACGCCTGAGTTTCAAGGAAATGTGCGCCAAGTTCGACGTGACGCCGCGCACGCTCCGCTATTACGAGTATATCGAGCTGCTCCAGCCCGAAAAGGAAGGCCGCGCCCGCTTCTACGGCCCGCGCGAGGTGGCGCGCATGACCCTCATCCTGCGGGGGCGGCGCTTCGGCTTCTCGCTCGAGGAAATCCGCCAATGGCTGCTGATCTACCGGCAAAAGGGCACCCGCCCGCAGTTGGAGGCATGGCTGAAACTGGCCGACCGCCAGCTTGACGCCCTCGGCGCCCAGATCGCGGAACTGGAGGCGGCAAAGGCCGACCTCAAGGCCCTGCGTGCCACCGCCGAAGAGGAACTGGCGAAACTTCCCGAGGAATGACCGTGCGCCGGAACGCTGTTCCACCCCGCCCGCGAACTTCGGGAGGACAATTCACGATTATCCTGATAGACTTTCTGTGCGACTCATCTGGGGGATGATGCGATGCAGAACCTGATCCGCAACCGGGGCCGGCAGGGCTATGCCGCGCTTGCGCTGTTCCTGATCGTCTATCTTGCCGCACTGGCACTGGTCATCGCGCCGAAAGACCTGCTCACCGGCACCGTGGCCGAGTCTGCGGCGCAGGACTGACGACACCGCAACCTTCCCTCCTGCCGCCCCTGTCTGCCGGCACCGCGCCTGACGCCGCGCGTCGCGCGTGTCCCTGCGGCATTCCCCTCCCCTGACGCCCGTTTTTCCCCCACGTCACGGAAGAACCGTGACGCCACGTTACGTTTACGTTCGCGTCAACCCGTCTGGTAACCTGCACGGGTAACGCCAGATTCCCGGCGACCCCACGACACGGACCGCCTTGCCATGACCGCCAAGGAAGACCTGCTGACCATCCGCCAGATGTGCGACGCGTTCGACGTGACGCCCCGCACCCTGCGCTTCTACGAGGCGAAGGAACTCATCGCCCCCGTCCGCCGCGGCACGTCGCGGCTCTACACCTATCGCGACCGGGCGCGGCTGAAACTGATCCTGCGCGGCAAACGCTTCGGCTTCTCGCTCGAAGACCTGCGCCAGCTTCTCGACATGTATGACCGCGACGGCGGTGCGCAGGAGGCGCAACTGCGCCGCACCTGCGAAGTCGCCCGCGACCGCCTGACCCGCATGGAACAGCAACGCGCCGAACTGGACGAGGCGATTGCCGACCTGAAGGAACAACTGGCCTGGGGTGAAGGGGCGCTTGCCGCCTTCCGCAAGGCCGCCGAATAAGGAGGAAAGACCGATGCCCAGCTACACCGCCCCCGTAAAGGACATGCAATTCGTCCTGCATGACGTGCTGAAGGTCACCGCGTCCGATATTCCCGGCTATGCCGATCTCGATGCCGGCTTCACCTCCGCCGTGCTGGAAGAGGCAGGCAAGCTCGCCTCCGACGTCCTCGCCCCGCTCAACCCCGTGGGCGACCGCGAAGGCTGCCGTCTGGAAAACGGCGTCGTCCGCACGCCTGCCGGCTTCAAGGATGCCTTCGACCAGCTCCGCGATGGCGGCTGGACCGCGCTGGACTGCGACCCCGAATATGGCGGGCAGGGGCTGCCCTACCTGATGGGTACGGCGGTGGGCGAAATCCTCGTCTCCGCCAACATGGCGCTGAACATGTACCAGGGCCTGACCCACGGCGCCTATTCCGCCATCCACGCCCACGGCACGCCCGAGCAAAAGGCGACCTACCTGCCCAACATGGTGTCCTGCAAATGGACCGGCACCATGAACCTGACCGAACCGCACTGCGGCACCGACCTCGGCCTGATGCGCACGAAGGCCGAACCGCAGGCCGATGGCAGCTACCGCATCACGGGGCAGAAGATCTTCATCTCCGCCGGCGAACATGACATGGCGGAAAACATCATCCACCTCGTGCTGGCCAAGGCGCCCGGCGGCGGCGAAGGCACCAAGGGCATCTCGCTCTTCATCGTGCCGAAGTTCCTCGTAAATCCTGACGGCTCGCTCGGCCAGCGCAATTCGCTCTCGGTCGGCAAGATCGAACACAAGATGGGCATCCACGGCAACGCCACCTGCGTGATGAACTACGACGGCGCGACCGGCTGGCTGCTGGGCGACCTGCACAAGGGCATGCGCGCCATGTTCACCATGATGAACGAAGCCCGCATCGGCGTCGGCGTGCAGGGCTATGCCGTGGCCGAAGCCGCCTACCAGAATGCGCTCGCCTATGCCAGGGACCGGCTTCAGGGCCGCGACGTGACGGGCGTGAAGAACCCCGAAGGCCCCGCCGACCCGCTGATCGTCCACCCCGACATCCGCCGCAACCTGATGGACCAGAAGTCCTTCGTCGAAGGCGCCCGCGCCTTCACCTTCTGGGGCGCCTCGCTCATCGACCGCGCCCACCGCACGGGCGACGCCTCGGCCGAAGGCCTCATCTCCCTCCTCACCCCGGTCATCAAGGGCTTCCAGACCGACCGCGGCTTCGACGTGGCCGTCGCCGCCCAGCAGGTCTATGGCGGGCATGGCTATATCGAGGAATGGGGCATGTCCCAATTCGCCCGCGACGCCCGCATCGCCATGATCTACGAAGGCGCGAACGGCATCCAGGCGCTGGACCTCGTCGCCCGCAAACTGGCGGCAGACGGCGGCAAGCACGTCATGGCCTTCTTCGAACTGGTCAAGACCTTCCTCAAGGAAAACGAAACCGACGACCGCCTGAAGGCCGGTTTCCTCGACCCGCTGAAAGCCGCCTCCAAGGCACTGCAGGGCGCGGGTATGTACTTCATGCAGAACGGCATGAAGAACCCCAACGCGGCACTTTCCGGCAGCTACGACTTCATGCACCTGATGGGCCATGTCTGCCTCGGCCTGATGTGGGCACAGATGGCCAAGGCCGCCTATGCCGCGCTGGATGCCGGCGCCGCCGACCGCGACTTCTATGAATCCAAGATCGCAACCGGCCGCTACTACATGGCCCGCCAGCTTCCCGCCTGCGCGATGCACCTCGCCCGCATCGAAAGCGGCGCGGAACCCGTGATGGCCCTCAAGGCAGAGGCGTTCTAGGCTGCGGCACCAGAACAGGAGATCGCCATGCCCAAACGCTTCCGCCTCACCCGCCGCTTCCCCGTCGCCATGACCGAAGACGGCTACCGCAAGCTGAAACGCTTCGCGACCGAGGCAGGGCTGGACGAAGGCGAGGCGCTCTCCTTCCTGTTCGAGAATTTCGACAGCGTGACGGACAAGGACAACCTGACCCACCGCCTGCGCCTGTTCAATTCCGAGCTCGAAGACCGGAAGCGGTGACGCGGGCTGAAACGGAGGATTTGAGTATTTGGGCCGAGATGAAGACCAAGGGCGCACGCTGCATCCCATGCCTGGGGTTTGGCTAACCTTCGGGTGGAATGCAGCGCTTCACCTCGGGTGGCCATCGGCTCTCCAGCCTGTACCACGACAGGCAAGATGAAGCGAAAAGGTGAAGAAACCGTTTCTTCATCTCGGAAAAAATACTCTGGGGGTCCGGGGGTGAAACCCCCGGCGGGTAGGTCTGGGAGGACCGCATGACGATCAAGCTCCATTGCTTCGGCGAAAGCGGCAACGCCTATAAATGCGCCCTTGCCCTCACCCTGACGGGGCAGGACTGGGAACCCGTCTTCGTCGATTTCTTCAACGGCGAAACCCGCACCCCCGCCTTCCGCGCCCTCAACCCGATGGGCGAGGTGCCGGTGCTGGTGGATGGCGACACGATCCTCACCCAGTCCGGCGTGATCCTCGACTACATCTCCTCGAAGACCGGCCAGCTCGGCGGCCGCTCGGCGGCCGAACGGCGCGAGGTGCTGCGCTGGCTCTTCTGGGACAATCACAAGCTTTCCACGCAGGTCGGCACCTGCCGCTTCCTAGGGAACTTCCTGCCGGAAGAGAAACGCCCCGCAGGCGTCATCCCCTTCCTGCAAACCCGCCTCAAGGCCGCCTACACCGTGCTGGACGACCACCTCTCCACGCGGACATGGATCGTGGGCGACGCCCCCACCATCGCGGACCTGTCCTGCTGTTCCTACCTCTACTACCCCGAACCCTTCGGCTTCGACCGCAAGGACTGGCCCCATATCGACCGCTGGCTGGACGGCATCGCCGCCCTGCCAGGCTGGAAACATCCCTACGACATGATGCCCGGCAACCCCTCGCAACGGGCATGAAGGAGACGACGATGACCGACGCCTACATCTACGACGCCATCCGCACCCCGCGCGGCAAGGGCCGCCCCGACGGTGCGCTGCATGAAGTGACCTCCGTCACCCTCTCCGCCCGCATCCTCGACGCGCTGGCGGAACGGAACGGCCTCTCCGGCCACGCCGTCGAAGATGTCATCTGGGGCAACGTCACGCAGGTCGGCGAACAGGGCGGCTGCCTCGCCCGCTCCGCCGTCCTCGCCTCGTCGCTGGATGAATCCATCCCCGGCCTTGCCATCAACCGCTTCTGCGCCTCGGGAATGGAGGCGGTGAACCTCGCCGCCAACCAGGTGAAGGGCGGCGCGGGCGCGGCCTATATCGCGGGCGGGGTCGAAATGATGGGCCGCGTGGCGATGGGCAGCGACGGCGCGGCCATCGCCGTGGACCCGTCGCTGGCGATGAAGACCTATTTCGTCCCCCAAGGCATCAGCGCGGACATCATCGCCACGCAATACGGCTTCACCCGCGATCAGGCCGACGCACTCGCCGTCGAATCCCAGCGCCGCGCCGCCGAGGCGTGGAAGGCAGGCCGCTTCGCCAACTCCGTCGTCCCGGTGAAGGACCAGAACGGCCTGACCATCCTCGCCCATGACGAATACATGCGCCCCGGCACCGACATGCAGGCCCTCGGCGCCCTGAAACCCAGCTTCAAGGAAATGGGCGAGGTCATGCCCGGCTTCGACAAGCTCGCCCTGATGAAATACCCGCATCTGGAACGGATCGACCACATCCACCACGCCGGCAACTCCTCCGGTATCGTGGACGGGGCAGCGGCGGTCCTGATCGGCAACGCCGATTTCGGCAAGGCGCACGGGTTGAAACCCCGCGCCCGCATCCGCGCCACGGCCAAGATCGGCACCGACCCCACCATCATGCTGACCGGCCCCGTCCCCGTCACCGAAAAGATCCTGCGCGACAGCGGCATGTCCATCAATGACATCGACCTCTTCGAGGTGAACGAAGCCTTCGCCTCCGTCGTCCTGCGCTTCATGCAGGCCTTCGACGTGGACCCCGCCAAGGTCAATCCCAATGGCGGCTCCATCGCCATGGGCCATCCCCTCGGCGCAACGGGGGCGATCATCATCGGCACGCTGCTCGACGAACTGGAACGCACCGGCAAATCCACCGGCCTCGCCACGCTCTGCATCGCCAGCGGCATGGGCGCGGCCACCATCATCGAGCGCGTGTGATGCCGAAACTCGACCTCGCCTCCGTCCCGGTCAAGACCGGCTCCATCTACCCCGCGCCCTATGCGGCGATGATGGCAGGCCGGTCTTCCCTGCGGCTGGGCGAGGCGGGGGGGCTCACGCAATATGGCGTGAATCTGGTGACGCTGGACCCCGGCGCGATGTCCTCGCTGCGGCACTGGCACCTGAAAGAGGATGAGCTTGTCCTCGTCACCGAAGGCACCTGCACCATGGTCACCGACGCGGGCGCGGAACCCATGCACCCCGGCGATTGCGCCTGCTTCCCCGCGGGCAACCCCGACGGGCACCACTTCCTCAACCAGACTGACCGCCCGCCCGCTTCATCGTCATCGGCACCAAGGCCGCGCAGGAAACCGCCACCTATTCCGATGTGGACCTGATCGTCACC
>AYNO01000159.1 GCA_000500915.1 Rhodobacter sp. CACIA14H1
CCTTGCGTCCGGCCATTTCGAACGCGGCATGAAACTGCTGCACGTCCGGTCGAAAAAGCCGATGGCGGTGTCGAACCCCGTCCTCTTCCTCGCCGCCGACCGCGAACTGGCCGAAGAGGCATGGGCGGGCGACATCATCGGCATCCCGAACCACGGCCAGCTCCGCATCGGCGACGCGCTGACCGAAGGCGAGGCGCTGCACTTCACCGGCATCCCCTCCTTCGCGCCGGAACTGCTGCAAGGCGTCCGCGCGGGCGACCCGATGAAGGCCAAGCACCTTGAAAAGGCGCTGATGCAATTCGCCGAGGAAGGCGCGGCCAAGGTCTTCAAACCCATGATCGGCTCCGGCTTCATCGTGGGCGTCGTGGGGGCGCTGCAATTCGAGGTTCTGGCAAGCCGGATCGAACAGGAATACTCCCTCCCCGTCCGCTTCGAGCCGTCGCAATTCACCTCCGCCCGCTGGGTCGCCGGCCCCAAGGCCGAGGTGGAACGTTTCGTCAACGTCAACAAGGGCCATATCGCCACCGACAATGACGGCGACATGGTCTATCTGACGCGCCTCAAATGGGACATCGACCGGGTGGAACGCGACTATCCGGAGCTGAAGCTGACGGCGACCAAGGAAATGATGGTCTGACGGCAAAGCGGGATTTGACGCAAATCCCGCGCCGAAATCTGACGCAGATTTCGGCCCCTTCGCCACGGCGTCCCAAGCGAAATCTGCGCCAGAAATCGCCTTGCAACCCACGGGTCCTGCGGGGACGATGGCCCCTGCACGGTAACGCGTATCGGTGACACCCATGCCCCGCCCCAACCGCATCCAGCCCGACGGCACCTTCCTCGCCACCCCTGCGCAGGGCGGCTTCATGGGCAATCGCGGCCGCCTCCACGACGCCACGGGCAGCATCGGCCCCGGCCTCTGGCAGACGAAGCTCTGGCTCACCTGCACCCTGCGCCCGAAACCGGGCCGCCCCCTGCAGGGCGTCACGCCCCCGAACGGCTACACCCGCCTCTTCTTCCATGACGAAGCCGTGGCCTGCGCCGCCGGACACCGCCCCTGCGCCGAATGCCGCCGTGCCGTCTATGACGACTTCCGCGCCGCATGGGCCCGCGCCTTCGGCCAGATACCGAAGGCGACGCAGATCGACGCCACGCTCCACGCCGCCCGCATCGACCCCGCCACCCGCCGCCCGCGCCGCCACCTCGCCCCGGTCGAAACCCTGCCGGACGGGGCCTTCCTCCTCTGGCAGGACCGCCCCCATCTCGTGCAGGGCGACCGCCTCCTTCCCTATACACCGCAGGGCTACGCCGCCCCGGTCCCGCGCCCGCACGGCATCGCCACAATCCTCACCCCCGAACCGCTGATCCGCGTGATGCGGCAGGGCTGGCACCCCCTCCTCGACCCCGCCGCGGACCGCCCGAACTGGTGACGCCCCGCCCCCGCAGGCAGGCCGCAAGGGGCCGGACCCCGCCATCCTTGACCCTGTGCAGCTTTTCCGTTAAGGGCCATCAAGGCCGCAAGGCCGACCAAAGACGCCGGGGCGCCCGGACAAGCAGCGTCCCACCACCCAATGCGGGCCGATCCCGCATCACAAGGACGCAAATGACCAAATTCTCCGACCTCGCGCTCGACCCGCGCGTGCTTCAGGCCATCGCGGAAGCGGGCTACGAAATCCCCACACCCATCCAGGCACAGGCCATCCCCCACGCGCTGCAAGGCCGCGACGTCCTCGGGATCGCGCAGACCGGCACGGGCAAGACCGCCTCCTTCACCCTGCCGATGATCACCCTGCTGGGCCAGGGCCGCGCACGGGCGCGGATGCCGCGCTCGCTGGTGCTGGCGCCGACGCGGGAACTGGCGGCACAGGTGGCCGAAAACTTCGACATCTATGCGAAACATACCAAGCTGACGAAGGCCCTGCTCATCGGCGGCGTCTCCTTCGGCGAACAGGACAAGCTGATCGATCGCGGCGTGGACGTGCTGATCGCCACGCCCGGCCGCCTGCTCGACCATTTCGAACGCGGCAAGCTCCTGCTGACCGGCGTGCAGATCATGGTGGTGGACGAAGCGGACCGGATGCTCGACATGGGGTTCATCCCCGACATCGAACGCATCTTCCAGCTGACCCCCTTCACCCGCCAGACCCTGTTCTTCAGCGCGACCATGGCGCCGGAAATCGAACGGATCACCAACACCTTCCTGTCCAATCCGGCCAAGATCGAGGTGGCACGCCAATCCACCACCTCGGCCACGATCGAACAGAAGCTGATCCAGTTCCAGCCGACGCGGAAGGACCGTTCCTTCACCGAAAAACGCGCCGTGCTGCGGGCGCTGATCCGCGCCGAAGGCGAAAGCTGCACCAACGCCATCATCTTCTGCAACCGCAAGATGGATGTGGACGTGGTGGCCAAGTCCCTGAAATCCCACGGCTTCAACGCCGCCCCCATCCATGGCGACCTTGACCAGTCGCAGCGGATGAAGACGCTGGACGGCTTCCGCGACGGATCGCTCCACCTGCTGGTGGCCTCCGACGTGGCGGCGCGCGGGCTGGACATTCCCGCCGTCAGCCATGTGTTCAACTTCGACGTGCCCTCCCACCCCGAGGATTACGTCCACCGCATCGGCCGCACCGGCCGCGCCGGGCGTCAGGGCAAGGCCTTCACCATCGCCGTCCCGCATGACGACAAATATCTCGCCGCCATCGAAAGCCTCGTGAAACAGTCCATCCCGAAGGGCGAACTGCCCGAAGGTCTGGACCTTGCCTCCGAAGGCTCCGACCGCCCGCGCTCCGACCGGGGCGAAAGGGGCGGCGAACGGGGCGGCAGGGGCGAACGCGGGGGACGCGGCGACCGCGACCGTCGCGGCCGCGACCGCACCCCGCGCGAGGACCGTGCGCCGCAGGACGAAGCCCCCGCCGTGGAACGCCGGTGGCCGAGGCCCCGCAACCCCGCCGCGAGGACCGCCCGCGCCGCGACGACGAACGTGGCGGCGACCGCCGTGACGACCGCCGTAGACGGGCGCAGGGAAGACCGCCGCGAAGATCGTAGCGAAACCCGCCGTGACGACGAACGCGGCAGCGACCGCCGCGAAGGCCGCCGCGACGACCGCCCGCGCCGCGACGATGACCGTGGCAGCGACCGCCGCGAAAGCCGCGATGACCGCCGCGACCGCTACCGCGACCGCGACAGCGGGCCGCCGGTCGTGGGCATGGGCGACCATGTGCCGGATTTCATCCTGCGCAGCTTCAAGATCGCCGAACCGGTGGCCGAAGAGCCGGAAGAAGACCTCGCCACCAACGGCGCCGAGGGCTGAGGCTCTCCCTCATCCCGCATCACGCGTGCGGCCATCGCCGCACGCGCAGTGACCGGCTTCACCCCTGCCGCCCGTGCGCCCGCGCACGGGCCGCCCCGCCCCCGGGCGGCGGGGCGCAAGCGCCCCCACCGGGGCGGGCGCGTCCCGTGCCCAAACAGACGGCGCAGGGTGAAAACCCCTTGGAGGCTCGTTGCCTCGCCTCCAATCGGACCGGCGAAAAGGTCCACCGGACCTTTTCGCGTCGGTCCTCTGCCCCCCGCCCGGCCAGCCAAGGCTGCGGTTCACCGCACCGCCGTCCCGCGCTTCACCCCGCCGCCAGCCCCTCCGCGATCCCGTCCCACAAAGCCTCCACCGGCTCCACCCCGATGGACAGCCGAAGGAATCCCGGCGCGACCGCGTCGCCCCACCGCGCCCGCCGCTCGCCGCAGCTATGGGTGGAGCCGAAACTCGTCGTCCGCGCCAGGAAGGGGCAGGCTTCGAGGAACCGCTCCGCCTCCGCCTCACCCTCCAGCTCCATCCCGATCAGGAAACCGAACCCCCGCGCCTGCCGCGCCATGATGCCATGCGACGGGTCCGACGGCAGCCCCGGATAGCGCAAGCCACCCACCCGCCGATGCGCCGCCAGCCGTTCCGCGATGACTTGTGCCGAGGCGCTCATGCGCGCCAGCCGCACCTCCAGCGTCTCGATCCCGCGATGGACCAGCCACGCCTCGAAGGCCCCCGGCACCGAACCCGACAGCTTGCGCCAGTCCCGCACCCGCTGCATCAACGCCCCGTCCCGCCCCGCGACATGGCCGAACAGCACGTCGGAATGCCCCGATGGCGCCTTGGTATCCGCCGCCACCACAAGGTCCGCGCCAAGGTCCAAGGGCCGCTGCAACACCGCCGTCAGCGTCGTGTTGTCCACGATCACCCGCGCCCCCGCCGCCTTTGCCCGTGCCGCCACCGCCGCGATGTCGCAGACATCCAGCCCCGGATTGGACGGCGTCTCCAGATAGACCACGCCGGCGCCGGTGAAATCCGCCTCGCCCATCGCCACGGTCGGCACATAGTCCACCGTCACCCCGAAGGGCCGCAGGAACCCTTCGACGAACAGCCGCACCGTGTAATAGCCGTCCGAGGGCATCACCACCCGCGTCCCCGCCGTCACGCAGGCGAACAGCGCCGCCGAAATCGCCCCCATCCCCGACGGGAAAGAAACACAGTCCGCCCCCTCCAGCACGGCAAGCTGCGACTCCACCTCTTCCCATGTGGGCATGGACATGCGGCCATACATGAATCCGCCCTGATCCACGCGCGGCAGGTGATAGGTCGCGGCGCTGACCAGCGGGGGCGCCACCGGATCGCCCTGCGACAGCCGCGCCGATCGGTGGTGCAGAAGCTCGGCAAAGCGGCGGTCGTCATCGTTGCGGATGGTCATGGGGCGGGTCTCCTTCGGGCGGAACCTTCCCCGCT
The DNA here is from genome assembly GCA_000500915.1 of Rhodobacter sp. CACIA14H1. Taxonomy (GTDB): domain Bacteria; phylum Pseudomonadota; class Alphaproteobacteria; order Rhodobacterales; family Rhodobacteraceae; genus Paragemmobacter. Next base: position 4,769 of record AYNO01000159.1, read on the forward strand.
GGGCGGGGGGAATTCAACCCCGTGCGTCGGGTCAATCCTTAACACAGTGCGACGCGAGGGTGGCGGCCGTCACGCCGGGGTGGCTGCACGGACCCCGTGCAGCCACCCCGGGGGGGCGGGACGGCCGCCACCCGGGCCTTTGGGGCCCGGGTGATGACCAACCGTCCGCACCATAGTCACTGAAGAACCGTCCCGCCCATCGCTTCCAAGCGGACCTGAACCCCCTACTCCAACCGCGCCGGAAACCCCGCCGCCCGCAGATCCGTCCCCAGCGCATCCTCCAGCAGCTTCACGATCTGCGTCGACTGCGCCGTCCCGCCATAGACCGCCTTGCCCTTCATGAAGGTCTGGTTGGTCAAGGACGCAAGGTCCAGCGGCACCCCGAACTCCTTGCCGAACCCCATCGCAAACCCGAGGTCCTTCAGCGCAAGGTCCATCGTGAAGGCGATGTCATAGGACCCGTTCAGGATCAGCTGCCCCTCCGTCTCATGCACGAAGGACGTCCCGGACGAGGCCGTGATCGCCTCCCAAGCCGTCTTCAGGTCCAGCCCCCCGCGCTTGGCCAGCATCAGCGCCTCGCCATCCGCCACCAGATGGATGAAGGCCAGCATGTTGGTGATCACCTTGATGATCGCGGCAGACCCCAAAGGCCCCATGTGGAAGATGCGCTTCCCGATCGCCTGCAGCGCAGGGCGATGCATCTCGTACAGGTCCGCATCGCCCCCCACCAGAACGGTGATCTCGCCCCGCGCCGCCAGATGCACGCCCCCCGTGACCGGCGCCTCCAGCAGCCGCACGCCGCCCGTCCGCGCCAGCCCCGCCAGCCGCAGGATATCCTCGCGCCCCAGCGTGGAATTCTCGATCCATGTCGCCCCCGGCTTCATCGCCGTCAGCAACTGCGCCAGCACCGCCTCGGATACCGCAGGCGACGGCAGGCAGGTAAAGACATGGTCCACCGCCGCCGCCACCTCGGCGGGCGAGGTGGCGACCTTCGCCCCCATCTCCCGATGCCGCTCCGCCAGCGATGCGTCGCGGTCATGCACCACGACCTCGTGCCCCGCGCGGATCAGGCTTGCCGCCAGATGCCCGCCAAGGTTGCCCAGACCCACATAGCCGTATCTCATCCGTGTCCCACCAATGCCTTGACTTCACAGAAGTCGTGGATGCCCCAATCCGCATATTCCCGCCCGTTCCCCGACTGCTTGTAGCCGCCGAAGGGCGCGAAAGTATCCCATGCCGGATAGTTCAGACTGACCTGCCCCGCCCGCAGCCGCCGCCCGACCGCCCGCGCCTCGGCCAGCTCGCCCTGCACATAGGCGGCAAGGCCATAGACCGTGTCATTCGCCATCGCCACGGCCTGATCCACCGTGTCATAGCCGATCACCGACAGGACGGGACCGAAGATCTCCTCCCGCGCGATCGTCATGTCATTCGTCACATGGCCAAAGACGGTAGGCCGCACGAACCAGCCGCGATTGACCCCTGCCGGACGGCCCGGGCCCCCCGTCACTAGCGTCGCGCCCTCGTCGATCCCCTTCTGGATCAACCCCTGCACCTTGTCGAATTGCAGCCTGGAAATCAGCGGCCCCATCGTCACCGCAGGGTCGTTGGGATCGCCCACGACCACCGCCTCAGCGGCCTCCTTCGCCACGGCCAGCGCCTCCTCCATCCGGCCCGCAGGCACGAACATCCGTGTCGGCGCATCGCAGGACTGGCCGGTATTGCCCATGCACCCCTCGACCCCGCCCCGCACCGCCGCCGCCAGATCGGCCGAGGGCAGGATGATATTGGCCGACTTCCCCCCCAATTCCTGCGCCACGCGCTTGACCGTCGGCGCGGCGGCGGTCGCCACCTGCACCCCCGCCCGCGTCGATCCGGTAAAGGACACCATGTCCACCTCCGGATGCGACGCCATCCGCGCCCCCACCTCCGGCCCCGTCCCGTTCACCATGTTGAAGACACCCGCAGGCACCCCCGCCGCATGGCAGACCTCGGCGAACAGCACGCCCGACAAAGGCGCAATCTCCGACGGCTTCAGCACCATGGTGCAGCCCGCCGCAATCGCAGGCCCCACCTTGCAGGCGATCTGGTTCATCGGCCAGTTCCACGGCGTGATCAACGCGCAGACCCCGATCCCCTCGCGGATCAGCAGCGTGTCGCCCCGCTTCTCCTCCCAGTGGAATTCCTTTGCCGCCTTGATCGTGGCCTCCAGATGCACCTGCCCCGCCCAGGCCTGCGCCTCCCGCGCCCAGACCATGGGCGCGCCCATCTCGGTGCTCATGGCGACGGCGAAATCCTCATACCGGCGGTTGTATTCCGCCAGCACCGCCTCCAGCAGGGCAATCCGGTCCGCCGCCTTCCACGAGGAAAACCCGTCAAACGCCGCCCGCGCCGCCGCAATGGCGCGGTCCGCATCGGCAACCGACCCCAGCGCCACCTGCGCCACGATCTCCTCGGTCGCGGGGTTTTCCACGCCCATGGTGGTCCCGCCCAGCGGCGCCACCCATTCCCCGTTGATGTAGAACTTCGACAGGTTCGCGTAAGTCATTGCCACCTCAGCGGAAATATATGTTGTACTTGGCGCGGATGGCCGCATCGATCTCCGGCTCCACGCGGCACCCGGCCTTGGCCAGTATCTCATTCTTGCGCCGGATCGCAGTGTCCAGCAACAGGGGTTTCCCCGCCTCGTTCCATTCCTTCGGGCTCATCCGGTTGCCCACATTGGGATAGATGTATTCCGTCTGCATCAGGCTCAGCGTCTGCTCCGACCCCAGATAATGCCCGGGTCCGCCCAGACAGACCTCCTTCATCGCCTCGATGGAGGTGGAATCGTCCGTCACGTCGATCCCCCGCACCAGCCGCATCGCCTGCCCCAGCAGGTCATCGCCCAGCACGAGGGATTCCAGACAGAACCCCAGCAGGGACGCGTGCATCCCCACCGCCTCGTAACACATGTTCAGCCCCGACAGGCCCGCCAGCGCATTGGTGATCCCCTGCTCCCACCCCGCCTGCATGTCCGGCAGCTTCGAATCCGAAATCCCCGACGCCGCCCCGCCCGGCAGGTCATAGAAGCGGTGCATCTGCGCACAGCCCGCCGTCAGCAGCGCCTGCTCCGCGCTGCCGCCACTCATCGCCCCCGTACGCAGGTCGCTCACGAAGGGCCATGTGCCGAAGATCGCCGGCGCCCCCTTCCTGATCGCATTCACATAGACGACCCCGGCCAGACATTCCGCCACCGCCTGCACGATGGTCAGCGCGATGGGCGCAGGCGCCGTCGCCCCCGCCTGCCCGGCGGACAGCAGCAGCATCGGCATTCCCCGCCGGATGCAATCCTCCATCGTGATGCAGGATTCCTCGGCAAACTTCATCGGCGGCACGACGAAGCAGTTGGAGTTGGAAACGAACGGCCGCTCCAGCCATTTCTCCTCGCCCCCCGCCACCATGTAGAGCATGTCGAAGCAATCCGCGACATGGGACGGATCGCTGAAGGATGTCCCCACATGCTTCCTCGTGCCCGCCAGACAGGCGTAAAGCGTGTTCAGGTCCATCTCGCGGTTGTCCACCACATCGCGGCAGACCATGGTGCGCTGGTAGAAATGGATGTTGTCCAGATTGTCCACCAGCCGCGCCCCATCATACAGGTCCTGCGCGGTGGATTCCCTGTAGTCCAGGGTCACGGGGTCCACGATATGCACCGCCGCCCCCGCCGTGCCGAAATGCACGTTGGTCCCGGTCAGATGCAGGTCATGCTTCGGGTCGCGGGCATAGAGCGTGATGTCCCGCGCCGCCACCGCCAGCATGTCCTCCACCAGCGCACGGGGAAAGCGCAGCCGCCCGTCATCGCCCTGCACGGCCCCGGCGGCGGTCATGATCTCCACCCCCGACTTCGGCGCCTGGCTCAGCCCGATCACCTCCAGCGCCTCCAGCGCCGAGGCATGGATCTTCGCCATCCCCGCCTCGGTCAAGGGCTTGTACTGCCCCCCCGGCATCCCCGCCCGCACGGGCCGCACGTCATCGGCCAAAGGCGCCGCCCGCAGCGCCACCCGCGCCGACCGCCCGCCCGACCGCCGCGCCCGCGCCGGCTCGCAAACCTCGCCCGCCTCCGCGCCCCCGATTGCCTCAGCCATGACCCGCTCCCTGCTTCATCCGTTCCCAAATATCCTCGGGTGGGTCCGGGAGGGCAGACAGCCCTCCCGGTCCCGCATCCTCGCCCCGCGCACCGCCGGAAGCGGCGCGCAGCGGGGGGT
>AYNO01000160.1 GCA_000500915.1 Rhodobacter sp. CACIA14H1
GTGCTCTACGGCCTGCTTGTCGCCGCGCTCTGGCAGGGGACGGGCTTCGTGATGTGCCTGATGCTCGCAGGCCTGCGCGGCATAGACGAGGATATCTGGAAAGCCGCCCGCGTGGATGGCATCCCGACATGGAAGACCTACCTCTTCATCATCGTCCCAATGATGCGTCCGGTCTTCATCACCACGCTGGTCATCGTCGCGGCGGGCATCGTGAAGCTCTACGACCTCGTCGTGGCCCAGACCAGCGGCGGGCCGGGCAATGCCAGCCAGGTCCCGGCCATGTATGTCTATGACTACATGTTCCAGGCCCAGAACCTCGGTCAGGGCTTCGCGGCCTCCTCGATGATGCTGCTGTCGGTGCTGATCGTGCTGATCCCCTGGGCCTATCTGGAATTCGGGGGGCGCAAGCATGGCTGACCTGACCGCAACCGCCCCCGTGGCCGCGATGGAAGGCGCCCGCGGGGCCAAGCCCCGCCGCCGCCTGTCGGGCCGCAACATCATGATCTACGGCACGCTCTTCGTGGTCTGCCTCTACTACATCCTGCCGCTCTGGGTGATGGTGATGACCTCGCTCAAGGGGATGCCGGAAATCCGCGTCGGCAACATCTTCGCCCCGCCGGTGGAAATCACCTTCGAACCATGGGTGAAGGCATGGGCCGAAGCCTGCACCGGCCTGAATTGCGACGGCCTCTCGCGCGGCTTCTGGAATTCGGTCCAGATCCTGATCCCGTCGGTCATCCTGTCCATCGCGGTCGCCTCGGTGAACGGCTACGCGCTGGTCAACTGGAAGTTCAAGGGCGCGGATGTCTTCTTCACCATCCTCATCTTCGGCAGCTTCATCCCCTATCAGGTGATGCTCTACCCGATCGTCATCCTGCTGCGCGAACTTGGCATCTACGGCACGCTGACGGGCCTCGTCCTCGTCCACACGATCTTCGGGATGCCCATCCTGACGCTTCTGTTCCGCAACTACTTCTCGTCCCTGCCGGAAGAACTGTTCAAGGCGGCGCGGGTCGATGGCGCGGGTTTCTGGGGCATCTACTTCCGCATCATGCTGCCGATGTCGCTGCCAATCTTCGTCGTGGCGGTGATCCTGCAGGTGACGGGCATCTGGAACGACTTCCTCTTCGGCGTCGTCTTCACCAAGCCCGACCTCTATCCGATGACGGTGCAACTCAACAACATCGTCAATTCGGTGCAGGGGGTGAAGGAATACAACGTCAACATGGCCGCCACCCTGCTGACGGGGCTGGTGCCGCTGACCATCTATTTCATTTCCGGAAAACTGTTCGTGCGCGGCATCGCGGCGGGCGCGGTGAAGGGCTGACGATGCATTCGATCCAAGTAAAGGACCTGACGCTCAACTTCGGCGCGGTGTCGGTGCTGAAGAACCTCAACCTCGACGTGGCGGAAGGCGAATTCATCGTCCTCCTCGGCCCCTCGGGCTGCGGGAAATCCACGCTGCTGAACTGCCTGGCGGGGCTGCTGGACCTGTCCGACGGGCAGATCTGGATCAAGGGCCGCAACGTGACATGGGCCGAACCCAACGAACGCGGGATCGGCATGGTGTTCCAGTCCTATGCCCTCTATCCCCAGATGACGGTGCGCGGGAACCTGTCCTTCGGGCTGAAGAACGCCCGTATGCCGCAGGCCGAAATCGACAAGCGCGTGGCCCGCGCGGCGGAAATCCTGCAGATCGGCCCGCTGCTGGACCGCAAACCCAGCGCCCTTTCGGGCGGCCAGCGCCAGCGCGTCGCCATCGGGCGCGCCCTGGTGCGCGACGTGGATGTGTTCCTCTTCGACGAACCGCTGTCGAACCTCGACGCCAAGCTGCGCTCCGAACTCAGGGTGGAAATCAAGCGCCTCCACGCCCGCCTCGGCAACACCATGGTCTATGTCACCCACGACCAGATCGAGGCGCTGACACTCGCCGACCGCATCGCCGTCATGCGCGGCGGGATCATCCAGCAGCTCGACGCGCCGCAGACCATCTACAACAAACCCGCCAACCTCTTCGTCGCGGGCTTCATCGGCAGCCCCTCGATGAACTTCCTGCACGGCGCCGTGACGGACGGGGGCCGCGCCTTCGCCATCGCGGGAACCAAGGTGGACCTCGCGGCCTATGACGGCGGCAAGCCCGTCGATGCGCCCAAGGCCATCCTCGGCGTCCGCCCCGAACATATCGAGATCGTCACCGCGCCCGAGTCGGGGCTGACCATCCCCGCCACGGTGGAACTGGACGAACCGATGGGGGCAGACAGCCTCGTCTGGCTGACCACGGGCGGCACCCAGCTTTCCGTCCGCGTGCCGGTGGAACGGCGCCTGGCACCGGGGACGGCAGTGCATCTGAAACTGGATGTGGGCAAGGCGTCGCTTTTCGACGCGGCGACGGAACAGCGGGTCTGAACCATGCAGGACCTTGCCGGGACATGGACCCTTGCGGACGCGCAGGGCAATCACAGCGTGCCCTTCGCCGTCCCCGGCGACGGCATCAGCGCCCTGCAGGCCGCAGGCGCGATCCCCGATCCCTACCGGGGCCGCAACGAATACGGCCTGCGCTGGATATCCGAACGCGACTGGGTCGCCACCCGCAGCTTCCGCCATGACGGCAAGCCCTGCGATCTGGTGATCGAAGGGCTGGACACCGTGGCCGAGATCCGCCTGAACGGCACGCCCTGCCTGACGGCCGCCAATGCCTTCCGCCGCTGGCGCGTCGATGCCGCAGGGCTGATCCGCAGGGGCGAGAACGAGATTTCCATCACCTTCCGATCTCCCGTCGCCGAAGGCGCAGCGCGGCAGGCGCAGCTTCCCTTCTTCGTGCCGTGGCACGAAGGGAACTGCCCCATCCCCAACGGCAACATGCTGCGCAAGCCGCAATGCGATTTCGGCTGGGACTGGAACATCGCCCTTGCCCCCTTCGGCATCTGGGGCGGCATCCGGCTGGAACCGCAGGGGCCGCGCATCGCCGACATCGTCGTGGCGCAAAGCCACAGCGACGGCATGGCCGAGCTATCGGTCGAAATCCACGGGGCAGGGGCACCGGACGGCACGCAGGTGACGGCCACGCTCTGCGGCACCACCACCACCGCCCCCCTGCGCGGCGGCATCGCCCGCCTGACGCTGCGCATCGACAGCCCCGCGCTCTGGTGGCCCGCAGGCCTTGGCCCGCAGACGCTGCATGACCTCACCGTCACCATGGGCAGCGCCCGCGCCACCCGCCGCATCGGCCTGCGCGACCTGTCCCTCGTCTCGGCCCCCGATGCCGCAGGCCGCTCCTTCGGCTTCCGCGTCAACGGGCGCGACTCCTTTGCCCGGGGCGCGAACTGGATTCCCGCCGACGCCCTGCATGGCCGCATCACGCCCGAGGCTACACGCGACCTGCTGCAATCGGCCATCGACGCCAACATGAACATGATCCGCATCTGGGGCGGCGGCCGCTACGAACCCGACTGGTTCTACGACCTCTGTGACGAGATGGGGCTGATGGTCTGGCAGGACTTCATGTTCGCCTGCAACCTCTACCCCTCCACCCCCGAATTCCTTGCCGAAATCGATGCCGAGGTGCGCGACGTCGTGGCCCGCATCAACCACCACGCCTGCATCGCGCTGTGGTGCGGCGACAACGAACTGATCGGGGCGCTGGGGTGGTTCGACTGTTCGCGGCAGGATCGCGACCGTTACCTCGTCAGTTACGACCGCCTGAACCGCACCGTGGAAACCGCGCTCCGCGCCGTGCTGCCCGATGCCAACTGGTGGCCCTCCTCCCCGTCCCCCGGCGTCCTTGCCTTCGGGGATGCGTGGCATGACGACAGCTCCGGCGACATGCATTTCTGGTCCGTCTGGCACGAAGGCCGCGACTTCGACCATTACCGCGACGTGCGCCCCCGCTTCTGTTCCGAATTCGGCTTCCAGTCCTATCCGTCGATGGATGTCATCCGCCGCTTTGCCGATCCGCAGGATTTCAACATCGCGGCCCCCGTGATGGAAAGCCACCAGAAGAACGCGGGCGGCAATGCCCGCATCGCGGAAACCATGTTCCGCTACTTCCGCTTTCCGGTGGACTTCCCGAACTTCGTCTATCTGTCGCAGGTCCAGCAGGGACTGGCCATCAAGACCGCCGTCACCGCATGGCGTGCGCTGAAACCCCATTGCATGGGCACGCTCTACTGGCAGCTCAACGACACATGGCCCGTCTGCTCCTGGGCCTCGCTCGACCATGGCGGGGGCTGGAAACTCCTGCACCACATGGCGCGGCGCTTCTACGCCCCCGTCACCGTGGTCTGCGTGCCGGACGGGGCCGACCTCGTCCTGCGCAGCGTCAACGACCGCCCCGACCCCGTCGCCCTGCATGTCGAGGCATGGGCCGTGGCGATGGACGGCACCTCGCGCCAACTGGCGGCCACCGACCTCACTGCCCCGACCGACCGCGCGGTTGACGCGATCCGCCTTCCCGCCGCCACCCTTGCCTCGGGCGAGATCCTGTCCTTCATCTGGTCCGGCGACGGCATCGACGGCCGCGACATCCACGCGCCGAAACCGTGGAAATCCTACGACCTCCTGCCCGCAGGGCTGGAAACGCAGGTGAAACAGGACGGCCCCCTCTGGCACGTCACCGTCACCGCCCGCAGCCTCGCCCCTTTCGTCACGGTCGAAGCCGATATCGCAGGGCGCTTTTCCGACAACGCCGTGACGCTGCTGCCCTGCCTTCCCGTCACCATCACCTTTACACCGAAGGAGACAGGCGCCACCCCGCGCTTCACCTTCCGCGACCTGCATTCGGCGACCTACGGGCCGCCCAGCCAAGGAGCCTGAGCCATGTTTTCCTACCAGCTTTACTCGTCCCGCAACTTCCCGCCCCTCTCCGTGACGCTGTCGATGCTGGCCGAGGCGGGCTATGCGGCGGTCGAAGGCTACGGCGCCCTCTATTCCGATCCCGAAGCGGTGGACGCCATGGCCCGCGGCCTTGCCGAAACGGGGCTGAAGATGCCAACGGCGCATTTCGGCCTCGACATGCTGGAAGGCGACCCCGCGGGCGCGGTGGCGGTGGCGAAACGCCTCGGCATAGAACGCATCTACTGCCCCTGGGTCCACCCCGACCAGCGCCCCACCACCGCGCAGGGCTGGCGCGACTTCGGCGCAAGGCTGGAACGCGCCGGCGCCCCCGTCCGCGCGGCGGGTCTGGGCTTCGGCTGGCACAACCACGACTTCGAATTCGTCGCACTCCCCGACGGCACCATCCCCATGGCCGCGCTGCTGGAAGGCGGCCCCGCGCTGGAATGGGAAATGGACGTGGCATGGGTCATCAAGGGCAAGACCGACCCCGCCGAATGGATCGCCGCCGAACGCGGCCGCATCACGGCGGCCCATGTCAAGGACATCGCCCCTGCAGGCGAAAACGCGAACGAGGATGGCTGGGCCGACGTCGGCCACGGCACCGTGGACTGGAAGACGCTTCTGGGCCAGTTGCGTGGGGCAGGGGTGGCGCATCTCGTCATCGAACACGACAATCCAAGCGACCACGCCCGCTTCGCGCGGCGCTCGCTGGCGGCTGTGAAAGGATACTGAACCATGGCGAAACTGGGCATCGGCATCATCGGATGCGGAAACATCTCGGCGGCCTACCTGCGGCTTGCCCCCACCTTCAAGGGGCTGGAGGTGCGGGCCGTGGCCGACATGAACATGGCCGCCGCCGAGGCGCGGGCGGCAGAGTTCAACACCAAGGCCCAGTCGGTTGATGACCTGCTGGCCAACAAGGACATCGACGTCGTCATCAACCTGACGATCCCCGACGCCCATTTCGGCGTGTCGAAATCCATCCTGCAGGCGGGCAAGCACGTCTATTCGGAAAAACCCCTGACGCTCACGCTGGAAACCGGCCTCGAACTCCGCGACCTCGCCCGCTCCAAGGGGCTGTCCGTCGGCTGCGCCCCCGACACCTTCCTCGGCGGTGCCCACCAGATGGCCCGCGCCCTGATCGACGAAGGCAAACTCGGCACCATCACCGCAGGCTGCGCCGCCGTCATGGGCCACGGGATGGAACACTGGCACCCCAACCCCGACTTCTTCTTCCTGCCCGGCGGTGGCCCGATGCTGGACATGGGGCCCTATTACATCGCCAACCTCATCAACCTCATCGGTCCGGTGAAACGCGTCGCCGCCCTCACCTCCGCCGCCCATGACACGCGCACCATCTCCTCCGAACCCCGGAAGGGAGAGGTGATCCCCGTCAAGACCCCCACGAACATCCACGCCCTGCTGGAATTCGTGAACGGCGCCACCGTCAACTTCTCGGCAAGCTGGGATGTCTGGCACCACAAACGCGTCAACATGGAACTCTACGGCACCGAAGGCACGCTCTACGTCCCCGACCCCAACTTCTTCGGCGGCAAGGTCGAAATGGCCGGCCGCGACGGCAAACCCGCCGAAGTGCCCCTCTGGGACCACCCGCTGTCCAGGAACAACCAGGACCACCCCGTCGCCGGCCCGCTGGCCAATTACCGCACCGCGGGCCTTGCCGACATGGCACAGGCCATCCTGCAGGGCCGCGACGCCCGCTGCTCCATCGACCGCGCGCTCCACGGGGTCGAGGTGATGACCGCCGCCCTGAAATCCGGCGCGGAAGGCAGCTTCGTCACCATGGGCACCACCTGCACGCGGCCCGAGGCGCTGGGCATCGCCGAAGCCCGCGCCCTCATGGCCTGACGCAGGCCCCCGCCGCCCCAACCGTATCCGGCCCCGCAAGGGGCCGGACTCCGCGCGAAAAACCCGACACCATGCTGCAAAACCCCATCCTGCCCGGCTTCAACCCCGACCCGTCCATCTGCCGCGTGGGGGGCGACTACTACATCGCCACCTCCACCTTCGAATGGTATCCCGGCGTGCAGATCCACCATTCCACCGACCTCGTGAACTGGGAACTGGTCGCCCGCCCCCTGCGCCGGCCCGCCCAGCTCGACATGCGCGGCAACCCCGACAGCTGCGGCGTCTGGGCGCCCTGCCTGTCCCATGACGGCGAACGGTTCTGGCTCGTCTATACCGATGTCAAACGCTTCGACGGCGCCTTCAAGGACGCGCATAACTACATCGTCACCTGCGACACCATCGATGGCGATTGGTCCGACCCGACCTATGTCACCTCCTCCGGCTTCGACCCGTCCCTCTTCCACGACGACGACGGGCGCAAGTGGTTCCTCAACATGCGCTGGAACCACCGGGGCAAGGGAACCGGCCTCAACCCCGCCCATGACAGCTTCGACGGGATCGAGCTGCAGGAATGGCACCACGTCCACGGCCTGACCGGACCGGTCCACACCATCTTCACCGGCTCCCCCCTCGGCCTGACCGAGGCGCCCCATCTCTTCAAGAAGAACGGCTGGTATTACCTCACCACCGCTGAAGGCGGCACCGGCTACGACCACGCCGTCACCATGGCACGGTCGCGCAGCATCACCGGCCCCTACGAGATGCACCCCGACACCCACCTCCTGACCACGCGTTTCACCCCCGACCATCCGCTGCAACGCGTGGGCCACGGCCAATATGTCGAAACGCCGGAAGGGCAGGGGTTCCACACCTTCCTCTGCGGCCGCCCCCTGCCGGGCAATTTCTGCCCCCTTGGCCGCGAAACCGGCCTTGCCCGCATCGACTGGCACGATGACGGCTGGCCCCGCCTTGCAGACGGCGGCATGGCCCCGCCCCCCACGATCGACCTTCCCGCGAAACGCCGCCCCGACCGGCCCATCCACCGCAGCTTCCAGACCCGCGACCTGCCGCCGGAATTCCAGTGGCTCCGCACCCCTTACCCCGAACGGCTCTTCACCCTCACCGGACAGGCGCTCCGCCTGACGGGCCGCGAAAGCCTCGGCTCCTTCTTCGAACAGGCGCTGGTCGCCCGCCGTCAGGAACACCACGCCTATACCGCCGCCACCGTCGTCATGGCCGACCCGCCCGACTGGCAACGCGCCGCAGGGCTGATCACCTATTACAACCGCCACAAGTTCCACGCCGCCCTCGTCACCCGCGAAGCCGCATACGGGCGCTGCCTCACCCTTGTCTCCTGCCTCGGTGACTGGCCGGGCGAAGCCCTCACCTTCCACTACCACCACCCCCTCGCCGAAGGCCCCGTCCGGATCGAGGTGCAGGTGGACGGCCCGACCCAGCGCTTCCTCGTCGCCACCGGCGACGCGCCGATGCACCCCGTCGGCCCGACCCTCGACGCCAGCCTGATCTCCGACGAAGGCGGCAGGGGGGAACACGCCAACTTCACCGGCGCCTTCGTCGGCATGGTCGCGCATGACCTCACGGGGCAGGGCTGGACGGCCGACTTCCTGCGCTTCGACTACATCCCGTCAAAGGGCGGCGCATAAGAACTTGATCAAATCCTTCCCTGCGGTTTACCTGACCGCCAAGGAACCGCAGGGCAGGGGCAATGGACGACGAGACACGCAAGATACCGTCCCACGAAGTGACCTATGCCCGCCTGCGGGACATGATCCTCTTCGGCCACCTTGCCCCCGGCCAGCCCGTCACCATACAAGGCCTCATCCGCGACCTCGACGCCGGCATGACCCCCGTGCGCGAGGCGATCCGCCGCCTCACCGCCGAAGGCGCGCTGCTGCCGCAGGGCAACCGCCGCGTCTCGGTCCCGAACCTGACGCCCGCGCTGCTCGATCAGCTCGCCTTCGTGCGCCTGACGGTGGAACCCAAACTCGCCGAACTGGCGGGCGCCCACCTGACCCCCGCCCTGATCGACCGGCTGGAAGCCATCGACGACCGCGTGGACCGCGCCATCCGCGCCGGTTCCGTCACCGATTACCTCTCCTCAAACCACGCATTCCACTTCGCGCTTTACGAGGCGTCTGAGGCCCCCATCCTCGTGGACATCGCCCGC
>AYNO01000161.1 GCA_000500915.1 Rhodobacter sp. CACIA14H1
GGGCGCGACATGGGGATGCCGGTGGGCGATACCATCGCGGTCATCGGGGACGGGGCGATCACGGCGGGCATGGCCTATGAGGCGATGAACCATGCGGGCCATCTGGGCAAGCGGCTGTTCGTGATCCTGAACGACAATGACATGAGCATCGCGCCGCCGGTGGGGGCCTTGTCGAAATACCTGAACGAGATTGCGGCCAAGGGGCCGCTGGCGCTGTTCAAGGCGGCGGCGGAGGAGTTTGAATCGCATCTTCCCGGACCGGTGCGCGACGGGGCGCGGCGGGCGCGGCAGCTGGTGACGGGGATGCCGGGCGGGGGGACGCTGTTCGAGGAACTGGGCTTTTCCTATGTTGGCCCCATCGACGGGCATGACATGGGGCAGGTGTTGCAGACCCTGCGGGCGGCGCGGGCGCGGGCGACGGGGCCGGTGCTGATCCATGCCGTGACGGTGAAGGGGAAGGGATTTGCGCCGGCCGAGAATTCAGCGGACAAGTATCACGGGGTGTCGAAGTTCGATCCGCTTACCGGCGAACAGGCGAAGGCCAAGTCGAATGCCCCCGCCTATACCAGCGTCTTCGGCAATGCGCTGACCGAGGAGGCGGCGCGGGACCCGCGTGTGGTGGCGATCACCGCCGCGATGCCGTCGGGGACGGGGCTGGACATCATGGCGCGGCGGTTCGCGTCGCGGGTGTTCGACGTGGGGATTGCGGAACAGCACGCGGTGACGATGGCGGCGGCGATGGCGGCTTCGGGGTTGAAGCCGGTCTGCGCGATCTATTCCACCTTCCTGCAGCGGGGCTATGACCAGATCGTGCATGACGTGGCCTTGCAGGGTCTGCCCGTGCGCTTTGCCATAGACCGGGCGGGGCTGGTGGGGCAGGACGGGGCGACCCATGCGGGGGCCTTCGACATCGGCTTCCTTGCCAACCTGCCGGGGTTCACGGTGATGGCGGCGGGGGACGAGGCGGATCTTGTCCACATGGTCGCCACGGCGATTGCGCATGACGCAGGGCCCATCGCCTTCCGCTATCCCCGGGGCGAGGGGATGGGGGTGGAGATGCCTGCGCGGGGGGTGCCGCTGGAGATCGGGAAGGGGCGCGTGCTGCGCGAGGGGACGGGGGCGGCGATCCTGTCCTACGGGGCGCATCTGTCCGAGGCGCTGCTGGCCGCCGAGGCTCTGGAGGCGGAGGGGATTTCGGTGACGGTGGCGGATGCGCGGTTTGCCAAGCCGCTGGATTGTGCGCTGGTGGACCGGCTGGTGGCGGAGCATCCCGCGCTGGTGACGCTGGAGACGGGGGCGACGGGGGGCTTCGGGGCGCTGGTGCTGCATCACCTCGCCAATTCGGGCGGGCTGGAGAAGGGGCGGGCGATCCGCACGATGACGCTGCCGGACCGGTTCATCGACCAGGGGTCGCCGGCGCAGATGTATGAATGGGCGGGGCTGACGGCGAAGGATATCGCGGCGACGGTCCGGCAGGCGCTGGGGCGCGTGGTGGCAAAGCCGGGGCTGCGGGTGGTGTGACGGCTGCCCCCTCACCCCGGCCCTCTCCCCCCGGGGGGGAGAGGGAGGGCGCTCCGTTTCGGGCAATCGGGGGATGAAGACCGTTTCTTTCGCCGGTGCGCCTGTTCCGCTTGCGGAGCAGGGCGCAGGGCGGGCAGGCCGGGTGCGTTACCCTCTCCCCCCGGGGGGGAGAGGGCAGGGTGAGGGGGCGCCTCAGGCGTGGCCGACGCGCTGGCGCTGTTCGCCCAGGCCTTCGATGCCGAGGCGGATCACCTCGCCGCCCTTGAGATAGACCGGTTCGGGCTTCTGGCCCATGCCGACGCCGGGGGGCGTGCCGGTGGAGATGACGTCGCCGGGGTTCAGCGACATGAACTGGCTGACGTAATGCACGAGGTGGCGGACACCGAAGACCATCGTCTTCGTGGAACCGTTCTGGTAGCGGTGGCCGTCCACCTCCAGCCACATGGACAGGTTCTGCGGGTCGGCGATTTCGTCGGCCGTGACCAGCCAGGGGCCGATGGGGCCGAAGGTGTCGCAGCCCTTGCCCTTGTCCCAGGTGCCGCCGCGTTCGATCTGGAATTCGCGTTCGGAGACGTCGTTGATGACGCAATAGCCCGCGACATGGTCCATCGCCTCGGCCTCGGAGACATAGGAGGCGCGTTTGCCGATGACGACGCCGAGTTCCACTTCCCAGTCGGTCTTCTTCGATCCGCGCGGGATCAGGATGTCGTCATCCGGGCCGCAGATGGCGGAGTTGGCCTTGAGGAAGATCACCGGCTCCTTCGGGACCGGCAGGTTCGATTCCGCCGCGTGGTCGGCGTAGTTGAGGCCGATGCAGATGAATTTGCCCACGTTGCCGACGCAGGGGCCGATGCGGTCTGCCGAAATTTCGGGCAGGGTGGCGGGATCGAGGGCGCGGAGTTTCGCCAGACCCTCGGGGGTGAGGGTGGCGCCCGCGATGTCGGGAACGATGCCCTGCAGGCTGCGGATGCGGCCCGAGGCGTCCATCATGGCCGGAATTTCGGACCCGCTTTGGCCCACGCGCAAGAGTTTCATGCCATCCTCCCTTTTCGGCGGGCTGAGGGAAGCGTGAAGGGCGCGGATTTGCAAGCCCCAACGGTGCGGGCGCGGGCGTGGCGGCGGGACGACAGGAGGGCGCTGTTTGCGGGCGCATGATCGCTGGGCCGTTGCCCACCGCAGGGAAGTGTGGCAGAGAGTGGGGGACCAAAACCAAACCGATGAGTTCAGACCGATGACCGACTTCGCGACCCGGCGGGTGATGATGGTGGACACGCAGGTGCGCCCGTCCGACGTGACCAAGTTCCCGATCATCGAGGCGATGCTGACCGTCCCGCGCGAGGTCTATGTGCCGTCCTCCAAGCGCGAGGCGGCCTATGTGGGCGAAAACCTGGAGATCGGGTCGGGCCGTGTCGTGCTGGAGCCGCGGACGCTGGCCAAGCTGCTGGACGCGCTGGACATCCAGCCGACGGAGCTGGTTCTCGATCTGGGGTGCGGCTTCGGCTATTCGACGGCGGTGATCGCGCGGCTTGCCGATGCGGTGGTCGCGGTCGAGGAGGACGAGGCGCTGGCCGCCGAGGCGCAGCGCGGGCTGTCGGCGGAAGGCGTGGACAATGCGGCGGTCGTCGTCGGGCGGCTGGCGGCAGGGGATGCGAAGCACGCGCCCTTCGACGTGATCACGGTGCAGGGCGGCGTGGAGGTCGTGCCGCAGGCGCTGCTGGACCAGTTGAAGGAAGGCGGGCGGATCGGTGCGGTCTTCATGGAAGGCGCGCTGGGGGTTGTCCGCATCGGATACAAGATCGACGGCGTGGTGTCGTGGCGGCAGGCGTTCAACGCGGCGGCCCCCGTGCTGCCCGGTTTCGAGGCGGTGCGCGGTTTCGTTCTTTGATGTGGCGGTGCGGTCCCCATATTCCGGGGAACCGGTAGGGTTCGGAAAAAAGAGAGGCGGGTTTCGGGATGCGTGGATGGATCAGGGCCGCAGTGGTTGCGGTGATCGGTTTCTCGGCACCTGCCGCATGGGCGGAGACGCTGGCGGATGCGCTGGCCTCGGCCTATCGCAACTCGCAACTGCTGGACCAGAACGAGGCGCTGCTGCGGGCGGCGGACGAGGATGTGGCGCAGGCCGTGGCGCGGCTGCGGCCGGTGATCAGCTTCGTGGCGAATGCGCAGAACGTCGAGTCCTCGCCCGATATTCCGGCGACGGACGGGTTCAGCAAGACCATGTCGCTGGCGCTGCAATGGACGCTGCTGGATTTCGGGCGCAACCGGATCGGGGTGGAGATCGCCAAGGAAAGCGTGCTGGCCACGCGCGAGGCGTTGAAGGATATCGAGGCGCAGGTGCTGCTGTCGGCGGTGAGCGCCTATGTGGATGTGCGCTATCAGGCCGAGATCGTGGCCCTGCGGCAGTCGAACGTGCGGCTGATCGGGCAGGAATTGCAGGCCGCGAACGACCGGTTCGAGGTGGGCGAGGTGACGCGCACCGATGTGGCCATCGCGGAGGCGCGGCTTGCGGCGGCGCGGTCGGGTCTGGCGGCGGCCGAGGGTGAATTCAAGGTCGCGCGGGAGCGGTATCGCGCGGTGACGGGGGCCTATCCGGGCAATCTGGCCGGTCTGCCGCCGCTGCCCGCGACGGCGCGGTCGATGGAGGAGGCGCGGATGATCGCGCTGCGGACCCATCCCGACATCCTTGCCGCGCAGCGTCAGGTGACGATCGCGCAGCTCGGGGTGGAGGCGACGAAGGCCGCGATGCGCCCGACGATCAATCTCGACGCAACCGTGACCGAGAGCCTGGACAACGACGTGCGGCGCGACAGCGTCGGCCTGTCGTTCAACCAGACGCTCTATGCGGGCGGTGCGCTGTCTTCGGGCCATCGCGCGGCGCTGGCGCAGAAGGAGGCGGCGGAGGCCGGGCTTCTGCAGACCACGATCACCGTGGGCGAGAATGTGGGCAATGCCTGGGTCGCGCTGGAGGTGGCTGCGGCCTCCATCCAGGCCGGGACGCTGGGCGTGCAGGCGGCGCAGACGGCCTTTGACGGGGTGCGCGAGGAGGCGACGCTGGGGGCACGGACGACGCTGGACGTGCTGAACGCCGAGCAGGAGCTGCTGGACGCGCGGGCGACGAAGTTGCAGGCCGAGGCGCAGCGCTATGTGGGGGTCTATAACCTGCTGGCGACGATGGGCCTGCTGTCGGTGGACCATCTGAACCTTGGCGTGCCGACCTATGACCCGGCGAGCTATTACAACGCGGTCAAGAATGCGCCCATCACCAGCCCGCAGGGCAAGAAGTTGCAGCGCATCCTGGACAAGATCGGCGACTGAAACGGATGAATTCCGTGGCAATGGGGGCCCTGCCGTTGCAGGGCCCTTTGCAATTCCTTGATATCGCCACGGTTTGCGGCGAATATGGCCGCAACTGATGCGTGCCGGGAGGTCCGTGCCGAAATGTCCGAGCGGTTGAGTTCCGTCGAGATCGAGGATGTGCTTTCCTCGATCCGCCGTCTGGTTTCGGAGGACCTGCGTTCGGGGGCACGGCCCGCCGAGGCTGCGCCCCCTGCCGAGGCGGCCAAGGTTGCACAGATCGCGGAAGGGCCGGGCCGGTTGTTGCTGACCCCGTCCTTGCGGATCGCGCCCGAGCCTGTGGCGGCGGAGGAGGAGGGGCTGGACGAACCGGCGCCGTTCCATTCCCGCCGTGGCGAAGGCGAGGATGTGGCCCGGGTCGGGGCCGTGCTGGACGAGGCGGCGCGGACGCTGGAACCGGCGACGGAGGAGGATGTCGCCCCGGCGGCGTCGGCGGTGCCGGACTGGTTCGTCGAGGAAGAGGTGGCGGCGGCCCTGCCGCAGGAGAGCATCCCCGAAACGGCGGAGCCTGCGGCGGTGCTGGCCGATGCCGCTGCCGAGGCTGCGGAGGAGGCGGTGCGTCTGGATGCCGTGGAGGGTTTCGCGGGCGACGGGCAGGACGCGATCGCGGCGGTGGATGATACCGACCTTCTGACCGAGGCGGAGGAGGCGGGCCCTGTCCTGTCCGGTGCCGATGCCGTGGAGCCTGCGGTGGAGCCGTTCGGCGCTGCCGCGCCGGTGGAGGCGGAGGCAGCGGCATCCGGGGCGGAGGCGCCGTTCTGGGCGGAGGCGGAGCTTGAGGCTGAACCTGAGGCCGTGACGGCTGCGGCGCCTGCGGGCGATGCCCGCTGGGCCGATGCCGCCGAGGCCGAGATCCGGCGGGAACTGGAGGAAGAGGCGGAGGCCACGGTCTTTGCCCGTTTCGATGCCGGTCCGCAGGAGGCGGGAGAGGCGCTCTATGACGAGGAGATGCTGCGCGATCTGGTGCGCGACATCATCCGCGAGGAATTGCAGGGCGCGCTTGGCGAGCGCATCACGCGGAACGTGCGCAAGCTGGTGCGGGCCGAGATCGCGCGGGCGCTGGCGGTGCGGGATTTCGAATAGGGCAGGGCGGGCCGCGCCCGCGCTCAACCCCGTGCAAAGGAAAACGCGCCCCGGGGGGCGCGTTTCTTTTCGGCGGCAGGCGCCGTGATCAGGCGGCTTCGGCCTGGTCGGCTTCCAGCGCGTGGCGGCGTTCCGATTCCTCGCGCGAGAGCGCGACGGAGGTGCGGACACCCTTGGCCACGAAATCCATCAGACCCTTCACGACCCGTTCGTTCGGGTCGATCCCGGCGCAGGACAGCACTTCGCGCCCGTCGCGGGACCGCGCCCAGCGGGCGATCTGTTCCGGCCCGTTGCCGTATTTCTTGTCATCCGCGATCGCATCGTCGAGCGCAGCGAGAACCACGGCAGCGAAGAGCTTTCGCGCCCGCTGGCCCTGTTCGTAATTGAAGGCGGTGCCATCAACGAAATCGACCATCTCGTCGTTGTCCTGTTCTTGTACTTGTCATTTCTGGCGTCCGGCGAATATGACCGTTTGGTCACGATTCGGTATTGCCCTTTTAGCAGGACTGCCATGCGTCGTGTGCATGACTTTCCTGTATCGGTACAATATATCGTCGGCTTGCCCCGTCTCAGCCCACGGGATATAGGCGGTGGTCACAAATCTTCAACCATTCCAGCCACAATCCTGACGGTTTTGCGACATGCCCAAGATAAACGGTAACGAAATCAAACCCGGCATGGTGCTGGAACATGACGGGGGTCTGTGGGCCGCCGTGAAGGCCAACCACGTGAAGCCCGGCAAGGGCGGCGCCTTCGCGCAGGTGGAGCTGAAGAACCTGCGCGACGGGCGGAAGCTGAACGAACGCTTCCGGTCCGAGGACAAGGTGGAAGAGGTGCGGCTGGAGAACAAGGACCAGCAGTTCCTGTACGAGACCGACGGCCGGCTGGTCTTCATGGACAGCGAGACCTACGAGCAGATCGAGCTGGATGCGGAATTGCTGGGCGACCGGCGGCCCTTCCTGCAGGACGGGATGACGGCGACGATCCGCTATTATGGCGACGAGGCGCTGGCGGTGACGTTGCCGCAGAAGGTGAAGTGCCGCATCGCCGAGACGGAACCGGTGGTGAAGGGGCAGACGGCGGCGAACAGCTTCAAGCCGGCGATCCTGGACAATGGCGTGCGGATCATGATCCCGCCCTTCATCGGGCCGGAAGAGGATGTCTGGATCCATACGGAACTGATGGAATATTCCGAACGGGCCTGAGGCGTCGGGCTTTAGGCATCGGGAACGGGCGGGCGGCGGTCCCGCGCGGTTTCCCGCCGGTGGATGGAACGGAAGTCCGGTTGGGGGCTTTCTCCAGTCCTGTCCCCGTGAAGGGGATTTCAAGCTGGAAGGAAGATCCCATGAAGTACAGGATGCTTGCCGTGACGGCGCTGGCCTGCGGCACGATCGGGGGCGCGGCCCTCGCCCAGCAGGAAGATACGCGGATCAATGTCGATCTGGTGAATGTGCAGGCCGATCTGGCGCAACAGCTTGGCGTTGACGCCACGCAGGTGCCGATGACGGTCATGGCGCCACTGGATGTTGCCGCAGAGGCCTGCGGCGAGGATGCGGCAGCGCTGGCGGAGCAGAACATCGGCACGGGCTCGTCCGAGGGTAGCGCGGATGGTTCGGGTGATGCGTCGGCATCGGGTGATGCGGCGGGCGGTGACGGTTCGGCGTCCGGCGATGCGGGGTCGGGTGATGCGGCTGCTTCGGGCGGGTCCGATAGCTCGGCCTCGGTCGATACGGATGGCGGCGAGGCGGGGTCGGGATGCATCGCGTCCACGCCGTCGCCCCTGCTGGTCCAGTTCGTGCAGGAAGAAATGAGCGGGGCAAGCACGTCTCCGTGACGCGGGCGGCCCTTGGCGGGCCAAGCGCGGCATATAGGGGGCCCATCGGGAAACCGGTGGGCCCTTCCGCTTTTGCCGGGGGTGGGCCATCATTCCGCCTGTGCGGTGCGGAGGGTTGCGGTGGCAGAGGTGGATGTGAGTCTGACGGCGATCAGCCCGCGGATCGGGCGGCTGTCGGTGGTTGTGGCTTCCATCCTTGCGCAGGAGCCTGCGCCGACGCGGGTGCTGATCCATCTGTCGCGGGAGGGGTATCTGCTGGACGAGGGGGTCGGGGACCTGCCCGGTGATCTGGCGGCGCTGGTGGACGGGCGGCGGGTGGAGGTGGTCCGGGTTGCCAATACCGGACCCTACCGGAAGATCCTGCCATGGCTGGAGCGGCATCTGGGCACGGGGCGGATGGTGGTGACGGCGGATGATGACACGGTCTATCCGCAGGGCTGGCTGGCGCGGTTGCTGGCGGGGCGGGCGGCGAACGGGGCGGTGACGGGCTGGACGGCGCATCCGGTGGTGGTGCGGCGGGGGCGTGTGGCGGGCTATGGCCGATGGTTCGGGGCGGCCCTGCCGGAGGGTCCGGCGCTGCGGGTGCTGCCCATCGGGAAGGACGGGGTGCTGTATGCGGGGACGGATTTCCCCGAGGCGGTGACGGATGTCGCCGTGGCGCAGCGTATCGCGCCGACGGCGGACGATCTGTGGTTGCGCTGGCACATGGCGCGGGCGGGCATCCCGGCGCAGGCGGTGGGGCAGGGTGTGGCGCTGCCCGAGGTGGCGCGGGGCGGGCCGTCGCTCTGGCGCAGTTACAACCGGCAGGGCGGGAATGATGCGGTGGTGGCGGCGCTGGAGGCGCATTTCGCCGCGACCTATGGCTGGACGATGGCGGGCGGGCCGTCCTGACGGTCAGTCGGGCAGTATAGTGGCGGCGCCTGCCTGCATCGGCCCCTGTGCGCGGTCGAGGCGCAGATAGGCGAGGGCGCGGTCGCCCGATCGGGTGAGGAGCGTTCCGGCAGGTTTGCCATC
>AYNO01000162.1 GCA_000500915.1 Rhodobacter sp. CACIA14H1
CAGATGACACCCGGCGTCGCCGGAGCATCCGAGACAGAGTCGATCCAGAGGTTCAAATTCGCCGGGGTGGCAAGATCGGCGATGCTTTCCGAACTGTCCGTGTCGACACCATTTCTTCTCAGCGTTGTCAGAAAATGTCGGAACGCCGCTCGATAGCGTTCCCGCGTCTGCTTGGACCATTCGGCTACGTAGCGCTCGCTGGTTACATCATAGCCTTCTGCGGCGGCCTCATCGATCCAAGAGGCCAGTTCGGCATCGAGATGCGGTGGAATGTCGTTCCGCACTTTACGGGCGAAGTCGAGCGTGAGAACCGGCTCGTTTGGAAGGTGACCCGCGAGGCCAGGCACCACTTGGACGTGGTCTCGGAAGAACTTCAGAGCGCACCCCAATGTCTTACGCCGCCGCGTGTTAACCTGGTCCTTGTCAAGGCGCAGGATTGCGTCCTTGGTTGCAAGATCCAACGGAGTGATGGCCAGACAACGGCATCGTTCCGCTAGAAGCCTAAAGGAAATCATCCTGCGCGAGTGGATCTTTCCGTGTGGGGTGAGATTGCGGGAAAGAAGCGAAAGCAGTTCAGACCAGGCATCCTGCTCGGAAGTGCATGACGTGGTCGGTGCAGACCAGTTCGTCGCCTTGCGGAATGCGGCTTGAACCTTCCGGCGATAGTGCTTGTAGGCATCCGCCGTCTTGAACTCGCAAGGGTAGGGGTTGGCCTTCCACTTGCTGGATCGGGGAAGAATTAGGTCAAGGGTGGCTTCCGTGGCTTCAATTCCGCTCAGAGGCGTGTTGTGTGCGATGCGTGACAATCTATCGATTGCCTTGGCATATCTGGCCTTATCGGCGTGCAGACACCACTGCTTCACGTCAGCAAAACTGTTGATCTGTGGGGCAAGGTTCGAGAGAACGAGACCCGATGCGGTTGTGATTGGGCTTGAGTAAGTCACGGCATGGTCCCTTTCTAAAATTGTCCGTGTTTTGAAGGAGTTGTCCGCTCAATGCGGACGGGGACACAAAGGCCCTCAGGTTTGACCACCCCGTAAACCTGAGGGCCTATGTGTATTTTCCGCGGAATGCGGAAGCTGTCCGGCGGGTGTGTCCGGTGTCCGGACGATGGAATTCTCATGGGATTTTAGGAACGCACCGAAGAAGCCGCCTCGACTGCCTGGGTTGGCGGTGGGGTACGATACGGTGGTGGTTGCCGTCTTCGCCTTCACGTAGTTCGTTGGCGCATCTCCGAGGTCCCAGCGCCGAATGTCTCTGGGACGCCAGAGTTCAATTCGGTCATTGATCCGGATCGAAGGGGGAAGAACCAAACGGCCACGGCTCCGTGCTTTCCGCAGGGCCTCCGCGGACATGGATAGGAAGTCTGCGACTTGCGCGGGCCGCCAGAGGGGCTCCTTCAGTTCTTCAAGAAGATCGGGGTGGCGATCCGGTTCAATGCCGTGCAGGACGCGGAAGATATCTACCCATGCAAAGCGGTACACTTGCCGCGGAGCCGATCTGCCACGCATCGGTAAGCCGCTATCGGAGGCCAGATTGAGTGCAGTCCGAGGGTCAATTCCGCCTAGATGCTCCGCAAGCTCGCCGAGCGTGATCTTGGGCACTCCTTGTGTTGAGTTCATGATATGTTCTCCTTCAAGAAGGAGATGGGTCCCAAAAGGGAAATGCAGAAAGACTCAGATAGAGTGACAGGAAGATTGCCCGATGGAACTTGCTGGTTTCCGAAAACGGGCCGCGCAAGTTAATCTGGCAAACTGGCAAACTGGCAAACTGGCAGACTGGCAGACTGGCAGACTGGCTAGCGGCGGATCAGAACCCTCGCGGCCTTCCAAAGGGACGATCATTCATTTGCCACGCTTGGACGCCGCAGCACCTAAACGCTCTTAGCTGCCTGCATTTGAACGGGAGATGGGCAGGCATATCGCGCTCAGAGCTAGACGAGAGCCAGCGCCTGTTTTGGCCTAGACTGCCCCTCAAATGGGGCAGTCCGGATTACGTCAACGTAAGCCGAAACCTTTCCGGCCAACCGTCAGTCTCGACCTGAAATCAGCTCAACGGAAGGTTCGAAGTTGAGGTTGCCGGTTCGTTTCTTGATCAGCTCGCGCACAATCTTCTTCAGGCTGTCTGCCTTAAGCCCTTCGAATGGAGCAAGCGGCAGAAAGCCAATTATCACGTCCGTGTCGATCGCGTGGTTCGGTCCACACATCTTCTGTACGGCTTTGACAGCGGTATCCACTGCGACAGCACGACTGGTCTGAATGCTATCCGCTTTTCTGCTGGACGACTTGGGCAGGGTATGCGTGTGAGACAGACCTACGAACTTGGCCCTACCGACCGTAACAGGGTCCCCGTCATCGTCGACACCCATGTCCTGCCCGTCGATTTTGAAGTCCATCCTTTCGTTGAGCAAGCCGTCGCGCATCTTTGTGCCAACCAATTGGACGATCTCATCGGATCGTTCGAGCTTCAGTTCCGCATCGACGCCTCCCTTGATTGCTGTCGACCCGCGTGGTCCTCGGCTATCATCCTTGCCTTCGTGGTGGACCAGGATAACGCAGACATCGAGGTCGAGCGCGATACGTTTGGCGTTAGAGATGGCCTGCGACATCGCTGTTGCACTGTTCTCATCGGCATCAGGGATCGAGAGCGAGAAAGTGTCGAACACCACGACGCGAAGCTTCTCCGACAGGTCTAGGGCCTTCAGGTACTTGATCGTCTGTGCAATCGAGGCTGCGTCCAGGAGGTCAATTGACCCTTCTCCGACGAAGAATGAGCCGTCTTGTCTCGTCAGTCCAAGTGCCATTGCCCGACGCATGATGGACGTGGGCGCCTCAGCAGCAAGGTAGACAATCGAGCCTTTCCTTGCCTTGAGGTTTCCGAGCCCCTGGCCCTTGCAGATGTGCTGCAGGATTTCGAGGACGACGAGGGATTTTCCAACGTTTGACTGTCCATAGATTGTGACGACTTCACCGAGATGTAGCATTCCCTTGATTGCGTAGTCTGTAGACATTTTCACATCGACGTCCAAAATATTCTGGCAGTTGATCGACACTGTCATATTTCCCTAAGTTTTTATTGACCGGTTGTCTGACCGCCTGTCGGTCAGGCAGCCAGTCTGCCAAGTTCTAGATAACATCTTGGATCGAAGCCTATTATCATCGACAGATTTTTGGTTTGTTCTTGGTAGATGGCACCAAAAAACCGGACGGACGGATACCCCCTTAGGGGGATATCCGTCCGTCCGGTTTTTTCAGTGAATTTACTTCCCAATTATTGCTTTTGAACCAGTTCCTTTGAAAGTGGAATGAGGAATTATCATGCACCTTTGCTCGATTACAGAGATCGCCCATCTGTTGCGCTTCAGCGTGCGAACGATCCAGCGTAGGACGGCCGCAGGAGATTTACCCGTTCAGAGGGTGGCAGGGACACCGGTCTTTGACCTTGACGCTGTGGCGGATAAACTCGGCCTACCGACGCTCAGTCTGATGGAAGGCCTGCTCACCGGAGACGAGTTCATGGCTTTCCATGCAAAGGGCATGGTGGCCGCCCACGACTATGAGATTGTGTCGGTCTTTGGCTGTGACCGGCTTGTAAGGGAAGGAAGCCGCGCAACAACGAAGCCGTGGCCAACTTAAAGTGGCATACATCCTGCATCATTGCACCAGGGTCTTCATCGATCTAGTGAAGTCAAACAGTCCCGCATTCAAATGACCGCTAAGCGAAAACAAACCGTCATTCTTTTCGAAAGCCGTCGTTCGATCCTAATTATACAGTTAGTCGGATATGGAAACTACGTTCCCTAAATGTTCTTCAAGGAGCTATGATGAAGCCTGCGCCCGTTCTGCAACCTTTCTTCCCCGGACTCTGTCCTGTGACCGAAGCCGTGAACAGCCTTGCCACCTCGGGAGGTGTAGAAGAGCGGGGTGCCATTGACACACGCCGAGTAGTGGCGGAGTTCATCCTTGACGTAGTCGGGTACACCTCAGATCAAACACTGTCGCGGTACCGGCTTTTGGAGCCATCTTTCGGTAACGGTGACCTTCTGCTGCCCGCGGTCGATCGCCTTCTCGCTTCCATCGAGCGGGCAGGTGGCCATCCTTCAGTAGAAAACCTAGCGCCCGCGATCCGCGCCGTCGAACTGCATCGAGATACGTTCCATCGGACCCGCGCGGCCGTGATGACACGCCTGCAGACTGCCGGGCTCACAGCGTCCGACAGTGAGATTGTTGCTTCGGCGTGGCTCATACAAGGCGATTTTCTGCTTCAGGCCTTCGATCACACATTCACCCATGTCGTCGGCAATCCACCCTACGTTCGACAAGAGCGCGTGCCCGCCATCCTCATGGCGGAGTACCGCAAGCGGTTTTCCACGATCTACGGCCGCGCAGACATATACGTGCCCTTTATCGAGCTCTCGCTCAGTCTCCTGGCTGACGCCGGGAAGCTTGGCTTCATCTGCGCGGATCGTTGGATGAAGAACGATTACGGCCAAAAGCTGCGTGAGCTGGTCAGCAGCTCCTATTCGATGCTCTGCTATGTGGACATGGTGGGGACTGACGCCTTTCACGCCGAGGTCAGCGCCTACCCTGCGATCACTGTGATCGAACGCGGCGCCGGTAAACCTACTCGCGTCTTTGCGCGCCCAACCATCCACAAGGAGTTTCTTGACGGCCTGGCGGCGGAGCTAACGTCGCCCTCCTTGGCTACGGGAGCGAAAGTCCAGGAGATCGACGCGCTGACAAAGGGCAGCGATCCCTGGGTTCTCGACTCCATCGAGGCGCTCGCCCTCGCCAGGCGACTTGAACAGCAGTTTCCCCTTATCGAGGCTGCCGGTTGCAAGGTTGGGATCGGGGTTGCGACGGGAGCCGACCGAGCCTTCATTGGCGACTACGACGCCCTCGACGTCGAGGAGTGCTGTAAGCTTCGACTCGTCATGACACAAGATATTACCGCTGGCGAGATCGATTGGCGCGGCAAGGGGGTCATCAACCTTTTCGACAAAGATGGACGCCTTTTGAAGCTCGAAGATTATCCCAAGCTGCAGCGCTTCATCGAAGACCGCAAAGAGCCAATTGCCGGAAGGTATTTCGCGCAGAAGTACCCGCAAATCTGGTATCGGACGATTGACCGCATCGATCCAGATCTAATCGGCCAACCGAAGCTGTTGATACCCGACATCCGAGGGGATGCCTCAATCGTTTACGAACCGGGAGAGCTCTACCCTCATCACAATCTCTACTTTGTCACATCCCGTGATTGGGACCTGCGTGCCCTCCAGGCCGTGATGCGGTCTGGCATCGCACGGCTTTTCGTTTCGCTCTATTCCCCAAAAATGCGGGGCGGATATCTGCGCTTTCAAGCGCAATATCTTCGTAAGATACGCCTTCCGCATTGGCATTCTGTTCCCGAAACCGTTCAGCACCGGCTTGCCGACGCCGCGCGGACGAACGATGTTGGCGAGATCGGTGCGCTTGTTGCTGAGCTCTATGGTTTGAGCAGCGCCGAACTTCGTTTGATTGGTGGAGAAGCTTTTTCCTGACGTTGGCTTTCGTCGGGCGCTAGAATCTTAATAACGTACGGCATCTAAGGCCCCCGACCGACGTTGGCGTCGAAACGGGCGGCGAGCGACTGGGTTGACGCTTCGGGCGGGAAGCCGCCATTCGCTGATCTTGGGAAAGCATCCGGTCAAGACGCGAAAGCGGCCATTCGCGCTTCAGAGTCAAAGTCCCTACGCTGCGACGAGGGGCAACGACGGTTATGCGGCGAAGACGTTATGCGGGGCCAGCAAGCCCAAATATTCCGGATTATTTGGGTCACTCTCACTGGGCCTCCGTGCTCTACGAGGGACGATAGGCGCCAGGAGGCGAAGCCCAACCAAAAATGCAAGTTATGATTGCACATCAACATCTCATCACTATGCTCTTACACACAGTGGGTAGCTGGGGGAACGAGTTTGAAAGTAGCGATTTTCGATAGGCAGGTACGCGAGTCATTCTTCAAAATCGCTGCGGGCATCGGCACCGCGCTCTCCACATTTCTACTTTTTGTAAGTATACCGGACGAGTGTAAGCACTACTCACTTATCGGTTTCGCATTAGTCCTGCTCATCGTTTACCTTGTGATATGGTGGCGCGCTAATAGTCTAAAAGAGGTGGCAATCAAAATAGATGGCACGACAGTGACCGTTAAGTCCGGGGATATCTTCAACGAAGAAGGGTTGAAGGCTATCGCATTCAACGAATATTTCGACACGATTGTAGATAATACTTTGATTAGCGAGCGATCTCTAAATGGCATATTCCTGAGCACGAAGTTGAACGGAACCATTCCAGAATTAGATGCGGAGATTGCGCGCTACCCGTTTGAGGAAGGAGAAATCTTACAGCAAGGGGTGTATCGAACCGCCGGAAAGACAGTAAAATTCAGGTTGGGCACGATCTTTGTTAAAGACGACTTTCTCTTGACCGCAATGTCTAAGTTTGACTCCAGCAATCGAGCCAATCTCACCATGCCGGAGTACTTGGAGTTTCTAATAAACTTTTGGGATAGAGTGAACAAAGTTTATGCGCAACGCTCTGTAGTGACGCCCATATTTGGATCTGGAATTACACGCATACGCGGACACAGGAATATTAGTGATGAAGATATGCTTAAAATAATGCTGTGGACTTTCCGCATTAGTGAAATGCGCTTCAAGTACCCTGCCAAACTTACGATAGTCGTTCACGCTAGCAAAATTGATCAAGTAAATTTGCACGAGCTAAAGTCGCTGCGAAATGGTGTGTAATGCCATCCTCTTACATCCAAGTCAAATTCGAACTTCGAACGAGCTATGCAGATTGAGGCCAATATGGTAAATCGAACCGGAACTTACATCGCATTTGACGGACTCGGACAGCAAGACCCGACAAAATCGGATTTCCGGTATTATGCCGTAATCCAAGGATGGAGCGCCTCAAAGAGCTCAGATTTTCGCCTTACCAATAGTCATGAGAAGGCAAGTGCCGTCCGGGACACAAGTAAACTTGCCACCTTGCAAGCCAGCATCAGGCAGAGGCTTCAGGCTTCCAAGAACATGTTGATTGTTCTGTCGAATGATACGCGAAAAAGCGGTAGTGTGCTATCTTGGGAAATTGAGAAAGCCGTGGATAGCTACGATCTTCCCTTAATTCTTGCGCATACAGGTTATGACTCCATAATGGACCCGAAAGGTTTATCGGATCGCTGGCCTACAACTTTGGCCATCAGGTTGAATAATGGATCAGCGAAAGCAATCCACGTACCCTTCAAGCAAGACGCCATTTTTGACGCCATTCACCGCTTCACAGTGAATGGAGAGAAATTAAACGGGCCCTTTACGTATTACGATGAAGCGACCCATAGGCGATGGGGTTATATCAGATAGTGCCCCTTGAAAGTTATATGGTGAGCATATTTACCGCCCGACTTTCTTCGATAGCTGTTCGCTGAGCTCTTCAATCAGGTCAGCAAACTCGCGCACTGCGGAGTCTCGGATAATAATTCGTTGTCCTGCAGCATAAGTCTGGTCGCCACTTCGATCAATGTAGTCCCGATCTACGATTCCCTGCTGATGAGCGAGAAGATGGCGCTGTTGGAAGTAAACCCTGAGCTGGTCAAGTTTGTCTTGTCCGATCAGATCGACGTAGGCATACCCAATCTCCGCGCTCCACAGGTCCGACCCCACCTCAAGATTTTGGAAGGCATTGCGGCGAGCCGTCTTTCCGCTCTGGCGTTCGTATAGCTGCTCGTTCAGCCTCTGGAACGACATCACCGTATCTTGGACAGCCTTCTCCAAGAGCGTTCTGATCATCACCTCGGCCTCATCACGACCGAGCGTGTTCCGCAAGGTCTCCCCAAGTCCTGCGGCGGTGCGGATGGTATTCAAGGTTTGCGCGAAGGTGTGGCTCGCAGAGTTCGCACCACAGCTTGGACAAAAGTATGCAGCGCCAACGTAGGAATAGCGGCAACCGCAGCTCTCGCAGGCGGTACGAAGCCGCATCGGCTCCGCTGCTGCTATTGGCACAAGCACGGCGTCCCGTCCGCCTTTCACGTCCAAGGTGATACTTAGGAAGGAACGGCGGTTCTGGCGGCGCTTCGACGCCGCCGCATCCGCTCTCATCGCTTTGTTCATAGAGTTGGTGATTGTGCCGAGCGCGTAGTCTCGAGCGGCCTCAACCTGCGCCCTCGGATACCAGGACTCGGTAGGAGCCACATGCCCGCAGGATGGACAAAACACTTCCTCGTCTCGAACGATGTTCGACCAGTCATCACCATGAATCTTGAAAAGGAAAAGGCATGGCTCGGAAGGGCATTCCTTGTCGAGATACCCTTCGGAGTCATGCTCGATGGGGACGGATATCTCCTTCATCCGCCCGAGCCTTTCCAGTTCACGCTGTAAGTTCTTGAACATGTGACGCACTCTACATCGTGTTTCCTAGGACTTATAATACACCATATATATGCGCGATGTAATGCATTAAGTACTCATGTCCTAGCTATATGAGCCCGAGCTTATGGTCGCCCGGATAAGCAACCTTGAAGATATGACGGCCCATCGCGATAGTTTCTTCCGCCCACAGGTTGATAGAAGGGGACCTTGGCGCAGCCGCAGCGAATTGGTGCTTCATCCGCGTTGTGTGAATTCGCCCGTCGTTTGACTTCGCCCCCTCGGCGAAAGTCCGGTCTCACGGACCGCAACGCAGGGTCGAGGCCATTGGTCAATGGCTGCAAT
>AYNO01000163.1 GCA_000500915.1 Rhodobacter sp. CACIA14H1
TACCCCGCCTCCTCCAGCGTGCGCACGCGGCGCAGGCAGGGCGGCGCGGAAATGCCAACCCGCTTTGCCAGTTCCACATTGGTCATGCGGCCATCGGCCTGCAACTCGGCAAGGATGTGTCGGTCGATGGGGTCCAGCTTCGATCCGGCCATGGAGGTCAGTTCCCTTGTCCCGGTCTATGACTGCATACCGGAGTTCCGGTCTAGATAGGCTTCACCGATGTTACGCGCAATATTGTTTCAACGGCACGCAAGAAAAAACCGCCTCCGTTTCAAACAAAAGGTCAAAAACGATGCAACCCGGCCTTGCGCCGCCCGCCCTTCCCCCCGCGCTGCGCTTTGCCTATATCGTGGGGCCAAATGCGAACGGGGGCGAAGATGGGCGACACGCGGCACACCAAGGTTCTGATCATCGGCTCGGGTCCGGCGGGCTATACGGCTGCCGTCTATGCCTCGCGCGCGATGCTGGAACCCATCCTGATCCAGGGCCTGCAACCCGGCGGCCAGCTCACCATCACGACCGAGGTGGAAAACTGGCCCGGCGACAGCCATGTGCAGGGGCCGGACCTGATGGTGCGGATGAAAGACCACGCCCGCGCCATGGGAGCCGAGATCATCTCGGACTACATCACCAGCCTCGACCTGCAGAACCGCCCCTTCACCGCAAAGGCCGATAGCGGCACCACCTACACCGCCGATGCCGTCATCCTTGCCACCGGCGCACAGGCGAAATGGCTGGGCCTGCCCTCGGAAGAAAAGTTCAAGGGCTTCGGCGTCTCGGCCTGCGCCACCTGCGACGGCTTCTTCTACCGCGGGAAAGAGGTCGTCGTGATCGGCGGCGGCAATACGGCGGTGGAAGAGGCGCTGTTCCTGACCAACTTCGCCACCAAGGTCACCGTGATCCACCGCCGCGACAGCTTCCGCGCGGAAAAGATCATGCAGGACCGCCTGTTCAAGAACCCCAAGGTCGAAGTCCTCTGGAACCACACGGTCGAGGAAGTGCTGGGCGACGACACCCCCCTCGGCGTCACCGCCGTCCGCGCCCGCGACGTGAATACGGGCGCGACCAAGGATATCCCTTGCGCGGGCTTCTTCGTGGCCATCGGCCACGCGCCCGCCTCGGAACTGGTCAAGGACCAGCTCGAACTTCACAACGGCGGCTATGTCGTGGTCGAACCCGGCACCACCCGCACCTCCATCCCCGGTGTCTTCGCGGCGGGCGACCTGACGGACCATGTCTATCGTCAGGCCGTCACCTCGGCCGGCATGGGCTGCATGGCGGCGCTGGACGCCGAACGCTGGCTGGCCGGTCACTGACCGCCAGCCGCAAATTTCTTCGAAGAAATTTGCAAAAGTTTTCCAAAAACTTTTGCCCGCCCCCCGTGCGACGGACACCGACTGTTCCCGCAAAGGGGCGGGCGGACAAACACCCTCCACCCCGAGGCAAGGCTTCCGGAACGCTGTTCCGCGCCACCGCGAAACAGCGGCATTTCTGCCCTATTCCATCGCTTTAACCCTTGTTTGCTGGAAATCCGTTCGCCAAGGGCGTAAAGCGCGGCGCAACAGGCGGGGCCCTTCCCGCCCAAGAGAACCGTATCCAGAGGCCCGTTTCAGATGACGCTGTCGAATACCGCCCCGATCCCCGAACTCTACGTCTCGCCCGAATCCGCGCAAAAGCTGAAGCATGAGGCGGGCAGCCTCCCCTCCTGGGACCTGACGCCGCGCCAGATCTGCGATCTGGAACTGCTGATGAACGGCGGCTTCCACCCGCTCAAGGGCTTCCAGTCCGAGGCCGACTACAACGGCACCGTGGAAAACATGCGCACCGCCGACGGCACGCTCTGGCCGATCCCGGTGACGCTCGACGTGTCCGAGAAATTCGCCGAAACCGTCGCCCCCGGTCAGGACATCGCCCTGCGCGATCAGGAAGGCGTCATCCTCGCCATCCTCTCCATCACCGACAAATGGACGCCCAACAAGTCCAAGGAAGCCGAGCTCGTCTTCGGCGCCGACGACCTTGCCCACCCGGCGGTGAACTACCTGCACAACGTCGCCGGCCCCGTCTATCTCGGCGGCCCGATCACCGGCATCCAGCAGCCCGTGCATTACGACTTCCGCGCCCGCCGCGACACGCCGAACGAATTGCGCGCCTTCTTCCGCAAGATGGGCTGGCGCCGCATCGTGGCCTTCCAGACCCGCAACCCGCTGCACCGCGCCCATCAGGAACTGACCTTCCGCGCCGCGAAAGAGGCCGAAGCGAACCTCCTGATCCACCCTGTCGTCGGCATGACGAAACCGGGCGACGTGGACCACTTCACCCGCGTCCGCTGCTACGAGGCGGTGCTGGACAAATACCCCGCCTCCACCACGCACCTGTCGCTCCTCAACCTCGCCATGCGCATGGGCGGCCCGCGCGAGGCGCTGTGGCACGCCATCATCCGCAAGAACCACGGCCTGACCCATTTCATCGTGGGCCGCGACCATGCCGGTCCGGGCAAGAACTCGCAGGGCAAGGACTTCTACGACCCCTACGCCGCCCAGACGCTGGTGGCCGAACACCAGAAGGAAATCGGCATCGAGATGGTCGATTTCAAACAGATGGTCTATGTGCAGGAAAAGGCCCAGTACTACCCCGTGGACGAGGTGCCGGAAGGCTCCACCGTGCTTGACATCTCGGGCACCGAACTGCGCCGCCGCCTGCGCGAAGGGCTGGAGATTCCGGACTGGTTCTCCTTCCCCGAAGTCGTGCAGGAACTGCGCCGCACCTCTCCGCCGCGGTCGAAGCAGGGCTTCACCGTGTTCTTCACCGGCCTCTCCGGCTCCGGCAAATCGACCATCGCCAACGCGCTGATGGTCAAGCTGATGGAGATGGGCGGCCGCCCCGTCACGCTTCTGGACGGTGACGTGGTGCGCAAGCACCTGTCCTCGGAACTCGGCTTCTCCAAGGAACACCGCGACATCAACATCCGCCGCATCGGCTATGTCGCGTCCGAAATCACCAAGAACGGCGGCATCGCCATCTGCGCCCCCATCGCGCCCTACACCGCCACCCGCCGCGCCGTGCGCGAGATGATCGAAGCCTTCGGCGCCTTCATCGAGGTGCATGTGGCAACCAGCATCGAGGAATGCGAACGCCGCGACCGCAAGGGCCTGTACAAGCTGGCGCGGGAAGGCAAGATCAAGGAATTCACCGGCATCTCCGACCCCTACGAGGCACCGACCAAGGCCGAACTCGTGGTGGATACCGAAGGCACCGACGTGGATTACTGCGCCCAGCAGGTGATCCTGAAGCTGGAAAGCATGGGTCTGATCAAGGCGTGATCGGACCACCGGTAAAGGTGACGGCCCCGCCAAAAGGCGGGGCCTTTTCATTTGATGGACAACCCCACCTGTCCTTCCTGCTTCGCAGTCCGGCCCGATGCACTGGACGGAAGATAGGTGGCAAACCTACCAGAAACGGTTTTCCTAAGTCCGAGGAGACCGAAAATGCCCAAGAACCTGCACCTGATCGCACTCGCGCTTTTCCCTGCACTCTCTGCCTGTGACGAATTCGAAAAGCTGACCGGCCGCAATATCGCACACTGCGCCGCCCACAGTGCCTACTTCATGCACGTGAAGTTTTGCGACGATCTCTATGGCAGGGGGATCGTTCCCGCCGAAGGCGCACCCTGGGGCTACTACCCCGAGCATAACGACTCGAACGACATCCGGCACGGCACCACGACACCACCGCACTGACCGGTGCGCGGGCGGAAACCGCTCACCGCTCCGTCGCCCCCTTCCCCGCCAGTATCTTGCCCCGAAACCCCGCGATCCGCCGCCGCCGCGTGCCGGCCCCCTTCGTGCCCGCAAGGTTGACGACATAGCTCCGCTGCCGCCCCGGCGTCAGTGCCGCAAAGCCCTCTGCCAGTTCAGGATCCATATCCAGCGCCTCCACCAGCTCCTCCGGCAGCTCCACCTCCGCCGCCCCCTTCGGCGCCCGAATCCCCGCCTCGGCATAGCCCATCGCCTCGGCCAGATAGGCCCGTATCACCGGCGCCAGCGCCTCCACCCGCGCCACATCGGTAAACCGGATCGTGTCGGGATGGCGCGTATTCGGCCCCTGCCGCTCCATCACCCCCTCGGGATCGCGCATCAGCGCCGCGTCAAAGAAGTTCAGCCGGAAATCCCCCCGCAGCGCCCCGATCAGCGCCACGTTCCGCCCCGCATGGACATAGCAGGGATGCCCCCACTTGACCGTCTCGGCCAGCCCCGCCTCAAGACACAGCCGCCGCAGCGCGACGATCCCCTCCTGCCACCGCCGCGCCGAACAGTCCGGCGTGTCGAACCGCCCGCAGCGACCGCAGCCGCGCGTGAAATAATCCTCGATCTCGGTTATCATGCGGCCCTCCCTCCGGACAGCCGCATCATGTCACGCGACGGGCACAGGTCCACCCCGCCCGCATACCGGGTCACACCGGTTTCAATGCACGTTCACCGGCGCCATGTCGTTCTGCCGCGCCAGCGCAAAGGCCAGCGCACGGTCGCGCACCAGCGCCAGCCGGTCGCCATCCGCATCATGCAGCGCATAGATCGTCGTCAACCCGCCCGCATGGGCCTGCACCTCGGCGGGCAGTTCATCCACCCGCACGGGCCGGACATAGACGATCCGCGACCCGCCCTCGGGAATACCGTCGAATTTCACATCCATGGTTCCACCTCATTTCCGACCGTTTCGCGAACTGATGGCGATGGTCTGCACGACCGTCTCGGGCACGGCCCGCCGCAGGTCGATATGCAGCAGGCCATGCTCCATGCTGGCCCCCGCCACCTCCACCCCGTCCGCCAGCACGAAGCTGCGCTGGAAGGCGCGGCTGGCGATGCCCCGGTGCAGATAGACCCGCTCGCCCGCCTCCTCGGCCTGGCGGCCGCGCACGACAAGCTGCCGGTCCTCCACCGTGATCGCCAGATCCTCTTCGCGGAACCCCGCGACAGCCAGCGTGATGCGATAGGCGTTTTCCGCCGTCGCCTCGATATTGAACGGGGGATAGCCCTCGGCGGATTTGGCGGTGCGTTCCACCAGCCGCTCCAGCTGTTCGAAGCCGAGGAGGAACGGATGCGTGCCAAAGCTCAGTTTGGTCATCGGTCATGCCCTTGTGTCAAAGCGACATCGTCCGGCAGTCCCGACATCGGCAACCACCGTCACGGTCAAATATGGGATGCCCGCGCCAAGCCCGCAACCCCCGAAGCCGCAGGGGAGGCAACGCGGAAATCCGCGATTTTCCGACAGAATCCTTCCCGCAAAGGGCGCGAATCGCTATAATGATGAAAACGAACAAGAAGCACAGCACGCCGAAGGCAAGGCCATGAACGCGCCCAGCGAAATGAACTTCGAAGACATGCTCCGCGTCAGGCTGGAGGTGCTGCGTCGCGAACACCGCGATCTCGACGAGGCGATCCACGCGCTGGAAACCGCCGGCCGCCCCGACCAGCTCACCCTGCGCCGCCTGAAAAAGCAGAAGCTCGCGCTGAAGGACCAGATCGTAAAGCTGGAAGACCAGCTCATCCCCGACATCATCGCCTGACCATCCCGCGCAGGCCGCCCAGCACGGCCCGCATCCCCCGCTTGCCCCCACGCCGCAATCCACTATACCCGCCGCAACCGCACAACACGGGGGCGCACATGGCCGTTGACGTTGGAATCATCATGGGGTCCCAGTCCGACTGGGCCACGATGAAGGAAGCCGCCAGCATCCTCGACGAACTTGGCATCCCCTACGAGGCGAAGATCGTCTCCGCCCACCGCACCCCCGACCGCCTCTGGTCCTACGGCAAGACCGCCGCATCCCGTGGCCTGAAAGTCATCATCGCAGGCGCGGGCGGCGCGGCCCACCTGCCGGGCATGATGGCATCGAAGACCCGCATCCCCGTCATCGGCGTCCCCGTCCAGACCAGGGCGCTGTCCGGCGTGGACTCGCTCTACTCCATCGTCCAGATGCCCAAGGGCTTCCCGGTCGCCACCATGGCCATCGGCGCGGCAGGCGCGGCAAATGCGGGCCTCATGGCGGCAGGCATCCTCGCCATCTCCGACGCGGCGCTGGCGGCGAAACTCGACGCATGGCGCGACGCCCTCTCCGCCTCCATCCCAGAGGAGCCGACGGATGACTGACGCCCTCCCCACCGGCGCGACCATCGGCATCCTGGGTGGGGGCCAGCTCGGACGGATGCTCTCGGTCGCCGCCTCCCGCCTCGGCTTCCGGACCCACATCTACGAACCGGCGGCCAACCCGCCCGCCGGACATGTGGCCGACCGCGTCACGACCGCCTCCTATGATGACCTCGACGCGCTGGCCGCCTTCGCCGCCTCCGTCGATGTCGTCACCTACGAATTCGAGAACATCCCCACCGCCGCGCTGGACGTTCTGGAACGCACACACCCCATCCGCCCGAACCGCCGCGCCCTCGCCGTGTCGCAGGACCGCATCGCGGAGAAGGACTTCCTCACCAGCCTCGGCCTCACCACCGCCCCCTACGCGGCGGTGCAGACGCTCGACGACCTGCACCACGCCATCACGAAGATCGGCACCCCCGCCATCCTGAAGACCACCCGCCTCGGCTATGACGGCAAGGGTCAGGCCCGCCTGAAATCCCCCGCCGATGCCGAAACCGCGCTGGCGCAGATGCAGGGCGCCCCCGCCGTCCTCGAAGGCTTCATCGACTTCTCGCACGAAGTATCGGTCATCGCCGCCCGCGGCACCGACGGCTCCGTCGCCTGCTACGACCCGGGCGAGAACGTCCACAAGGACGGCATCCTCTCCAACACCACCATCCCCGCCCGCCTGTCGCCGTCGCAACACACCGACGCCATCCTGCTGGCCGCCCGCATCCTCAACGCGCTGGATTACGTGGGCGTCATGGGGGTCGAGCTTTTCGTCACCCGCGCCGGCCTCATCGTGAATGAAATCGCCCCCCGCGTGCACAATTCGGGTCACTGGACCCAGAACGGCTGCGCGGTGGACCAGTTCGAACAGCACATCCGCGCCGTGGCAGGCTGGCCACTGGGCGACGGCTCGCGCCATTCGGACGTGGTGATGGAAAACCTGATCGGCGACGACATCCTCCGCGTGCCGCAGATCGCAAAGGAAAAGAACGCCGCCCTCCACCTCTACGGCAAGGCCGAGGCGCGGCCGGGCCGCAAGATGGGCCACGTCAACCGCATCGTCGGATAGGAAAACCCCGCCCCGGACCCGATCCGGGGCCTCTGCCCCCCACGAGGTCCCGGGTCAAGCCCGGGACGGTGCCACCCCTTCCGCAGGTCCCCAAAGGCTCCAGCACGCAACTCGCCCTGTCCATCCCGTCCACCGCCACCTCTGCCGCGATCAGGCCCGCTTCCGCCATCTCTCGCAGCAGCCAGTTCACCCCCTCACCGCATCAGGCCCAGCAACACCGGCACGATCACCGCCGTCATCACCGCATTCAACCCGATGGCAATCCCCGCAAAGGTCCCCGCCACCGGATCCACCTGAAAGGCCCGCGCCGTCCCGATCCCGTGCGAGGCGAGGCCCACCGCAAACCCCCGCGCCCGGTAATCCCTTATCCCCAGCGCATCCATCAGCGGCGTCACCACCACCGCCCCGATCATCCCCGTCAGGATCACCAGCACCGCCGTCAGCGCCGGATCGCCCCCCTGTCCTTCCGTGATCGACATCGCCACCCCCGCCGTCACCGATTTCGGCGCGATGGCGACCAGCACCCCCTCCGGCGCGCCAAAGGCCCGGACGATCACCAGCGCCGATACCGCCGCCACCACGCTCCCCGCCACCAGCGCCGCCAGCATCGGCACGATGGACCGCCGGACCAGCGCCCGATGCTCCCACAGCGGCAGGGCCAGCGCCACCGTCGCGGGCCCCAGCAGGAAATGGACGAACTGCGCCCCCGCGAAATAGGTCGCATACTCCGTCCCCGTGGCCACCAGCACCCCGCCCACCATCGCAACCGACATCAGCACCGGATTGGCCAGCGGATGCCGCCCCGCCCGCGCCGACAGCGCATCCGCCACCGCATAGGCCGCCAGCGTCACCGTCAGCCACAGCAGCGGCCCCTGCGTCAGATAGACCCACAAGGCGAAATCCCCGCCCGTCATTGCCCCACCGCCCGCGCCACGATCCGGAACGTCACGACCGACACCACCAGCGTCAGCACCGTCGATACGACCAGCGCCACGGCCAGCGCGACCCACTGCCCCGCCAGCACGTCCAGATTGCCCACCACCCCCACTCCCGCCGGCACGAACAGCAGCGACAGATGCGCCAGCAGGAACCGCCCCGCCGGCTCCACCGCCGCCAGCACGGGCGGCGCGAACCGGTCCCGCAGCCACAGCACCCCGACCATCGCCGCCATTCCCAGCACCGGCCCCGGCACGGGCAGCATCAGGCCCCGCGCCACCACCTCGCCCAGCAACTGGCAGGCAAGGATCACCGCCAGAC
Organism: Rhodobacter sp. CACIA14H1; assembly: GCA_000500915.1. Classification (GTDB taxonomy): domain Bacteria; phylum Pseudomonadota; class Alphaproteobacteria; order Rhodobacterales; family Rhodobacteraceae; genus Paragemmobacter. Next base: position 8,465 of record AYNO01000163.1, read on the forward strand.
TACCGATCATCCGAACCCCGCTCCTGTCGCACCGACGCTTCCCCTTTTCCGCCTGCAGATGGCTCGAGCAAGTCCCGGAGTGTAGGCTCCAGAACCTGCCCCCCACCACCCGCGCCACCCATCCCGGCCCTCAAGCCCCCACCGCCCCGTTCCTCAACG
>AYNO01000164.1 GCA_000500915.1 Rhodobacter sp. CACIA14H1
CCTTTCCCTGCGCCTTGCACCTCTGCACATCAAATATTATACACCGTATAAATACTACGGAGCCACCCCATGCCCACCACCGGCCACGTCTTCATCGCCACCAGCCTCGACGGCTTCATCGCCCGACCTGACGGCAGCCTCGACTGGCTCCTCTCCCGCGACGACCCGGCCGAGGATCACGGCTACGACGCCTTCATCGCCACGATGGATTGCATCGTCATGGGACGCGGCACATTCGACTCCGTCCTGCAATTCCCCGAATGGCACTACGCCCTGCCCGTCTTCGTCCTGTCGCAGACCCTCGCCACGGTCCCCGACGGCCTTCACGGCAAGGTCACGCCCATCGACCTTTCCCCCGCCGACACGATGCGCCGCCTGTCAGAGATGGGCCACCGCCGCGCCTATATCGACGGCGGGCAGGTCATCCAGTCCTTCCTGCGTGACGGCCTGATCCGGGACATGACCATCACCACCGCCCCCGTCCTCCTCGGCGCAGGCCGCCCCCTGTTCGGCAGCCTGCCCAAGGACATCCCCCTGATCCACGAAACGACCCGCGCCTTCCCCTCCGGCCTCGTCCAGTCCACATGGCGCATCGCATGAAGCCGGGCCGTCCCAGCCAGCCCCGCCTGTCCCGCGACGCGATCCTGACCGAAGCCATGGCGCTGCTGGACGAAGGCGAAGGCGTCCTGACCATCCGCGCCCTTGCCACCCGCCTGAACGTCGCCCCGATGGCGGTGCAGCACCATATCGGCACGCGCGACGCGCTCATCCACGCGCTGGCAGACCGTGCTTACGCAGGGATCGACGGCACGACCCTCCACGGCCTGATGACAGCCTACACCGCCACCATCCGCCGCCACCCCAACCTGACGCTCGCCCTCTTCCGCATTGCCGGCCCCCTGCCGCCAGAGGCGCAACGCATCACCGACCGGCTGCAGACCCTTCTCGGCAGGCAGGGCCTGCCCGATGCCATGGCCACGCTCTGGCGCGACATCCTGATCGACTGGGCGCATGGCATGGCGCTGGCGCAGTCGCCCGAAGACCCCGCACCCGCCCTGTCCGCGCTGCTGTCCGCGCTCACGCCCGCACGTAGTGCAACCCCGTGAACCGCCCCCGCATCTCGCGCACCCGCGCCGCCACGGCCCCCGGATCGTTCCCCCGCAACCCCTCGGCAATCAGCGCCGCCAGCGCAGGCGCATCCGCCGCCGTCACCCCCCGCCGCACCAGCTCCGGCGTCCCGATCCGCAGCCCGTTCAGGTCGCCCTCCACCGCCGTAATCGGCAACCCGATCCCGCAGGCCAGGAACCCCGCCTTCCGTAGCGTCTTGCTCGCCGCCTGACCGCCGCCGAAGGCCGCCGCCTCCACCGCGAACTGGTGGCTTTCCGTCATCCCCCGCTCTGCCGCAAAGACCGGCACCCCCAGCGCATCCAGCTCCCGCGCCAGCGCCTGCGCCACCTCCACCATCGCCCCCGCATAGGCCCGCCCATGCGCCCGCCAGTCCAGCAACGAAATCGCCAGCGCCGCCGACTTCCCCGCATCGAAATTCGCCGTCATGCCCGGAAAGGCGATATGGTCCAGCCGCTCTGCAATCCCCGCCTCCCGCGTCACGATCAACCCGCCCGCAGGCCCGCCCAGCGACTTGTAGGTGGACATCGTCATCAGATGCGCGCCCTCGTCCAGCGGGTTCGCCCAGACACCCCCCGCGATGATCCCGCATTGATGCGCCGCGTCGAACAGGACCCAGGCCCCCACCTCGTCCGCAATCGCCCGCACCTCGCGCACCGGATGGGGAAACAGGTTCAGCGACCCGCCGATGGTGATGACCTTCGGCCGCACCCGCAGCGCCAGCGCCCGCAACCCCTCCAGATCGACCGTATAGCCATCCGCATCCACCGGCGCGTCATGCGTCACCAGCCCGTACAGCCCCGCGCAGCCCGCCTTGTGATGCGTCACATGGCCCCCAACGGCAGGCGGCGGCGCGATGATCGCATCCCCGGGCTTCGCCAGCGCCATGAACCCGTACAGGTTCGCCATCGCCCCCGAGGCACAGCGGATCTCGGCATAGGACGCGTCGAACACCTCCGCCGCCAGTTCCGCCGCGATGACCTCGATCTCCTCGATCGCCTCCAGCCCCATCTCGTACTTGTCGCCCGGATAGCCCAGCGAAGGCCGCGACCCCAGACCCCGCCCCAGCGCCGCCTCGGCCCGCGGGTTCATCACATTCGTCGCAGGGTTCAGGTTGAAACACTCGGCATCGTGGATTTCCAGATTGCGCCGGATCAGCAGCTCCACCCGCGCCTCCACCTCGGCATCGGTGCCGGATGCGGCCTGTCCCGCAAGGTCAAGGATATAGCCCTCGCAGGCAGCGGGCACCCAGTCGCGGCGGGAAAGTCTGGTCATGGCACAACTCCGTTCCGGTCCGCCCCGATCCCACCACCGCCAGCCCTTGCCCGCAAATCAGAAATGCGGAAAACTAGGCTCAGGAAAATTGACCCTCACATGCCCGTCGCCCCGCCCCGCCCGAAGGACATCCCCCTCACCGCCCTCCGCGCCTTCGAGGCGGCGGCGCGGCTGCACGGTTTCGCCGCCGCCGCGCAGGAACTGGGCGTGACGCCGGGCGCCGTCACCGCCCATGTCAAGCAACTGGAAGTCACCCTCGGCGCCCCGCTCTTCACCCGCACCCCGCGCGGCGTCCGCCTCACGGCGCTGGGCCAGCAGACCCTTCCGCAGTTCACGCAGGCCTTCGACGCGCTGGGGCAGGCCGTCAACGACCTCCGCGCCGCCGCCGCCCCGCGCACCGTCCACATCGCCACCCTGCCCGCCATCGCGCAACTCTGGCTCTCGCCCCGCCTCCCCGCCCTCCGCGCCGCCGCACCCGACATCACCGTCTCCATCACCGCGCTGGAACAGCCCCCGAACCTGAAACGCAGCCCCTATGACCTGTCGCTCTTCTTCCACGACGACCCGCAGGACCGCATCGCCCCCGACACCATCTTCCCCGTCTGCGCCCCCTCCCTTGCCGCCCGCCTGACCTCGCCGGACGACATCGCCCGCTTCCCCTGCCTGTCCGACGCCGCATGGTCCGACGACTGGTCCCTCTGGGCGCAATCCCTCCCGGCACCCCCCGCCATCGCGCAAGGCCCCACCTTCTCGCTCTACGCCCTCGCGGTCGAGGAATGCGTCAACGGCGCGGGCCTGCTGATCGGCCACGAAGCGCTGGTGGCAAGACACCTTGCCGATGGCCGCCTGACCGCGCCCTTCGCCCCGCGCCTCACCCTGCAACGCGGCCTCCGCCTCTGGTCCGACCGCCCCCTCCGCGCGGGCACCGCCGCCCGCTTCGTGGCCGACTGGCTCCGCCGCACGCCGCCCGACGACGCCCCCTTGGCTTCCCCCGCACCGCCCGCTACCCATCCCTGATGGAACCCCACCGCCCCCGCACGATCATCGGCATCGCCCTCATGCTGGGCGCGATGGCGGTGCTGCCCTTCCTCGATGTCGTCGCCAAGACGCTGGGCCAGCAGGGAATGCCCATCCTCCAGATCGTCTGGGCCCGCATGGCCTTCGGCGCGGCGCTCACGCTGCCCTCCACCCTCCGCCATGGCGGCCCCGCCGCCATCCGCCCCGACCGCCCCGCCTATCACACGCTCCGCGCCGCGCTGCTGATCGCGGCGACCTTCCTGTTCTTCTCGGCGCTGACATACCTGCCCATTGCGGATGCGCTGGCCATCTTCTTCGTGCAACCGCTGATCCTGACCGCCATCTCGCCTTTCGTCCTTGGCGAAAAGGTCGGCCCCCGCCGCTGGGCCGCCGTCGCCGTGGGCTTCGCCGGCACGCTCGTCATCATCCGCCCGGGCTTCACCGAACCGAACCCCGGCACGCTGCTGGCGCTGGGCGCGGGTGCGTCGCTTGCGCTCTACTTCGCCATGACGCGCCGCATTTCCGGCAGCGCCCCCGCCATGGTCACGACCTTCCACACCAGCCTGATGGGAACCATCCTCACGACCCTCGCCGTCCTGACGGTCTGGGAACCGCCCACCGCCACGCAATGGGCGCTGCTCTTCCTGATCGGCCTGATCGCCACCGTCGGCCACTACCTGATTGTCCGCGCCTACGATTATGCCGAAGCCTCGCTCCTCGCGCCGCTGGCCTATACGGAAATGGTCATGGCGACCCTGCTGGGCTGGTGGTTCTTCGGCGACTTCCCCGACGGCTGGACCTTCGTCGGCGTCGCCATCCTCATCGCCTGCGCGACCTACATCTCGGTGCGTGAACGCAAGGCGTCCCCGAAGCCAACCCCGCCCCGGGCCTGACCCGGGGCCTCCGCTTCCACCCGCATGACCGGTTGACCGGCAGGTCCCGGGTCAAGCCCGGGACGGGGTCCCCCTCAGATCAGCCCCAGATCCCGCGCCACGATCACCGCCTGCGTCCGGTTGGACGCCGACAGCTTCTTGCAGATGCTGGTCACATGCATCTTGATCGTCGGCTCCGCCAGCTTCAGGTCGTTGGCGATTTCCTTGTTCTGCTTGCCCTCGGCCAGATAGGACAGGACCATCATCTCCTTGTCCGACAGCCGCCCGTTCTTGGTCTGCCGCCCGGCATTGTGCCGCTCGCGCACCAGCTCCAGCGGCATGTAATGCTCGCCCGCATGCATGAAGCGGATGGCATTGGCCAGCGACCGCACGCCCGTCGTCTTGAGCACGATGCCCGAAGACCCGGCATTCATGATCTCGTCCAGCATCCGCGGCGTCGGGTTGCCGGTGATGATGGCGACGGGCTTCCCGCCGTTCATCTTGATCGCCTTGCGCAGCCCCGACACGCCGTTCATCCCCGGCATGTTCAGGTCCAGCAGCACCACGTCATAGGGCCCCGACTCGACGATGCGGTCCACCGCCTCGTCCAGCGTCTTGGACGTGGCCACCTCCATATCCGGCGCCGAGGACAGGTACATGGCAAACACGTCCAGCACCATTTCATGGTCGTCAGCAATCAGAATGCGAATCTTTCCGTTGCCGGCCCCGGTCATAGACATAAATCAGTCCTCCATTCCAAATGCCGCTGCGCCGAACGGACAATGCTGGTCTGCCCACGGACGCCGACTTTCGCCAGCTTTTCCCATCGGCAAGGATACGTCCTTCAAAAGGTAACACAATCATGCTCGGGCCTATTCCCGACTAAGTTGAAAGCTTACCATACTTTAGGATGGGATGGCATCCGTAATTGGAATGGAGAATGCGGTGTCTCCCGAATATCTTTCGCGCCAGCGCCTATCCAGTGGAGTGAACGATGTCCTACTTTCGCCCGGCCCTGCGCCAATTCGCGGTGGCCCTTGTCCTTGCGACCGCCGCCGCGCTGCCCGCCCGCGCCGAACTTGCCGCGCCCGCCGGCGAACCCGTCCTGACCGTCCGCGGCGCGATTTCCGTGACCAATTCCGACGGTGCGGCCAGCTTCGACATGGACATGCTGCAGGCCATGCCCTCGGCCGAATTCGCCACCTCCACGAACTGGACCGAAGGGGTCAAGACGTTCAAGGGCGTCCCGCTCAAGACGCTGCTCGACAGCCTCGGCGCCAAGGGCGCGACGGTGACCGCGACCGCCCTGAACAACTACAGCGTGGACATCCCCATGGAGGCGATCGAGGATGGCGTTCCGATCATCGCCTACACCATCGACGGCGAAACCTTCTCGCGCCGCGACAAGGGCCCGCTCTGGATCGTCTTTCCCTATGACAGCAGCACCGAATACCAGTCCGAACTGGTCTTCGGCTGGAGCATCTGGCAACTTACCGAGCTGACCGTTACCGAGTGACGTGCCGACGCCGCCGCGCCACGCGGCGGCCCACCCTGCGGGGCCGCGACCGATGAGCCAGTTCTTTGACGAAGCACTCGAGGAAAGCCGCCTGTCCCGGGCGGCTATCCGCGTGCGCCACGTCATCCTCGCCTTCACGGTCATCGTCACCCTCGGGGCCATGGGATACGTCTTCGTCAAGATCGACCGCGAACTCGACCGCTCCGCCTCGGTGAACTCCGACAACGTCACCTGGACCCTCGCGCAGGTAGAGGTGGACGCGCTGAAACTGCAACGCGCCGTGATCGCCGCCGCCGAACGCCCCTCGGACCCCGAAACGCTGGACCGCCTGCGCCTCGCCTTCGACATCTTCTACAGCCGCTTCAACATCCTGCAGCGGTCGGACCAGATGAAGGGCCTCCCCGTCACCGCCGAACTGCGCGACGCGCTCTGGAACGAGGGCGGCTTCTTCGACCGCGTCACCCCGCTGATCGACGGCAGCGATGCCGGCCTTGCCGCGGCGCTCCCCGCCCTCCGGGACGAGATGGTGCAGGTCACCACCACGACCCGCGACCAGGTCGTCGGCTCGCTCCAGACCCTGATGGAAGCCGGCGATTCCCGCCGCACCGAACTGCGCCGCTCGCTGCAGGTCTTCGCCTCTGCCTCGCTGGGTCTGCTGGGCCTGATGGCGGGGCTGTCGGTCGTCATCATCCTGCAGAACCGCGCCCAGAGCCGCCGGTCCGAAACCACCGAACGCGCCGTCCACAACCTGCGCGCCACGATCGAAAGCTCGCTCGACGCGCTGGTCATCGCCGATGCGCAGGGCATCATCACCGACTGCAACACCGCCGCCGAAACGCTCTTCCGCCGCCAGCGGGCCGATTGCCGCAATGTCCGCTTCGAACAGCTCCTTATGCGCGAAGGCCAGGAAGACCCGCTCGCCTCGCTGCACCGGATGATCCGCACCAACGCCCCGGAACTGCAGGATGGCCGCCTGCAGATGACCGCCACCCGCAGCGACGCCACGCAGGTCCCCGTCGAAGTCTCCCTGACCGAGGCAAAGGGCGCCAGCGGCGAACCCATGTTCATCGCCTTCATCCGCGACATCTCGGAACGCATCGAACGCGAGGAAAGCCTGCGCAAGGCCCGCAACGACGCGCTCAAGGGCGAAGAGGCGAAGTCCCGCTTCCTCGCCGTCATGTCGCATGAGATGCGCACCCCCCTGAACGGCCTGATCGCCGCGACCGAACTGCTGCAAAGCTCCACCGACCTCGACCCGCGGCAGACATGGCTGTCGGAAATCGTCCTCTCCTGCGGCTGGGCGGCGCTCGACCAGGTCAACAACGTGCTGGAACTCACGCGCCTCGGCTCGGAACAGTCGGCCAGCTATCAGGTGTCCGACTTCTCGCCCGTCCAGCTCGTCCGCGACCTGATCCTGCAGAACCAGCCCCACGCGGCCAAGCGCGGCAACACCCTGCAATTCGACGAACCGGAAACCGTCCCCGACAAGGTCACCGCCCCGCGCCAGCTCTTCCTGCGCGTCCTCTACAACCTGCTCGGCAACGCGATCAAATTCACCGATGCGGGCTCTGTCATGATCCGCATGAACGCCACCCCGCGCGACAACGGCGCACAGGTCCATCTGTCCATCTCGGTCATCGACACGGGCATCGGCATCGCCGAACACGACCTCGAACGCATCTTCCACAACTTCGAAACGCTCGACGCCTCCTATGCCCGGATGCGCGAAGGCACCGGTCTGGGCCTCGGCATCGCCAAACTCTCGGCCGAGGCGATGGGCGGTACCATCCGCGTCTCCTCTGCGCTGGGCAAGGGCAGCACCTTCACCTTCGACGTGACCCTTCCCGTCGCCGCACGGTCCGAAACCGCCGACGACCCCGCCACCCCCCTGTCCGAGGACTCGGTCCCCGCCCTCAACATCCTCGTGGTCGAGGACAACCCGATCAACAGCCTCCTGCTGACCGAAATGCTCCGCCTGCGCGGCCACACCGTCACCAATGCCGTGGACGGGATCGAGGCGGTGGACCACGCCGGCAGCACCGCCTTCGACATGATCCTGATGGACATCTCCATGCCCCGCATGGACGGGCTGGAAGCCACGCGCCACATCCGCCGCGACGGGGCCTCGCGCAATGTCCCGATCATCGGCGTGACGGCGAATGCCAGCCCTGACAAGCTGCCCGAATTCCTTGGCGCGGGGATGACCGACGTTCTGGTCAAACCCATCACCCGCGCCGCCCTCATGGCGATCATCGCAAACCATGCCCGCGCCACGGGCAGGGGACGCGCCGCGCCCGCACCCGCCGCCGAACCCGCCGTCCTGAATCAAGACGTCTTCCGCGAAACGATCGAGGAAATGGGCCGCGACTTCGTCGAACGCATCGCCGACCGCCTGCTCCACGAAGCCGAATCCGTGCTTCAGGTCATCCAGACGCTCGACAATGCGGGGTCTCTGGACGAAGCCGCCCGCGCCGCGCACAAGACGGCCGGTGCCGCGGCGGCCATCGGTCTGGCCGGACTGCAATCCGCACTGGCCCGCTACGAACGCTCGGCCCAGGCCGCCGACCGCAAGGGCACGTCCGAAGCCCTCGCCGATGCCCGCAAGGTCTTGCCGCGCACGGTCGCGGAACTGCGGGCGAATGGCCTTGCGCTGGCCCTCGCGCGCCCCGCCGCCGAATAGCTCAGCCGTCGCCGTCCCCGTCCAGCGCCGCGAACTGCGCCGACAGATCCGGCATCTTCACCTTCGGCGCAGGCGGCGCAGCGATGCCCTCCACCTCCGCCGCCTCCAGCGCGGCAAAGGCCGAA
>AYNO01000165.1 GCA_000500915.1 Rhodobacter sp. CACIA14H1
TAGGCCGGGTCCATCGGCACATAGGCCCCGCCCGCCATCTGGATACCCAGCGCCCCCGCCACCATGTCCGCCCCGCGATGGCAGGCAAGACCGACCAGCGTGCCGCGCTGCACCCCCATCCCGCGCAGGATGTTGGCGATGCGCGCCGCCCGCGCCACCAGCGCCCCGTAGGACAGCCGCACCCCGCCCGCGATCACCGCCGGATGGGCGGGATCTCGCGCGGCCCGTGCCAGCACGGCCGCAGGGATTGTCAGGCTGCGGTCATGATCCCGCGCCGTTGCGGCCAGCGCCCCCGACAACCGCCCCTTTTCTTCCGCCGACAGCGGGCTCAACGCGCCCACGTCCAACGACGCATCCGCCAGTTCGGCCACCAGCCGCTCGATCCGCCCGACAAGGGCCCGCGCCTCGGCCTCTCCCAGACGCGCCGTGTCGTGCCACAGCTTCGGCACGTCCCCCAGCGACAGCGTCACCGCGCTGCCCGCCAGCGGCTGGTCATTCTGCGCCAGCGCGACCGGATGCGGCACCGGCGCCCCCATCCCCGGTTCGCGCAGCGCAAGGTCCGCCGCGATGCCGCCCGCCTTGTGCGCGGCCTCCAGCGCCTGCCCCGCCGCGGCTTCGGCCGCGCCCGCCGGACCGCTTGCCGCCAGCCGCACCGGAACCCATGGCAGCACCAGCCCCGGCGCGGCATCGGCCACCGCCACCGCCAGATCGCCCGATGTCCGCCCCAGCGCCCGCAGCACCGCCAGCGCCACCCGTGCGGCACCCGCCCCGCCCAGCGCCAGCGGCACCGCCCGCCACGACGCACCGCCAGCGGCAGGCGCACCCGTGGTCACGGGATCGGCCGACAGCAGCAGCCCCCGCACCCTCTGCTCCGCCTCTGCCACCGGACCCAGCGCCGCCGACAGCCGCGCCGACTCATCCGCCCCGGGCGACGCGACGAAGGTCACGCCAAGAGTCGAGGGGCAGACCGCCTCGCCCTCCATCGACCGCAGCCCCGCCAGACGCACCGCGCCCGTCCCGCAGGCCACGACCAGCCCCGCCTGCGTCGCCTCCAGCACCGTCCCCGCCGCCGCGCTGCCCGGTTCGACCGCCGCCATCCCCACGGCAAGCACACGCCCGCCCGCCCTGATCTTCGGCACGGCCAGCGGGTTGCGGTAGGCGCCATGGTCCAGCGCCCGCACCATCCGCGCCACGGTATCCGCAGACCGCGTGAAATCCAGCAACCCCCCCGCCGCCGGACGATCAGCCCGCCGGAACACCTTCCGCAGACCGGCCCCTTGCGGCCGGCGCGGATGACCGCCCGCTTCCAGCGCCGTCACCACCTCGGCAAAGGATTCGACCGCCGCCGAGAAACACCGCGCGTTCAGCGTGAAGGCCGTATCATCCCCCGCGATGTCGAAGGACCGCTCTGCCAGCACCTCCCCCTCGTCGATGCCGTCAGTCATCAGATGCCAGGTGATCCCGTGACGCGCCTCGCCGGACAACATCGCCCAGACCGGCGCATTCAGACCCGCATAGGCAGGCAGCGGGCCGTCATGGAAATTCACCCCGCCCATCCGCGCCCGCGCCAGAACGGCCGGCGGCACCAGCGACAGGTTGGCCACCGACAGCACCCAGTCCACCGCCAGACCCGCTACCCGTTCCGCCAGCCCAACACCCGGCGCGACGACCGGCACTCCCTTGCCCGCCGCCCAGGCCGCGACGCGCGGCTCCCGCGTCACCACGGCGGCGATCCCGTGGCCACGGTCCAGCCACAGGTTCCCGCATTCCGCCGTCAGGCTTTCGTTGCCGATCAGAAGGGCTTGCATCGTCATCACCAGATTTCCGTCATTCCGCCGCGACCTTGCGGTCGCTCACGCTCTGGCCTGCACCGGCCTCGGCTTCTGCCAGCGCCATGCGCAGCCTTGCGGCCAGCACGCGCACATTCGGTTCCAGCACCATCGAGTCATGGTTGCCGGGCACTTCCACCATCTCCAGCGCGGGCGCGAAGGGCGTCCACTGGTTGTCGGGGAAGACATATTCCCGCTCGCTGCTCACGAACCGCCCGCCCGTCACCTTCCAGCGCCGGTCCAGCGGCGGGCGGTACAGGACCACGCGTCCCTCCCACCGTTCCAGATCATAGACCCCGATGGCCCGCCGGAAGGCCGCCTCGATCGCGGCATTGTGGAAGGACGGCACCGACGTGTCCGGCTCCCCCGCCGCCCGCGCCTTGCGCGACCGTTCCCAGGCGATCCGCCGCCGCGCCCATTCCGCAAGGAACTTCGGCCCGCCCGCACGCATCTCGGCCAGCTTGATCACCGCCTTGTCCGGCCGCGTCAGCGACGGCCGCACCGGCAGGGGCGTGTCCAGCAGCACCACCAGCGCCACCTCCTCGCCCGCCGCCCGCAACTGGCGGCCCATCTCCCACGCCGTCAGCCCGCCGCCCGAGAAACCGCCCAGCAGATAGGGCCCATGCGGCTGCACCTGCCGCAATTCCGCGATGCAGCTTTCCGCCGCCTCGACCAGCGTGTCATGCGGCGCGGCATCGCCGAACAGCCCCCGCGCCTGCAATCCGTAGAAGGGCCGCTCCTTGCCCACCAGATGCGCCAGATGCCGCAGGTTCAGCACGTTGCCGAACATCCCCGCGACAAGGAAGAACGGCGTCCGCGTCCCGCCATCGCCCGCGTGCATCGGCACCAGATGGGTGAATTTCGGACCCGCCGGATTGGCCTTCACTGCCGGATCGGCGGCACGTTCCTCCTCCGGCCCGATGCGTTCCGCGATCAGCGCGGCACAGCGGGCGATGGTCGGCGCCTCGAACAGCACCGAAATCGGGAAGTCCAGCTTCCATTGCCGCCGGATCATGGCGAACAGCCGCACCGCGATCAGCGAATGGCCCCCGAGGGCGAAGAAATCATCCTCCACCCCGATCTCCGCCACGCCCAGCAGGTCGGACCAGAAGCCTGCAAGGATACGCTCCACCTCGGTCCGCGGGGCGACATAGTCGGTTTCCAGCTTCGGCCGTTCGAATCCCGGCCCGTCCGCCGCTTCGGGCTTTGCCGCCGCCTCGGCCTGCCGCACCAGCGCGGGCAGGTCCAGCGACGACACCATGACCTGCGGAAGGCCGGACCCGATGGCACGGAAAAAGGCCTCCCCACCCTCGGACGGGCGGATGCCATCCTCCAGCGCCTGCAGCAAACGCTGTTCGGCAGGCGAGGAGGCGCGTTCCGCACCGTCATCCGCCTGCACCTCGGCGGGCGTCGGCGGGGCAGGGCGGGCCATGACCTGCGCGGCATCGACCGAACGGAAGGTGATCCCCTCCACCTCGACCAGCACGCGCCCCGCAGGATCAGTCAGCGTCACGTCGAAACTGGCCGTGCCCGCACCCGAACCGGCCCGCAGCCGTGCCCAGCTGCGGATCTCGGCGGGCAGCGGCGCAAAGATGCGCACCGTGCCGGATGTCACCGGAACCCAGATTTCTCCCGAGGGCGCATCGGGCAGCAGGGCCAGCCCCCAGCCCGTCCCGATGTCATACAGCGCAGGGTGCAGCGCACAGCCATCCTTGCCCGCATGGGGGGGCAGCGCCAGCGTCGCCAGCCCCTCGCCCTCGCCCGTGGCGGTCGCGCGGATCACCTGCCAGCGCGGGCCGAAATTCAGCCGGTCCTCCTGCGCCGAAGGCAGGGCCACACCGTCCTTCGCCGCCTTGCGCGACGGGCAACGGGCCGCGATGGCGGCAAGGTCCAGCGTCCCAGCCGCGCCGGACAACGGCGCAACCTCCGCCTCCACCGCCAAGGCCCAGCCCGCCGTTTCCTTCGTCCGCGCTTCCAGCTTCCAGCCGCCCTTGACGCTGGACAGCACCACCCGCAGATCACGCGGCGCATCGCCTTCTAGCCGCACGGGCCGGAACACCGTCAACCCCGTCACCGTGAAGGCAGGCGCCGCCCCCGTCGCCGCCAGCGCCTCGGCCACGATCTCGGGCCATGCCGCGCCCGGCAGGATCGCCGTGCCATCCTTCAGCCGGTGGTCATCCATCACCCATTGCGCGGCGGTCAGCGTGGTGCCGAACCGCGCCCCGCCTTCCATCCGCGCCATACGTTCCAGCAGGGCAGCACCCGGCAAAGGCTCGTCCGCGCCACCCCCCTTGCGGCGGGCGGCGGCATCGGCGGCCATGCCGATCCCCGACCATATCCCCCAGTCGATCGCCGTGACCTTCGTCTTCCCGCCTGCCCGCGACTTCGCAAAGGCGTTCAGGTATTCGTTCGCCGCCACATAATCCGACTGCCCCGCAGGCGCGATGACAGTAGAGGTGGACGAGAACAGAACGATCCGCTCCACGCTGCCATCGGGCAGCAGACTGTCCAGCAACTTCGTCCCGTGGACCTTGGGCGACAGCACGTTTTCCGCATCACCCGGGTCCTTGCCCAGCAGCGGCGCGTCATCCACCGTCCCTGCCGCATGGATCACGCCGTAAACCGGCCCCAGCTCGGCCCGCACCCGCTCCAGCGCCGCGCGCATGTCCTCGGGGTTGCAGACATCCGCCGCCAGCGGCAGCACCGTGCCCAGCCGCTGCAGCCGCGACAGCACCCCCGCCCGCGCCGTCCCCGCCTTGGGCAGCGCACGGCCCAGCAGCGCGACCTTCGCGCCCTTTTCGCGCAGCAGACGTTCGGCCACCGTCACGCCGATCCCGCCGAAGCCCCCCGTCACCACCCAGACCGACCCGTCCGGCACCTCTGCCGGACTGTCTAGAGGCGCGGGCGCAAGCCGCGTCTCGTACCGCCGCGCCCCGCGCAGGGCGGCCACCGTATTGGCGGGCGTCGCCAGCATCTCCTCCAGCACCAGACCGACCGTCTCGGCCGTGACCCGCCCCGCAGGCAGCGCCACATCCAGCAGCGATGCCGTCAGCCCCGGCACCTCGCGCGGCATCACCCGCACGGGGCCGCTGACGGCCGCCTTCTCGGGATAGGGCAGGGCCTCGTCGCGCACCTGCGCCGCACCACTGGTAAAGACCGCCAGATGCGGCTGCGGGGAAAGCCCCGCCTCGCCCATCGCCTGGCCAAGGAAGAACAGGCTCCAGAACCCCTGTTCCAGATTGCGGTGGAAGAAGGACGAACCGGGGCGGAAGGTTTCCGCATCCGTCACCAGCCAGAAATGCGCGATACGGGCCGGCACGATCCCCCGCTGCGACAGATCCGCCAGCAGCGCGTCATACCCCTCGCGCCCGTGTTCGGCGGCCAGCGTATAGGTCTCCTCTCCCGTCCGCGCGAAGGCATCCCCCGCATGGACCGTCACCACCCGGTGCCCGGCAGCCCGCAGCCGTTGCACGGCGGCCCGCGCAAGCCCCGCCTCGTCGGCAAAGACCAGCCATGTCAGCGGATCGCCCAGTTCCGTTTCCACATCCACAAGGCAATCCGCAGGCGCGGCCCGCCATGCCAGCCGGTAGCCGAAGGACGCGATGTCGGAATGGCGGGCCGGCAGCACCTCGGCCTCTTCCACCACCGGCGCCGAAGGTTCCACGAAATAGCGCGACCGCTGGAAGGGATAGGTCGGCAACGGCACCCGCCGCCGCCGCGCATCACCCCAGAGCTGCGACCAGTCCGTCGCCGCCCCGCAAGCCCAGAGCCGCCCCAGCGTGGCGATGAAATGCCGGTCATCCGACGTGCTATCCTCGGGATGCCGCAGGCTGGACGGCACGGGCTGCCCGCCCATCACCCCGTTCGCCTGCGCCAGCGTCGAAAGCGCCCGCCCCGGCCCGACCTCCAGATAGACCCTGTCCGCCCTTTCCCGCAGCGTGGCGATGCCATCGGCAAAGCGCACCGTCCCGCGCAGATGCGACACCCAGTAATCGGGGCTGGTCGCCTCTTCTGCCGTCAACGGCCTGCCCGTGCGGTTCGAGATAATGGGAATGCGCGGCGCCGACAGCGCCATCCCCGCCAGATGGGCGCGGAAATCGGCCAGTATCGGCTCCAGCATCTTGCTATGCGCCGCGATGTCGATGGCGATGCGCGTGCAGTCGATCCCGTCCGCCGCCAGCCGCTCGGCCAGCGCCTTCAGCCCCGCATCGGGACCGGAAACCACGGTCAGTTCCGGCGCGTTCACCGACGCGATATCCAGATCCCCCAGATAAGGCCGCAGCGCCGCCTCGGACAGCGGCACCGACAGCATCCCGCCCGCAGGCACCGTGTCGAACAGCTTGCCCCGCAGATGCACCAGCCCGATCACGCCTTCCAGCGTCATCACCCCCGCGATGCAGGCGGCGGCATTCTCGCCCATCGAATGCCCGATCAGCGCGGCAGGCCTCACGCCCCAGCTTTCCCACAGCCGCGCCAGCGCGATTTCCACGATCAGGATCAGCGGCAGTTGCAGCGACGGACGGCGCAGCCGTTCCGCCGCCGCAGCCTCCTGCCCCTTCGCGGGCAGCCACAGCGCCCGGATATCCTCGGTCGTCAGACCGGCAAGGATATCCAGCCCACGGTCCATCCATTCCGCAAAGACCGGCTCGGTCTCATACAGGTCGCGGGCCATGTTCGGATATTGCGCCCCGCCACCGGGGAACATGAACACCACATCCGGCGCCTCGCCCACCCGGCGCTGGGTAAAGACGCGGCGCGGATCGCCCGCCTCCAGCAGCGCCGCCGCCTCGTCATGCGATGCCGCCACAAGCACGCGCCGGTGCTCGAACCCGCGCCGCCCCTGCTTCAGCGTCCAGGCCACATCGGCCAAAGGCTGCTCCGGATGCGCCCGCAGATGCGCCGCCAGCCGCGCCGACGCCTCGTTCAATGCTCCGGGCGTCCGCGCCGACAGGACCAGCAACTGGAACGGCCAGTCGCTTTCGCCCGACTGCGCCACCTCCGGGGCCTCTTCCAGCACCACATGCGCGTTGGTTCCGCCCACGCCCAGCGAGTTGATCCCCGCACGGCGCGGCCCCTTGCGGCGCGGCCAGTCCGACAGGCGGTCATTCACGCGGAAGGGGCTGCCATCGAAATCGATGGCCGGATTGGGCTTTTCGAAGTTCAGGCTGGGCGGCATCTGCCCGTGATGCAGCGCCAGCGCCGCCTTGATCAGGCTTGCCACCCCGGCCGCCGTATCCAGATGCCCGATATTCGTCTTCACGCTGCCGATACGGGCAAAGCCCGTTTCGGATGTCGTCCTCCGGAACGCCTCGGTCAGCGCCGCCACCTCGATGGGATCGCCCAGATAGGTGCCCGTCCCGTGGCATTCGATGTAATCCACCGTATCGGCGGTCACATCCGCCACGGCCAGCGCCTCGGCAACACAGGCCGCCTGCCCCTCCACCGAAGGCGCCAGATAGCCGGCCTTCGCCGCGCCGTCATTGTTCACCGCGCTGCCACGGATCACGGCCCAGATATGGTCGCCATCCGCCAGCGCATCCTCCAGCCGCCGCAGCACGACGACACCGGCGCCGGAGCCGAACACCGTCCCCTGACCGCGATGGTCGAAGGCGTGGCAGACGCCGTCGGGCGAAAGCACCTCGCCTTCCTTGTAGATATAGCCGCGATTCTGCGGCAGCTCGATCGTCACACCCCCCGCCAGCGCCATGTCGCATTCGCCGTTCAACAGCGCCTGCGCCGCGTAATGCACGGCGACCAGCGACGTGGAACAGGCCGTCTGCAACGACAGCGACGGTCCCTTCAGGTCGAAGATGTGGCTGACACGGGTGGACAGGAAATCCTTGTCGTTGCCCGTATGCCGCAGCAGGAACATCCCCGTCCCGTCCACCAGCGGGCGGTTGGAACAGATGTTGAAATAGAAATAGCTGCCCATCCCGCAGCCCGCGAATACCCCGATCCGCCCGTCAAAGGACTCCGGCGGATGCCCCGCATTCTCCATCGCCTCCCAGGCAGATTCGAGGAAATGCCGGTGCTGCGGATCAAGGATCGCCGCTTCCTTGGGCGAAAAGCCGAAAAATTCGGCGTCGAACCGGTCGAAACCTTCCAGCGGTGCGGCGAAGGGCACATAGGCGGGGTTTTTCAGCATCGCGGGGCTCTCGCCCGCCGCGATCAACTCCTCCTCGGAAAGCCTCCGGACGGCGGACCGCCCCTCGCGCAGAAGCTCCCAATAGCGTGCGATGTCAGGTGCGCCCGGCAGATGGGCGGCCATGCCGACAATGGCAATGTGGGTAACGCCGCTGGTCATTTCTTCTTTCGATCATTCCAACAAATGCCCGCCGTCCATCGGCCGGGCTGCCTGAAATACTCGTTACGGAAGAAACTCGTACCATTTGCGGGGACACATCCGCCGGGATGTCCGTTGCCCCCGTTCTATGGCGGAAAGATGACCTCCACGCGACGCGAACGGGTATGGGCGGACGGACAGACTTTCGGCGAAGGAAATGTATCCGACGGGCAACAATACAGCCTTTGGATAAGGCGCCACAAGGCGCGGCAGGCCTCGCTGCCTCCGATTGGCCCCGGTTTTATTGAATCACCGGCAGCCCTTGCAACCTGTGGGGGGAATGTGGCCGAAAAACCCGCCCTCGCCCGGGTCACGCCGTTTCATTTTGTTCAGTTTCCGCTTGGCGCGGAAGGTTATGTCAGGATATTTCCCTACATACGATTGTTAACGCCTGCTGTACC
>AYNO01000166.1 GCA_000500915.1 Rhodobacter sp. CACIA14H1
GGCGTTTTGCGGCGCCGCCGGTAGGGCCGCGCACGATCCGCCGGGGCGGGCGCCTCTGGCGCACGACCCGAGGGGGCAGGTCGTGCGCGGACCGTGGCTTTGGGCCACGGTCCGGGGTGGGCCGTTGCGATTATGCGAGTGTGGCCCTTGAGTATTCGCGTTCGGCCGGCGTCCGGATTTGCCTAGAGTCACCATCCAGAGCTGGCCGTTGCGCGTCGCGTCACTGCGGCGGTGGCGTCACGATCAGGATGTCGAGGTCGCGGTCGGGCGAATAGTCGGTCTTTCGCACCTCGAAGGTCGTGGCGCCGGTCTTTTCCACCCCGTCGATGCAGAGCGAGATGACGTTCTGCACCGCCCCCTTGTCCAGCGTCAGGCGGAAGTCGCCGATGGGGCCGGCCCATGAATTCGCTGTCCTGAGGACATAGGCCAGCGCATAGGCGGTGCCGTAGCCGTCGGTGGCCGCAAGCCGTTTGGCGATGGCGCGGGAGGTGCCGTCGTCGATGCAGTAGCGGGTCTGGTAGTCCTTTTCCCATTCCTCCACCGGCGGGTGCTGCCAGCCGAAGATGCCGCCCGGTGGGCGGTTTTCGTATTCATGCTCGATGTCCAGCCCCTCGCCCGCAGGAAAGGTCTGGGTCCAGTGATAGCGGATCACGACGGACCAGAGCGGCCATGCCTCGGGCGGGAAACCCTGCGCGGGGTCGCCTTCGTAGAAATCGGCAAGGCCTTCGGATTTCAGTTCCGCCTGTGTCTCGGGCGGCAGGGACAGCAGACGTTCCGACAGGGCGGCCGTGTCCAGCGTCAGGGGAATGCCGTGGCGGGCGAGGGCGGCGGTTACGTCGGTGCCGGGGGTGTCATATTGTTCGGCGGCGGGGCGGCCTTCGACCCATGCCGGTTCGATGACGGCGATGCGGTCTATCTGCGGCGTGACGGGCTGGCCGGCGACCGTGACGGTGAAACCGACGAGGTTGTCGCGGTCTTCGGGCAGGTTGAAATCCGACGACATCAGCGCCTGCAGCGAGATGGGCGGGAGGGGGAAGATCACCTCTCCGGTCACGTCGGCATCGGTCAGGTTGCGGAAGGTATAGGCGACGCGGATCCGGTCGAGCGAGATGAAGAGGTCTTCCGACTCCATCGCCACGGCATCGGTGCGGGCGAAGGTCAGGCCGGTGGCAGAGAGACCACCGAAGCCGTCATTTGCCAGGGCGGCGCTGCCAAGCAGGGTGAGGGCGACGGTAACGGCGGCACGGAACATGGGGCACTCCTGTCGGGACGGGCGCAGGATGCACGGGGCGCGGGGCGGGTGGCAAGGACGGATGCAGGGACGGATGCGGGAACGGATGCGGGGCGCGGGGTTGCGGCGGGGGGCGCGGCGCGGCAGGGTGCGGGCCGACGGCGGAGGCCGTCGCGGAGGACTTACGGAATGATCGCGGGGATTGCGGCACTGGTGGCCGCCTATGTGCTGAGCCAGTTCTACAGGGCGTTCCTTGCGGTGCTGACCCCCGTGCTGGGGGTGGAGATCGGGGCTTCGGCCGGTGATCTGGCGCGGGCGTCGGGGGTGTGGTTCCTGGTCTTTGCGCTGGCGCAGATACCGGTGGGGTCGGCGCTGGACCGGGTGGGGCCACGGGTGACGGCATCGGTGGGGCTTGGCATCGCGGCGGCGGGGGCGGCGGTCTTTGCCATGGCGCAGGGGCCGGCGGCGGTGGTGGCGGCGATGGTCCTGATCGGGGCGGGCTGTGCGCCCGTGCTGATGGCGGCCTATTACATCTTCGCGCGGACCTATCCGGCGGCGGTCTTCGGGACGCTGGCGGGGATGGTGATCGGCATCGGGTCGCTGGGCAATATCGGGGCAAGCCTGCCGCTGGCGGCGGCGGTGGAGGCCTTCGGCTGGCGGGCCACACTGTGGGGCGTGGCGGGGGTGACGCTGGCGGTGGCGCTGGCACTGGCCGCGCTGGTGCGCGATCCGCCGAAGGTGGAGGGGGCGGGGCGCGGGTCGTTGCTGGACCTCTTGCGGATGCGGGCGCTGTGGCCGGTGCTGGTGATGATGGCGGTCTGCTATGCGCCTGCGGCGGGGCTGCGGGGGCTGTGGGTCGGGCCCTATTTCCGCGACGTGTTCGGGGCGGATGCGGCGGCGATCGGGGTGGCGACGCTGGTGATGGGCGGGGCGATGGTTCTGGGGAATTTCGCCTACGGGCCGCTGGACCGGGTGCTGGGGACGCGGAAGTGGCTGATCTTCGGCGGGAATGTCGGGGTGCTGGCCTGTCTGGTGGGCCTGATCCTGCTGCCGGAGGCGGGGGGCTGGGTCACGCTGGCGCTGTTTGCGGGGCTGGGGTTCTTTGGCGCGTCCTTCCCGATGGTGGTGGCGCATGGGCGGGCGTTCTTTCCGCCGCATCTGGTGGGGCGGGGGGTGACGCTGCTGAACCTCTTCGGGATCGGGGCGGTGGGGCTGGCGCAGGTGGCGACCGGCTGGCTGCACGCGGACCTGTCGCGGATGCTGCCGAGGGTGGCGGCTGCGGTGCCCTATCAGGGCATCTTCGCCTTCTTTGCGGTGGCGCTGGCGCTGGGACTGCTGGTCTATCTGTTCTCGGAGGACCGCACGGATTGAGGGAATGCGGCGGCGCTGCCGAATCCGCTTTTCCCCCTGCCCCTCTTGCGGTATGCGGCCCCGTCCTTTTCCGGACGTGACGCATGAAGGAGACCCATGATGGGCTACAAGGTCGTAGTCGTCGGTGCCACGGGCAACGTTGGCAAGGAGATGCTGAACATCCTCGCGGAACGCGAGTTTCCGGTCGATGAGATCGCGGCGCTGGCGTCGCGAAAATCGCTGGGCACGGAAGTCAGCTTCGGCGACCGAACTTTGAAGACCCAGGATCTGGACACGTTCGACTTCACGGGCTGGGACATCGCGCTGTTCGCCATCGGGTCGGACGCGACGAAGGTCTATGCGCCCAAGGCGGCGGCGTCGGGCTGCGTGGTGATCGACAACTCGTCGCTCTATCGCTACGACCCGGACATCCCGCTGATCGTGCCGGAAGTGAACGCCGATGACGTCGTCCGCTACAAGAACAAGAACATCATCGCCAACCCGAACTGTTCCACCGCGCAGATGGTGGTGGCGCTGAAGCCGCTGCATGACCGCGCGCGGATCAAGCGGGTGGTGGTGGCGACCTATCAATCCGTGTCGGGCACCGGCAAGGAGGCGATGGACGAGCTCTGGAACCAGACCAAGGGCATCTTCGTCCCCGGTCAGGAGGTGGAGCCGAAGGTCTATCCCAAGCAGATCGCCTTCAACGTCATTCCGCATATCGACGTCTTCCTTGATAGCGGGGAGACGAAGGAAGAGTGGAAGATGGTGGCCGAGACGAAGAAGATCCTCGATCCGAAGATCAAGGTGACGGCGACCTGCGTGCGGGTGCCGGTCTTCGTCGGGCATTCGGAAGCCATCAACATCGAGTTCGAGGATTACCTCGACTGGGAAGAGGCCACCGACATCCTGCGCGAGGCGCCGGGGGTTCTGGTCGTGGACAAGCGCGAGGCGGGTGGCTACATCACCCCGATCGAATGCGTCGGCGAATATGCGACCTATGTGAGCCGCATCCGGCAGGATTCGACCATCGAGAACGGGCTGAACCTGTGGTGCGTGTCGGACAACCTGCGGAAGGGTGCCGCGCTGAACGCGGTGCAGATCGCGGAAGTGCTGGGGAGCCGCTGCCTGAAGAAGGGCTGAGCGGTTTCGTTCCGGAATGGCAGGGGCCGTCCTTCGGGGCGGCCCTTTTCTTTTCAGGCGGAGCGGGCGTTCCGCCCGCGCGGCTTTCCTGTCGGCTGCGCGCGTGCCGCGCTTCGCCTCCGGGGTTCAGGGGACATTCTGTCCCCTCTTGGCCGCGCGGGCGCGGCCAATTCACCCCTGGAGGATATTTGGGAACGGATGAAAGGGCAGGAAGGTCAGAAGGATTTGCGGGCGCGGAGGGCGGCGCCGAGGGTGCCGTCGTCGAGATAGTCGAGTTCGCCCCCGATGGGGACGCCCTGCGCGAGGGAGGTGATGGTGATGCCTGTCGGGCCGAGCGCGTCGGCGATGTAATGGGCGGTGGTCTGGCCATCGACGGTTGCGTTGAGGGCGAGGATGACTTCCCGCGTGCCTTCGTCGCGGATGCGGGCGAGGAGGGCGGGGATGCGGAGTTCGTCCGGGCCGACGGCATCGAGGGGCGAGAGGGTGCCGCCGAGCACGTGGTAGCGCCCCTTGAAGACGCCCGCGCGTTCCAGCGCCCAGAGGTCGGCCACGTCTTCCACGACGCAGATTTCGCCCGTGGCGCGGCGGTCGTCGGTGCAGATGGGGCAGAGGTCGGCGGTGCCGATATTGCCGCAGAGGCGGCAGTCGCGGGCGGTGGTGGCGACCTGTGCCATGGCCTGTGCCAGCGGGGCCATGAGGGTGCCGCGTTTCTTCAGGAGCGTCAGCACGGCGCGGCGGGCCGAGCGGGGGCCGAGGCCGGGCAGGCGGGCCATGAGGTCGATCAGCGACTCGATCTGCTGCGGGGCCTCGGGCTGCGGCATCAGAAGGGGAGTTTCATGTCGGCGGGCAGGCCGAGGGATTCGGTCATGCGGCGCATCTCGTCTGCCATCTTCTGCTGGCCCTTGGTCTGCGCGTCCTTGATGGCGGCGATGATGAGATCCTCGACCACTTCCTTTTCGGAGGCGACGAGGATGGAAGGGTCGATGTCGAGACCGGTGACTTCGCCCTTGGCCGTGGCGCGGGCCTTCACCAGACCGGCGCCGGATTCGCCCACCACCACGGTATTGGCCATCTGTTCCTGCATCTCGGCCATCTTCTGCTGCATGTCCTGCGCGGCCTTCATCATCTTGGCCATGTCGCCGAGGCCGCCGAGGCCGGGGATACCCTTGAGCATTGTCGTCTCCTTTGGTGCTGGCCCCGAGAGTAGGTGTTGCGGCGGGCGGCGGCAAGGTCAGCGGCGGCGGGCGTGAAGCGCGCGGGCGAGGGTGAGGATGGCGGCGAGGGCCAGCAGCGCGATGGCGGGGGTGGCGGTGGCGAGGCAGCCTTCGACCTGTGCTGCGGCCGCCGTGGGGGCCTGACGCGAGACGTAAAGCAGGGCGGCGAAGCCAAGGGTGAGGAGGGTGACGGGCAGGGCGAGCCAGAGGCGGGGGAAGATCAGCGCGATGGCGAGGAGGGTGGCCAGCGCGAGGACGGGGGCGGAGGTCAGGATATAGGCGGTTTCCGCCCATGCCGTCTGTTCCCCTGCGGCGGTGGTCCAGCCGGGGCGGAGTTGGGCGCAGGGTCCGGCATGGGTTGCCGTGGGCAGCAGGGTCAGGGCGGCGGTCAGCCGTCTTCGAACGGGTCCCATTCGTCTTCCACTTCGGGCAGCGCCTCGGCCAGCGCGGCGGCGGCGAGGGCTTCGGGGGTGCGGATCTCGGCCACTTTCGCGCCGGGGAAGGCGGCGAGGACGGCCTGCACCAGCGGGTTCTGCATCGCCTCGGCCTTGGCTTCGCGATCGGCGCGGTCGCGTTCTTCGGCAATGGTGGGGGCGCCGCCTTCGTTCACGACCGAGACGCCCCAGCGGGCCTGGGTCCAGGACTGGAGGCGTGCGCCGAGGAGCGCGGCGAGGTCGGGCGGCGCGTCGGCGGTGGGCTGGAATTCGATGCGGCCGGGGCTGTAGCGGACGAGGCGGAGTCCGTGCTCCACCTCGTAGAGCAGTTTCATGTCGCGCTTTTCGCGGATGAGGTCGATGACGCTGTCGAAACGGGCATAGACCTGAAGCCGGCTTTCCAGCGCCAGCGCATTGGCGCCCTGCATGGTGGGGCCGCGCAGCGGTGCGGCGGGGGACATGCGCATCGCGGGGGCGTGGAGCGTGCCGCCGCCGCCACCGCCTGCGGGGGCACCGCCCGGTGTAGGCCCGCCGGCGGGGGGCGGGTTGGACTGGAGTTGCCGGATCAGGGTTTCGGGATCGGGCAGGTCTGCCACATGGGTCAGGCGGATGATGGCCATTTCCGCGGACATCATGGCGTTGGGGGCGATCGTCACTTCCTCCAGCGCCTTCATCAGCATCTGCCAGAGGCGGGCGAGGACGCGCATCGACAGACGGTCCGCCATGTCGCGGCCCCGCGCCCGTTCGTCGGGGGGGTGGTGGGGTCGTCGGCCGAGGCGGGGGCGATCTTGATGACCGACAGCCAGTGGGTGATTTCGGCAAGGTCGCGCAGGATGGCGACGGGGTCGGCGCCGTCGGCATATTGGGCGGCGATTTCCGACAGGGCGCCTGCGGCGTCGCCGGTGACGACAAGGTCGAACAGGTCCAGCACGCGGCCACGGTCGGCAAGGCCCAGCATGGCGCGGACCTGCGCGGCCGAGGTTTCGCCCGCGCCATGGGCGATGGCCTGATCCATCAGCGACATGGCATCGCGGACGGAGCCTTCGGCCGCGCGGGTGATGAGGGCGAGGGCGTCCGGCGCAAGGCGCGCGCCTTCGGCTTCGGCGACGCGGGTGAGGTGGGCCATCATCACCTCGGGTTCGATCCGTTTCAGGTCGAAGCGCTGGCAGCGCGACAGGACGGTTACTGGGACCTTGCGGATTTCGGTGGTGGCGAAGATGAATTTCACATGCGCGGGGGGTTCTTCCAGCGTCTTGAGCAACGCGTTGAAGGCGTTGTTCGACAGCATGTGGACTTCGTCGATGATGTAGATCTTGTAGCGGGCCGAGGCGGCGCGGTAGTGGACCGAGTCGATGATTTCGCGGATGTCGCCGACGCCGGTGCGGGAGGCGGCGTCCATTTCCATCACATCGACATGGCGGCCTTCGGCGATGGCGCGGCAGGGGTCGCACTGGCCGCAGGGTTCGGTCGTGGGGCCGCCCTGACCGTCGGGGCCGATGCAGTTCAACCCTTTGGCGATGATGCGGGCGGTGGTGGTCTTGCCCACCCCGCGCACGCCGGTCATCACGAAGGCATGGGCGATGCGGTCGGCGGCGAAGGCGTTCTTCAGGGTGCGCACCATCGCCTCTTGGCCGATCAGGTCGGCAAAGGTCTGCGGGCGGTATTTGCGGGCGAGGACCTGATAGGCCTTGTCGGGCGAGTCGGACATGGGCGCTCCACTGGGACGGGGGCTACCCTAGAGCGTCGGGCGGGGGATGGGCAAGCGGCGCCGGTCCGGTGCGGGTGGTGTCCCGCGCCGGACCGGCGGGCGGTCACGCGGTGATGAAGTCGCGCACGAAGGGCGTGGCGGGCCGCGCACGGATGTCCTGCGGCTTGCCGATCTGTTCGATCCGGCCCATCGACATCACGACGACGAGGTCGGCCAGTTCCATCGCCTCTTCCTGGTCATGGGTCACGAAGACGGTCGTCAGGCCGGTGGTATCGTGGATGTCGCGCAGGCCCTGCCGCAGTTCCTTGCGCACCTTGGCGTCCAGGGCGCCGAAGGGTTCGTCCAGCAGCAGCATCCGCGGTTCGATGGCAAGGGCGCGGGCAAGCGCGACGCGCTGGCGCTGGCCGCCGGAGAGTTGCGACGGATAGCGGGCGCCGATGTCGGGCAACTGGATGAGGTCCAGCAGTTTCGTGACCCGCCGCGCGATTTCCGCCTTGGGCGGACGGGTCGCACGGGGACGGGCCTTCAGGCCGTAGGCGATGTTGTCGAAGACGGTCATGTGCCGGAAAAGGGCGTAGGACTGGAACACGAAGCCCGCCCTGCGTTCCTGCACGGTCAGGGCGGTTGCGTCCTGCCCGTCGAACAGGACCCGTCCGGCGGTCGGGAATTCCAGCCCGCCGAGGATGCGCAGAAGCGTCGTCTTGCCTGAACCGGACGGTCCGAGCAGCGCCACCAGCGCACCGGAGGGGATGGACAGCGACACCGGCGTCAGTGCGGCGGTGGTCCCGAAGTCCTTGGAGATTTCGTCGATCTGGATATGCATCTGCGCCTCCGTCAATGGCGATGCGTCGCGGCAAGCTGGTCGGCGTGACGCAGCTCCAGCGCGGTTTTCAGAAGAAGGGTGACAAGGGCGAGAAGGGTCAGCACCGCCGCAAGGGAGAAGGCCGCGACGGAGAGGTATTCCTGATAGAGCATCTCGATCGTGGTCGGGATGGTGGCTGTCTGCCCCCTGATCTTTCCCGACACGACCGCGACCGCGCCGAATTCGCCCATGGCGCGGGCATTGCAGAGCAGCACGCCATAGAGCAGCGCCCAGCGGATGTTGGGCAGCGTGACGGTCCAGAAGGTCCGCCAGCCGGAGGCGCCAAGGGTCAGCGCGGCCTCTTCCTCGGCCCGGCCCTGTTCGATCATCACGGGGATGAGCTCGCGGGCGACGAAGGGGAATGTCACGAACATCGTGGCCAGGATGATCCCCGGCATGGCGAAGACGATGGGATAGCCCTGCGCCACGAGCCAGCCGCCCACGGCGGAATTCGCGCCGAACATCAGCACGATGCAAAGACCCGCAACGACCGGCGAGACCGAGAAGGGCAGGTCGATCAGGGTGATCAGGAAGGCCTTGCCGCGGAAGTCGAACTTGGTGATGAACCATGCCGCCGCGATGCCGAAGGCGGCGTTCAGGGGCACCGAAATCGCGGCGATGGTCAGC
>AYNO01000167.1 GCA_000500915.1 Rhodobacter sp. CACIA14H1
CCTTGCGCCGCTGGTGGCGCAGGCGGGCGGCATCCGCGACCGCGCACAGGTCGCGATTCTGGCAACGGCCCTTTTGCGTCTGTCGCAACGGAATGCGCTGAAACCCCTTCTCACGCCGCCCGACCTGCCGCAGATTAAGGAAGAAGGGTGGATTCTCGGCGCAGGCCACGAAGCTGCCCTGCTTGCCGCCGCCGAAACGCCATGACCCGCATCCGCATCGACCACGGCCTTCCCGACCATCTCCGCCCGCAGGCGGCCGAGCTGTACTGGCAGGCCTTCGGCGGCAAGCTGGGGCGCGTGCTGGGCCCGCGCGATCTGGCGCTGGCCTATCTTGCCCGCGTGATGCGGTCCGACCATTGCCTGACCGCCCTGTCACCGGACGGGGCACTGCTGGGCATCGCGGGGTTCAAGACGGCGCAGGGCACCTTTGCGGGCGGGTCGCAGGCCGATCTGACCGCCATCTACGGCCCCTTCGGCGGGCGCTGGCGCGGCTTCACCCTGCGCCTGCTGGGCAATGATTCCGACACGACGCGCTTCCTGCTGGACGGGCTCTGCGTCACGGCCGAGGCGCGGGGGCGCGGCGTCGGCACGGCCCTGCTGGAGGCCATCGCCGCCGAGGGCCGCGCCCGCGGCTATCCGGCGCTGCGTCTGGATGTGGTGGATACCAACGACCGCGCCCGCGCCCTGTACGAACGGCGCGGGTTCGTGCTGGACCGCACGGCGCAGATCGGCCCCTTGCGGCTGATCTTCGGCTTCAACGCCGCCCATACAATGGTGCGCCCGCTATAACCGCCGCGCAACACACCGCCGCCGCAAAGGGGCGCGCGCATTTAATCTGTTTATACTTATCGCAAAGACAGCATACTTCCGTATAGGTCCGCGAACAAAAGGACCACCGCCCCGCAGGGGGAACAGGGACAAACAACGGGAACCAGTGGAATGCTCAACGAATTCAAGACTTTCATCGCCCGCGGCAATGTCGTTGACCTTGCCGTCGGTATCATCATCGGCGCGGCCTTCACGGCCATCGTCAATTCGCTTGTCGGCGACCTGATCAACCCGATCATCGGTCTTGTCACCGGCGGTGTCGATTTCTCGAACCTCTACATCGATCTGTCGGGGACCAACCCCGCCTCGCTTGCCGCCGCCCGCGACGCCGGTGCGCCGGTCTTTGCCTATGGCGCCTTCATCACCGCCGTCATCAACTTCCTGATCATCGCATGGGTCGTCTTCCTGCTGGTCAAGGCGGTGAACAAGCTGAAGGAAGCCACCGCCAAGAAAGAGGCGGCCGAGGCTGCGGCAGCGCCCGCCGGCCCGACCGAGCTGGATATCCTCATGGAAATCCGCGACGCC
Source organism: Rhodobacter sp. CACIA14H1 (assembly GCA_000500915.1). Lineage (GTDB taxonomy): Bacteria > Pseudomonadota > Alphaproteobacteria > Rhodobacterales > Rhodobacteraceae > Paragemmobacter. The sequence continues at coordinate 1,354 of AYNO01000167.1, forward strand.
CTGAAGAAGTGAAGCCCCTGAAGTGACGGGCAGAGGGGGCCGCAGTCCGCACTGCGGCCCCCGCGCCTTACATGTCCAGCGCCTCTTCCGCGCTGATCGAGGGCAGGCCCAGCGCCGTGCCGACCGCCGCATAGGTCAGCTTGCCGCGATGGGTGTTCAGCCCGTTCAGCAGATGCCGGTCCTCGGCGCAGGCGCGTTTCCAGCCCTTGTCGGCCAGCGCCAGCATGAAGGGCATCGTCGCATTGCCCAGCGCCAGCGTGGAGGTCCGCGCCACCGCACCGGGCATGTTGGCCACGCAGTAATGCAGGATGCCGTCCACCTCGTAGATCGGGTCCTGATGGGTGGTGGCGCGGGACGTCTCGAAGCAGCCGCCCTGATCGATGGCCACATCGACGATGGCCGCGCCGGGCTTCATCGTCGCAAGCTGCGCCCGCGTCACCAGTTTCGGCGCGGCGGCACCGGGGATGAGGACGGCCCCGATCACCATATCCGCTTCGGCCACCAGCTCTGCCGTCAGGCCCGCGCTGGCGTAACCGGTCTTGACCGTCCCGTGGAAGACGTCGTCCAGATAGCGCAGGCGCGGCACCGACCGGTCAAGGATGGTGACATCCGCCCCCATCCCCGCCGCCACCCGCGCCGCCTGCGCCCCGACGACACCGCCGCCGATCACCACCACCTTCGCGGGCAGCACGCCGGGCACGCCCCCCAGCAGCACGCCCCGCCCGCCATTGGCCTTCTGCAGCGTCCATGCACCCACCTGCGGCGCCAGACGCCCCGCCACTTCCGACATGGGCGCCAGCAGCGGCAGCCCGCCCCGGTCATCCGTCACAGTCTCGTAGGCGATGGCCGTGACCCCGCTCGCCAGCAGGTCCCTGGTCTGTGCCGGGTCCGGCGCAAGGTGCAGATAGGTGAACAGCACCTGCCCCTCGCGCAGCCGCGCCCGTTCCACCGCCTGCGGCTCCTTCACCTTGACGATCATGTCGGACTTGGCGAAGACCTCTGCCGCATCCGCGCCGATCCGCGCCCCCGCCGCCGCATAATCGGCATCGGCAAAGCCCGCGCCCACGCCCGCGCCCGTCTCCACCAGCACCTCGTGCCCATGCGCCACCGCCTCGCGCACCGCATTGGGCGTCATCCCCACGCGGAATTCCTGCGGCTTGATCTCTTTCGGACATCCGATCTTCATGGCTCATCTCCCTGTCGGGCCTTGCACGGCCCTTGTGGAAAGAATGTTCTGCCAGATTCCCCGCCGTTTCTTTGATTTCTGCATGACCGCCCCGCCCGCCTGCGGTAGATTCCACCGCAGATACGACCAATGACGGAAGGTTCTCCCGCCCATGTCCGATCTTGACGCAACCGACCGCCGCATCCTGACCGTGCTGCAGAAGGAAGGCCGCATCACCAATGCGGACCTGTCGGAACGGGTGAACCTGTCCCCCTCTGCCTGCCACCGCCGGACACAGCGGCTGGAGGAGGAAGGCTACATCGCCGCCTATGTGGCGCTCCTCGACCCGCGCCGCCTCGGCCGGCCCACCACCGTCTATGTCGAGATCACCTTGCAGGGGCAGGCGGACGAGCTGCTGGACGCCTTCGAACGCGAGGTGGCACGCATCCCCGACATCCTGGAATGCCACCTGATGGCCGGTCAGGCCGATTACCTGCTGAAGATCCTCGCGCAGGATACCGAGGATTTCGCCCGCATCCACCGGCAATACCTGTCGCGCCTGCCGGGGGTGCGGCAGATGCATTCATCCTTCGCCCTGCGGACCGTGGTGCAGACCACCGCGCTGGCGGTGTGACGCTCCCCCTTGCCCTTCATCTCGGTCCAAATACCCCACGGGGGTCCGGGGTGTGAAACCCCCGGTCCGCGCCGGCCGCAGGCGCGGCGCGAAAAGAAAACCCCCGGCCTTGCGGACGGGGGTTGATCGGGCGGGGATCGCTCCCCCATCGTTCGCTGAACGCCTCAGAGAGCGCCTTCGCGTTGCGCCTTCTTGCGCGCCAGTTTGCGCGCACGGCGGACCGCTTCGGCTTGCTCGCGCGCTTTCTTGACGGACGGTTTCTCGAAATGCTGCTTGAGCTTCATTTCGCGGAACACGCCTTCGCGCTGGAGCTTTTTCTTCAGGGCACGGAGTGCCTGTTCGACGTTATTGTCGCGGACGCTGACCTGCATGTGGTTGTCACCACCTTCCTAAGTTAGAGTTGCACTACAGTGTGCAGGCGCGGGCCCTATAACAAAGGAACACCGGCCTGTCCACCGCCACCCCGAAGGAGTCCGCCATGCAAAGCCCGCCCAACGCCGAAAACGCCCGCGAAACCGTGCTTCTGGCCGCGCTGCCCCATGTGCCTTTCGACGGCTGGTCCGAAACCACCCTGCGGGCCGCCATCGCCGATTCGGGCGTGGCCGAAGGCTTGGCCCGCGCCCTGTTTCCCCGCGGCGGCATCGACCTTGCCGTGGCCTTCCACAAGGACGGCGATGCGAAGATGCGCGAGGCGCTGGCGATGACCGACCTGTCGCAGATGCGCTTCCGCGACCGCGTGGCCCATGCCATCCGCATCCGTCTGGAACTGGTGGAGGACCGCGAACTCGTCCGCCGGGGCACCACGCTCTTTGCCCTGCCCCAGCACGCCGCCGAAGGGGCAAGGCTGATCTGGGGCACCGCCGATGCCATCTGGACGGCGCTTGGCGACACGACCCGCGACCTGAACTGGTATTCCAAACGCGCCACGCTGTCGGCGGTCTATGGCTCCACCGTCCTCTACTGGCTGGGCGATGACACGCCGGGGCATCAGGCGACATGGGACTTCCTCGACCGGCGGATATCCGACGTCATGCAGATCGAAACGCTGAAGGCGAAGCTGCGGGAAAACCCGCTGGGCAAGGCCATCCTTGCAGGCCCGGCCAAGGTGATGGAGAAATGGCGCGTCCCCACGGTCCCCGACGACCTGCCGGGCAAGATCATGGACCGTTTCCGCCAAGGATAGACGATGGAACTTTCCCACACGATGCGCGCCGTGGAGATCACCGAACCCGGCGGGCCGGATGTGCTGAAACCCTGCACCCGCCCCGTCCCGGTTCCCGGCCACGGCCAGATCGTCATCCGCGTGGCCTATGCCGGGGTGAACCGCCCCGACGCCCTGCAACGCGCGGGCAGCTACGCGCCCCCCGCCAATGCCTCGCCCCTGCCGGGGCTGGAGGCGTCGGGAACCGTGGTGGAGGTCGGCCCCGGCGTCACGCGCTGGCAGATCGGCGACAAGGTCTGCGCCCTGCTGCCGGGGGGCGGTTACGCGGAATATGTCACCACCCCCGAAGCCCATGCCCTGCCCGTCCCCGCCGGGCTGTCGCTGAAGGAAGCCGCCTGCCTGCCCGAAACCTGCTTCACCGTCTGGTCCAATGTGGTGATGCGCGGCGGGTTGAAGGCGGGGGAGCGTTTCCTTGTCCATGGCGGGTCGTCCGGCATCGGCACCACCGCCATCCAGATCGCCAAGGCGCTTGGCGCCCGCGTCTTCACCACCGCCGGTTCGGACGACAAGTGCAGGGCCTGCGAAGACCTTGGCGCGGACAAGGCGCTGAACTACCGCACCGGCGATTTCGTCGCCATGATGCATGACGAAGGCGGGGCGCAGCTCATCCTCGACATGGTGGGCGGCAGCTACCTGCCCCGCAACGTCAAGGCGCTGGCGACCGAGGGGCGGCTGGTGCAGATCGCCTTCCTGCAGGGCCCCAAGGTGGAACTGAACTTCGCCGAGGTGATGATGCGCCGCCTGACGATCACCGGCTCCACCCTGCGGCCGCAAAGCGACCTTGCCAAGGCCCGCATCGCCGCCGAGGTCGAGGCGCATGTCTGGCCCATGATCGCCGCAGGCAAGTTCCGCCCCGTCATGGACAGCGAATTCGCGCTGGAAGACGCGGCGGCGGCCCATGCCCGCATGGAAAGCAGCGGGCATGTCGGCAAGATCGTCCTGAAGGTGGAATGACCCTTCAGGACGGCAGGCAGCGGAATTCGCCCGTGGCCTGCTGGCAGGGATGCCCGCCCGTCCGGTGGGCAAGCAGTTCCTTGCGCAGCTTCTGCGACAGGGCGCGGGCAAAGCCCGCCATATCGGCAACCTCCATCACGAAGGCGCCGATGCCGCCCGCGACGTTCCGGCGGTAATACTCTGCCAGCTTCGGCTCGCGCGAGGCGATGGCAAGGGCATTGATCACCACGCCCTCGTCCAGCGCCGCCTGCCGGACGGGGGCCAGCGCGACATGGTCGGTGCGCCGCGCCATGACCGATGCGACACCGTCGCCCGATATGTCGATCACGCGCCGCTCCGCGCAGCGTCCCGGTTCGCGGAACAGTTCCAGCGCGGCGTGGATGCCGACGCCGATATCCGTGTTGCCGCTGACCGACCGCTTCTTGCGCCGCATCTCCGACGCGAAGGTCACGGCGTCCCGTGCGCCCGTGATCCGCAGCCACGGGATGATCTGCGGCACGAAGGCACTGTCGCCCCAGAACACCGCCGCCACATCCACGACGCCCGCCTCGGCAAAGGAGGCAAGCACCTGGTCCGATGTCAGCGCGGCGACATAGCCGTCGATCTGTGACGCGAATTCTTCATCCGTAATGCTGCCGGACGCATCCAGCGCCAGCACCAGCGCCACATCCGCACATCCCGCCGCCGCCCGATCCGCGACACCGCCCGCCAGCAGTCCGGCAATCAAAACGGGAATCACCCGCGATGCCTTCTCCCGCCAGCAAATGTTGTCCAAAAACGATATCATCGAAATCCTCCCCCTCCCAAACATGCATCACCCTACGACAACTTGCGTTAGAACTCCGGCAGCGGAACGGAGCGGACAATGCCGCGCCGCCGTAAAACAGGCGTAAAATCGTTAGGGTGAAATCGGGAATTCTAACGATCCGCCTGCAACGCTTGACAGGCGAAGGGGGGACCCTTTCTCTCGTATTGCGATAGTTCCGTCAGCGCGGGCGGTCTTGCACGCCCGTCCACAGGATGCGGGGGGACAGTCATCCGGGACGACAGGGAAACGGGCAGCATCATCCTGCAGACGATGGGCGGTGCCTCCGCCCGCCGCAGCGATGGCGCCGATATCGGGCTGGGCCGCAAGGCGCTGGCCCTGCTTGTCTTTCTGTCCTTCGCCCCGGAGAACCGCGCCCGCCGGGACAAGCTGGCCGATCTGCTCTGGCCCGACCGCACCACCGAACAGGCCCGCAACTGCCTGCGCCAGACCGTCTCGGTCATCCGGATCAACCTGCGCTGGCTCGGCCGTGACATCTTCGGAGGCGGGCGCGACTCGCTCTCGCTCCTGCCCGGGACGGTGACCTGCGACGCGATCCGCCTGCTGTCCGCGTCCACCGCCGCCCGCGCCCCGCTCACGCCGCCCGAAGGCCCCTTCCTCGACGGCTTCCATTCCGGCAGCGAGGTGTTCGACGAATGGGCCACCGCCCTGCGCAGCCGCATCGAAACCGCCCTCGTCACCGACCTGCACCAGCGCGCCCGCAGCGCCGATGTCGAAGAGGGGCTGGCCATCCTCGACCGGCTCATGGCCATCGACCCCACGCGCGAGGCGAATTACCAGCTCGGCATGGAACTGCACGCCGCAGCGCACCAGCGCGACCGCGCCCTGCGCTGCTACGAAGCCTGCCGCCAGATGCTGGCCACCGAATACGGCGTCACGCCCAGCCCCGAAACCGAACGCATCCGCAGGCGCATCCTCGAAAGCACCGGCCCGGTGCAGGATGCCGCCCGGCCGGACCCGCCGACGGCCGGGCGCAGCACCATCCGCGTGCATCCTTTCGCCAACCTTTCGACCGACGGTTCGCTGGACCTCTTCCTGCGCGGCCTGCTGGAGGCCGTGGTGATCGACCTTTCAGCCGTCCCCGAACTGGACGTGGTCCAGTCCGACGGCGACGGTGGCACGGCGGACAGCGACAGGGTGGAATTCGCGCTGCACGGCAGCTTCCTTTCGGCGGGCGACCATTTCCAGATCATCATGCGCCTGATCCACTGCCCGTCCGGCCGCCAGATCGCGGGCGAACGCCTGCGCGGCGATACCGGCCGCCATGTGGACATGCTGGACGACATCGCGCTTTCCGTCGCGCTGTCCACGCGGTTCGAGGTGCTGCAGCACCGCTGGGGAATGCGCGACATCACCCCCGCCGATCCCTTTCCCGTGCGGCTTCTGGTGATGCGGGCCCATGCCCGCTACTACGAACTCACACAGGCCTCGCTGACCGAAGCCATCCGTCTGGCCGAAGCGGCCCTCGCCCTCGCACCCGACAGCCTGCGCGCCCAGCGGATCCTGTCGCTGGCACTGACTGCCGCGATGGTGCAGGGTGCCCTGCCGCGCAATGCCGCCAACCGGGCGCAGGCCATCCACCTTGCCCGCACCGTCGCGCGGGCGGTGCCCGAGGATGTCTTCACCCGCTGCGTCCTTGCCTGGGCGCTGGGAAATGACGGCCAGCCGACCGCAGCGGTGGACGAGCTGCAATATGCCATCCGGCTGAATCCGGTCTATGCCACGCTGCATTCCGACCTTGCCGATCGCTACGCCATCCTCGGCTATGTCAACGAAGCCCTGACCGAGGTGGAGGAAGCGATCCGCCTGTCGCCCGAAGATGTGGTCAGCTTCTGGCGCTATCACACGCTCGCGGTGGCGCATTTCGCGGGCGGGAACTTCCCCCTCGCGCTGGAAAATGCCCGCCGTGTCATGCGCGACAAGCCGGGCATCCTGCGCGGGGCGCTGTTCCGCGCCGCCTCTGCCGCCGCGCTCGGCCTGACGGACGAGGCGCGGCAGACCATCGCCTATTGCCTGCACCAGTGGCCCGCCCTGACCCTGTCGAATGTCACGCCCGACTTCATGCCCCGCTACGCGCAGGACCGGCATCACCGGCTGTTCCTGAACATGCTCCGCCTTGCGGGCCTGCCCGAAGGCTGACCCCCGCCGCGGGCCGGATCAGCGCACCGCCTCCATCCCCACGACACCGCGGCAGACGCGCCCCACATCCCCGCCACAGGCGCGGAACTCCAGCGTCTTCGTCAGGCAGACGCGCACCTCCTGCACCATCCCGCCCTTGCAGGTGACGACCACGCCCTCGGGCGACAGGGCGGGATTGGCCTCAAGAAAGGCCTCCTCGACCACATCCGCCTCCAGCCGGATGTCGCGGGCCAGCCTGCGGAACACCTCCGGCACCGT
>AYNO01000168.1 GCA_000500915.1 Rhodobacter sp. CACIA14H1
CCAGCCGATTCCCCTGGACATCCTCGACGTGCCGCAGACTTCGCCCGAGGTGCCGGACGGGTATGCCGTGGCCCTGACGCCGGGCGCGGCCTTCTATGCGAAGGGGCACGAGCCGGCGGCGTTGATCCGAGCCCTTGAAAAGCTCGGGCCTGTCTCGGTCAATGCCCGCACGGATGCTGTCCAGCCGCTGACGGCGTTTGAAGCGGCAGCTCCTGCGCTGCAATGGACGGTGAATCTGGCGACTGCGGCACCGCGCGAGGAGATCGAGGAGATATTCGAGTTCGTCGGTGAGTCCGGCGATTACGGCATTACCGCGCGGGCGCCAACCCCCGAAGTCGCGGACCTTGCCGAGCCGTCCATGTCGGGCCTTACGGAAACACCCCCGCCGGATTTGCGGGTGCCTCCGTCACAGGCGGCGACCGGAAATGTCGTGCCCTTCGCCCCCACAATACGCGTCAATCTTGACCGCGTTGACCGCCTTATCAACCAGATCGGAGAGTTGGTCATCATGGAGGCGATGCTTTCCCAGGCCGCTTCGGGCAGGGGTTTGCGCGAGGACAGCGATTTCGTCGGAAGCCTCGACGGGATCAAGCAGTTGGCGGCCAGCATCCAGGAAAGCGTCATGGCGATCCGTGCGCAACCGCTCAAACCGGTGTTCCAGCGAATGGAACGGATCGTCCGTGAAGCGTGCGACGCGACGGCAAAGCAGGTGAAACTGAATGTCACCGGTGAAAGCACGGAAGTTGACCGCACTGTCATCGAGCGCCTGGTCGATCCACTGACCCACATGATCCGCAACTGCGTGGATCATGGCATCGAGTCGCCTTCAAAGCGGATCGCAGCCGGAAAATCCCCCATCGGGACGATCACGCTCTCTGCGGCGCACAGGTCCGGTCGCGTCGTCATCGAGGTTGCGGATGACGGGGGCGGGATAGATCGCCAACGCGTCCGCGAAATCGCGGAACGACGTGGCCTCATCACCGCTTCCGCCCAGATCAGTCCGTCAGAAATAGATAACCTTCTGTTTCTTCCGGGTTTTTCCTCGAAGGAGGAAGTCACGGCCCTGTCCGGACGGGGCGTCGGCCTTGACGTCGTTCGGCGCGAGATACAGTCCCTCGGCGGGCGCGTCACGATCCAGTCCGTTCCGGGACGCGGGGCGACCTTCACGATCGCGCTTCCTCTTACCCTGGCGGTGCTGGAGGGTATGCTGATCGGCGTGGCGACGGAAACGATGGTCCTGCCACTTTCCTCGATCATCGAGACGGTGCGCCCCGACGCCTCGCAGATCCATCATCTGGGCAGCGGGGGACGACTGGTCGCCAACCGGGGCGAGCTCTTGCCGATCATCGACCTGGCGGAAGCCTTTGGTTTCGATACCTGCACCGACCTCGAACGGGGTGTTCTGATCCTCGTCGAATGCGACTCGGGCCGACGCGCGGCCCTTGCTGCCGAAGCGATCCACGACCAACGCCAGGTCGTCATCAAGAGTCTCGAGGACAATTGCGGCAGCGTACGGGGGGTGTCTTCGGCAACCATTCTGGGCGACGGGCGCATCGCGCTGATCATCGATCCCGAAGAGATCGTGCAACTCCCCGTGAAAGATCCATCCCTGCATCTTCAGTCAGCCAACGGATGAACGCGATGCTTCAGAACACAGCAAGCCAGGGCGATGTCGTTTCCTTCAGGGTCGGCGAGCAGGACTATTGCATCGATATCGCCGTCGTCCGGGAAATCCGCGGATGGACACCGACGACCGTGCTCCCCCACGCTCCGCCACATGTGAAAGGCGTGATCAATCTTCGCGGCGCCGTCGTTGCCGTCGTCGATCTGGCGGCACGCCTTGGCCTCGGGAGGACGGAGCCGACTCCGCGGCACGTTGTCATCATCGTCACCTTCGGGAACCAGACAGTCGGCCTTCTTGCGGATGTCGTCTCGGATATCCTGGGCCTTGCCGGCGCGGCGTTCCAGCCCGTACCTGACATCCTCGCGGAAACGACGCGGGCCCTGATCACCAATGTCATCACGCTCGGGGACGGGCGGATGCTGCGGAAGCTGGATCTGGCCGAGGTCTTGCCGCAGCGGAGCAGCGAGGCGGCCTGAACCCCCGAACCCGACCGGGCCCGAAGACGCAGGCAATCGGGCCGCCCTTCCGGAAAGGGCGCCGCCAGAGGACCGAAAACAAGTGCAGATCACCGACGAAGAGTTTTCAGCGATAACCCGGCGCATCCATGCCGAAACCGGCATCGTGATAGGTGACGCGAAGCGAAGCCTGCTGGTGGCGCGGCTGTCCAGCCGGCTTGACGCCCTGCGTTTGCCGGATTTCGGCGCCTATGCGCGGTTGCTGGACAGCCCCGATGGCGGGGACGAACGTCGTGCGCTGGTTTCGGCCATAACGACAAATGTGACCCGCTTTTTCCGCGAGCCACATCATTTCGAGGCACTTGCGGCCATGGCCCCGCACCTGCTGGAAAAGGCAAGGTCCGGGACGAGGATCCGGATTTGGTCCGCCGGATGCTCGACCGGCCAGGAGGCCTTCAGCATCGCGGCAACACTTCTGGAACATGCGCCGGGGATAGACCAATGCGACACGCGCATCCTGGCGACCGATATAGATCCGCAGGTGATCGAGACCGCCAGACAGGGCCGATATGACGCCCGCCAGATCGGACCGGAAACACCCGACTATTTCCGGCGGTTTGTCCGGACACAGGCGGATGGCACGGTAAAGGCCATGCAGAACCTTGCGGGACTGATCCGTTTCGAAGTGCTGAACCTGATGGACCCGTGGCCCTTCTCCGGCAAGTTCGACATCGTCTTCTGCCGGAACGTGGTGATCTATTTCGACCCTGCTACACGTCAGCGACTGTGGCGCCGCATCGCCGAGCGGATTGTGCCCGGAGGGACCCTTTTCATCGGCCATTCCGAAAGGATGGATCAGGATCTGGCGACGCTTTACGAACCGGCAGGAATTACCCGCTACAGACGAACGGCAAACGACGGAACGGGGGATACCCGGGCGCGGGGGCAGCCGTTGGAGACAGCAGGGACAGGCGCATGTCACTCAGAAATTCACTGACCATAATGGTGGTTGACGACATGAGCGTCAGCCGCGCGCTTGTCGAACAGGCCCTTGACGAACTCGGCATCAGGAAAGTGTCCTTCGAACGCGACGCCGATACCGCGCTCAAGCGGCTGGCGGCCAGTCCGGTCCATCTGGTCCTGTCGGATTACAACATGCCGGGGATGGACGGGCTGACACTGCTTGAAGCCTTGCGGTTGAACGCATCGACGCAACGGATCGGGTTCATCCTCATGACCGGACGCCCGGACAAGGAAATCATCACGCGCGGGCATCGGCTTGGCATGAACAATTTCATCACCAAGCCCTTCACCACACCGGGCCTCAAGACATGCATCGAAAAGGTGGTAGGCAGCCTGTGATGTTCATCGACGATCCAGCAGATGTGCCGCTACCGGGGGCAAGCCTCCGGGACAGCATCGCTTGCCACGACCTCCTGCGGGCCTGCGCGACCGAGGCGAGGCGACAGGCAAAGGAGATGGCGGAAATGGACAGGGCATTCGGCGCCATGCTTATGCAGGATGGGAATGTGTCATGGGACCGCGGCATCCAGCCGGTCGGCGGAGCGATCGCTGCCCAACTGCAGAAGGTGGACCGGTTGCGGCAGGAGATCCACGGTCTGGCCGGGATACTGGATCTTGTGGCGGGTCTGGCGTCACTTTCGGCGGAACTTCCCGCAGAGGCCGTGCGGGGACGGGTATCGGTGATCGCCCTTTGTGACCGGCTTCTGTCGCGTGGCATCAGGGACTGAGGGGGAAGGCATCCGGCAACGGGGACGCGCAGGGCCGTTGCGGCGGAGGGCGGACCTTGCGCCAAAGTAAGCACGCCGGTGCTGTCGGACAGCCGCCGGATCATCGCTGCCAGAGCGGGTGGCGGGATGGTGCGGGGGCCATGCGGGGGGCGGTCTGGTTGCCAGTTATGGCGGGCAACGCTCTTTATGATGGCCGCTGGAGGTCGTGCCGCGACCTGGCCCCATGACTGGCCGTCGATGCGCCAGGAAACAGTAACGATACCGAGTTTGGTTCGGCCCTGACCCAAGCACCACACCGCCTGTTCCGGCAGAAATCGGGGATCACGGTGGCGTCTGGCTGGCGGAGACGAAGGGATTCGAACCCTCGAGACGGTTTCCCGTCTGCACCCTTAGCAGGGGTGTGCCTTCGACCACTCGGCCACGTCTCCGCCGACCCGTTTAGCGGCGGGTGCAGGCGGGGGCAAGCAGAAAGCGGGGGGTCCGCGCGACCCGTGCCACCTGCGGCATCCGCGCCGTGTCAGCCGTTGAAGAGGAAATGCAGGACGTCTCCGTCCTTCACCTCGTAGGTCTTCCCCTCGACGCGGAACTTGCCCGCCTCTTTCGCCCCTGCCTCGCCGTTTCCGGCGATGTAGTCGTCATAGGCGATGGTTTCGGCGCGGATGAAGCCCTTTTCGAAATCGCCGTGGATCACGCCCGCCGCCTGCGGCGCCAGTGTGCCCTTCTGGATCGTCCAGGCCCGCGCCTCCTTGGGGCCGACCGTGAAATAGGTCTGCAATCCCAGAAGTTCGTAGCCGGCGCGGATCAGCCGGTCCAGCCCGGCCTCCTTCAGCCCCATCTCGTCGAGGAACATCGCCGCCTCGTCCTCGGGCAGCTGTGCCAGTTCCTCTTCGATACGGGCAGAGATCACCACCGTCGCCGCGCCCTGCGCCCGTGCCATCGCGGCCACCCGGTCGGACTGGCTGTTTCCGGTCGCGGCTTTCGCCTCTTCGACATTGCAGACATAGAGTACGGGTTTTGCCGTCAGCAGTTGCAACAGCCGCCAGGCCCGCTGGTCATCGGCCGCCACGGCTACCGTGCGGGCGGGTTTGCCCGCCTCCAATACCGCCTGCGCCTGGGCAAGCAGCCGGTCCTGATCCAGCGACTCCTTGTCCCCGCCCTTGAGCTTGCGCGCAAGGTTCGCGCGGCGCCGTTCGATGGACTCGAGGTCCGCCAGCATCAGTTCCGTCTCGATCGTTTCGGCATCGGCCACGGGGTCGATGCGGCCTTCGACGTGGGTGATGTCGCCATCCTCGAAACAGCGCAGCACATGGGCGATGGAGTCGCATTCGCGGATGTTCGCCAGAAACTGGTTTCCCAGCCCCTCGCCCTTCGACGCGCCCCGCACGAGGCCCGCGATGTCCACGAAGGTCATCCGTGTCGGAATGATCTGTTTCGATCCGGCAATCGCGGCCAGCTTGTCCAGCCGGGAATCCGGGACTGCCACCTCGCCCACATTCGGCTCGATGGTGCAGAAGGGGAAGTTGGCTGCCTGCGCGGCCGCTGTCCGCGTCAGTGCGTTGAACAGGGTTGACTTGCCGACATTCGGCAGACCCACGATCCCCATCTTGAAGCCCATCGTCCCGCTCTCCTTCACTGACGGGCCGCTTCTAGTTTGATGCCCCGCCCTTATCAAGTTCCGCGACTCGGGGCCGTCGTGCCATGCTGCACCCGGCAGAAAGGAAACCCGCCATGCCCATCCCTTACCTGCATTTCCGGGGCACCTGCGCCCAGGCGCTGGCCTTCTATGCGGAAACCTTCGGCTCCGCCGCGCCGCAACTGATGCGTTACGCCGAGGCACCGGATACCCCCTATCCCCATGACCCCGACCGCGTGATCCACGGTCAGGTCATGCTGCCCGACGGAATGCTGATGGCCTCGGACTTTCCGCCCGGCATGGCGGGCGACCCGCAGCAGGCGGTCTCGCTCATGCTCACCGCGCCCGATGACGCAACCGCCCGCGACTGGTTTGCGAAACTGGGCGATGGCGGGGCGCCGATCCTGCTCTATGGTCCGACCTTCTTTTCGCGGGGGTTCGGCATGGTGAAGGACCGCTTCGGCACGCACTGGATGATATCGCGTGCGCCCGAAGACCCGCTGGACCCGACGGCGGACGCCTGACGCCCGACGCCCAACGCCTGACCGGGCGCCCATTGATCTTTCCCCCCGCGTCCTGCAAAACCGCCCGCAAGGGATAACGGGGACGGGGCCAGCCAATGACCAGAATCGACGCCACCTTCGCGCGGCTCAGGGCCGCGGGGAAAAAGGCCTTCGTCAGTTATATAATGGCAGGCGATACCGATGCGGCCACGTCGCTGGCCGTGATGCAGGGGCTTCCGGCGGCGGGTGTGGACATCATCGAACTGGGTATGCCCTTCACCGACCCGATGGCGGACGGCCCGACGATCCAGCTTGCCGGTCAGCGTGCGCTGGATCAGGGGATGACGATGGATGCGGTGCTGGACATGGTCCGCACCTTCCGCAGGGGTGACGATACGACGCCCATCGTCCTGATGGGCTATTACAACCCGATCTATTCCCGTGGCGTGGACAGGTTCCTGTCCGACGCGAAGGAGGCGGGCATCGACGGGCTGATCGTCGTGGACCTGCCGCCCGAGGAGGATGACGAACTCTGCATCCCCGCGCAGAAGGCGGGGCTGAATTTCATCCGCCTTGCGACCCCCACGACCGATGCCAAGCGGCTGCCCAAGGTGCTGCAGAACACGTCGGGCTTCGTCTATTACGTTTCGATCACCGGCATCACCGGCGCGGCGGCAGCACAGGCCACCGATGTCGGCCCCGAGGTTGCCCGCATCAAGGCGGCGACGGATCTGCCCGTGATCGTGGGCTTCGGCATCACGACGCCGGATGCGGCCCGCGCCATCGCCTCGGTCGCGGATGGTTGCGTGGTGGGATCGGCCATCGTCAAGGATATCGGCGCAGGAAAGCCCGTGACGGAAGTGCTTGCCAATGTCGCGGCACTGGCGGGCGGAGCCCACGCGGCATAGGGCAGGTGCGCTAGGCCGCGTCGGGAAACCGGCGCTGGTCCGACAGCCGCGCCGCCAGAGACAGCAGGTCCGCGGCGAGCTGTTCGACCTCGGCCGTTTCGGCCAGTTCACCGACACGCGCCAGATCGGACTCGACCGCCGTGCGCCCGAGAGCGGCGAGCGTGCGCCCCTTCGGTGTCAGCCAGAGGCATTTCGACCGCCCGTCACGCGGATTCGGCTCCAGCCGGACCAACCCGCGTGACTCCAGCACGGCGACGGTGTGCGACATGGTTGTCTTGGGCCAGCCGAAAGCATCGGCGATGGAGATGGGCGTCTGGCCCTCGCCCAGCCGCGCCAGCCGTTCCAGGACGGCGAATTGCGGAGGGCTGTAGCCATCGGGAAGCCGCGCCTCCAGCAGGCGCTGTGCGGCGTGATGCGCTGCCGAAACGGCGGCGAAGAGTGTCAGGACGGGGCGGAGCGGGTCGGACATCGGCATTCTCGGCTGTGGGGACCGGGGCAGTCCTGCAAACCCCGTGCCAGCCCGCACCGTCTGGTCCGGCCCCGTACCGCCGCGTCCCGTCCTTGCCGTACCGCCCGCGCATTGGTAAGCAATTCCAACCAATCCCGACCGGAGGCGAGAATGCCCGTCATTACCTGCATCGGCGACCTGAAACGCCTTCACCGCCGCCGCACGCCGCGCATGTTCTATGACTACTGCGAAAGCGGCAGCTACAGCGAACAGACCTTCCGCGAGAATGTGTCGGACTTTGCCGAGCTGCGTCTGCGCCAGAAGATCGCGGTGGACATGTCGGGTCGCAGCACCGCCTCCACCATGCTGGGGGAACCGGTTGCGATGCCCACCGCCCTGGCCCCCGTCGGCCTGACCGGGATGCAGAGGGCGGATGGAGAGATCAAGGCCGCCCGCGCGGCCGAGAAATTCGGCGTGCCCTTCACCCTGTCCACCATGTCCATCTGTTCGATCGAGGATGTGGCGGCGCACACGACCAAACCCTTCTGGTTCCAGGTCTATACCCTGCGCGACGACGACTTCATGCGGCGTCTGTTCGACCGCGCCCGCGCGGCCAACTGTTCGGCCATCGTCATCACGGTGGATTTGCAGATCCTTGGCCAGCGGCACAAGGACCTGAAGAACGGCCTGTCGGCCCCGCCCAAATTCACCGCGAAATCCATCGCCGACATGATGACCAAGGTGCAATGGGGCTGGGAGATGCTCCAGACCAAGCGCCGCTTCTTCGGCAACATCGTAGGCCATGCCAAGGGCGTGTCGGACCCGTCATCGCTGTCGTCATGGACGGCCGAGGCATTCGACCTGACGCTCGACTGGAACCGCATCGCGGAATTCCGGCGCATGTGGGGGGGCAAGGTGATCCTGAAGGGTATCCTCGATGCCGAGGACGCGCAGAAGGCGCTGTCGGTCGGGGCCGATGCCATCGTCGTGTCGAACCATGGCGGGCGGCAGCTTGACGGGGCGCTGTCGTCGATCCGCATGCTGCCCCGCATCCTCGATGCCGTGGGGGACAAGACCGAGGTCTGGCTGGACAGCGGCATCCGGTCGGGTCAGGACATGCTCAAGGCGCTGGCGATGGGGGCGAAGGGCACGATGATCGGGCG
>AYNO01000169.1 GCA_000500915.1 Rhodobacter sp. CACIA14H1
GCCCCCTCATGCGAAGGCCTCGTCGAAATCCCCGCGCCGCCCGCCCATCAAGGGCGACCGCGCGCGGAAGGGCGCAAGGTCCAGCACCTCCGCCTCCGCCAGCCCCAGATCGATATGCGTGGCCATCAGCGCCGACCCGCCCGCCGCCAGATGCGCCCGCACCACCGCCCCGAACAGCGCGACCGATGCCGCATCCAGCGATACCGTCGGTTCGTCCAGCAGCCAGACCGGCCGCCCCGTGACCAGCAGCCGCGCCAGCCCCAGCCGCCGCTTCTGCCCCGCCGACAGGTTCGCCGCCCGCCGGTCGCGCAAGGCCACAAGGTCCATCCCCTCCAGCGCCGGCCCGATCTCCCGCACCCCGTGGACCGCGGCCCAGAAGCGCAGGTTCTCCTCCACCGTCAGCACCGCCTTCAACCCGTCGGCATGGGCGGCATAGGCCATGCTCTCCGCAGGCACCGAAACCGTCCCCTCCAGCGCGGGCTGCAGCCCCGCGACGGTGCGCAGCAGCGTGGTCTTGCCCACCCCGTTCGGCCCCCGCAGGATCAGCGCATGGCCACCCGCCAGCCGGAAGGACACCCCCTCCAGCACGGGAATACCCCCCCGCGCCACGGCCAGACCCGCAACGCTCACCTCCAAGACCAAATTCCTTCCAAGGAATTTGCAAAAATTTTCGAAAATTTTTGCCCGCGCCCCGACCTCACGGCCCGCCCACCGGCAACAGCGCCGCCGCGATCCGCCGCCCCTCGCCCAGCAGGACATTGTAGGTCCGGCAGGCCGCGGGCGAGGACATCACCTCCACCCCGATCCCGCCCGCCTCCAGCGCCTCGCGGAACGCCCTGGGCGCATGGGCGATCTCCGCCCCCATGCCCAAGAGCAGCACGTCGATCTTCCCCGCCATGGCCAGCGGCGTGTCCGTATCGGTCAACCCGCCCCACGGCCCCGCATCCCAGGGCGTGACCAGACAGGCCCCGCGCAGCACATGCCCGCCCACGCGGAAGAAGCCGGGGCCATATCCCTCGACCGGCAGGGCAGTGCCATAGCTGATCTCGGTCAGGCGCATCCCGCCCCCTTACGCGTCGATATTGGCGAATTCGTCCGGCGTGCCGCCCTTCTTCGCCTTCTCCGTCCGGTCCAGCCCGATGATCAGCACGATGTTCTTCGCCACATAGACCGAGGAATAGGTCCCGAACAACACGCCAAGGAAGATGGCCAGCGAAAAGCCCCGCAGCACGTCCCCGCCGAAGATCAGCATCGCCCCCACAGCGATCAGCGTCGTCAGCGCCGTCATCAGGGTCCGCGCCAGCGTCTCGTTCACCGACAGGTTCATCACCTCGCGCAGCGGCATCTGCTTGTATTTCTGCAAATTCTCCCGCAGCCGGTCAAAGACCACCACCGTATCGTTGATGGAATAGCCCAGAATCGTCAGCAGCGCCGCCACGATCGTCAGGTCGAACTTGATCTGGAAGACGGCAAAGATGCCGATGGTGATGATGACGTCATGCAGCAGCGCCAGCACGGCCCCCACGCCGAACTGCCATTCGAACCGCAGCCACATGTAGACCATGATGGCAACCGACGTCACCGCCAGCGCCAGCACCGAAGTATAGACCAGCTCGCCCGAAACCTTGGGCCCCACCGTCTCCACGCTCGGGAAGGTCATCCCCGGATCGATGGCCGCCCGCAGCACCTCCTCGACCTGCGCGATCTGCTCGGGCGTCACGGCCTGCTCTTCATCCTCGGCCGCGATGCGGATCATCGTCACGTGCTGGTCGTCGGTGAAGTTGGGATCGAACACCTCGGTGATCGAGACATCGCCCAGCGGCAGGCCCTGCAGGGCCTCGCGATAGTCGCCCACATCCACCGGCACCGACGACTCCGTCCGGATCGTGGTCCCGCCCTTGAAATCGATCCCGTAATTCAGCCCCATTACCGCCCAGGCGACGATGGCCACGACCGACAGGAACAGCGACCCGCCGAAGGTCAGCCACTGCCAGCGGAAGAAGTCGATCTTCGTGTTGTCCGGTGCCAGCTTGAAACGCCATGCCATGATCCGGTCCCCCTTATACGACCAGAGTCTTCGGCTTGCGCCGGTTGTACCAGTAGGTCACGATCAGCCGCGTCACGTTGACCGCCGTGAAGACCGACGTCACGATCCCGATGGCCAGCGTCACCGCAAAGCCCCGGATCGGCCCGGCGCCGAGGAAGAACAGCACCGCCGCCGTAATCAAGGTCGTCACGTTCGCATCCACGATGGCCGACAGCGCCCGCTCGAAGCCCAGCTCGATCGCCCGCGCCGCCGTCTTGGCCCCCGCCCGCAACTCGTCGCGGATGCGTTCATAGATCAGCACGTTGGCATCCACCGCCATCCCGATGGTCAGCACCAGACCCGCGATGCCCGGCAGCGTCAGCGTGCCCCCGATCAGCGACATCACCCCGAAGATCAGCCCCATGTTGATGGCCAGCGCCACCACCGCAAAAATGCCGAACAGCCCGTAGGACGCGATCATCAGCAGGGACACCGCCCCCGCCGCCACCAGCGTGGCCACACGGCCCGCATCGATGGAATCCTGCCCCAGTTCCGGCCCGATCGTCCGTTCTTCAAGGAAGGTCATCGACGCCGGCAGCGCCCCCGCCGACAAGAGGACGGCCAGACGGTTCGCCTCCTCCACCGTGAAGTTGCCGGTGATGATCCCCGACCCGCCGGGAATGTGGCTCTGGATCACGGGCGCCGAAATCACCTTGCCGTCCAGCACGATGGCAAAGGGCGCCCCGATATTCTGCGCGGTATAGTCGCCAAAGGCCCGTGCGCCGCGCACATCGAACTGGAAGGCCACCGCAGGCCGCCCGTTCTGGTCGAAATCGCCCTTCGCATTCGTCAGGTCCTCGCCCGACACGACGGGCAATTCCTCGACCGTGTACCAGACCCCTTCCTCGTCCATCGACGGCAGGCTCACATTGCCGGCGCCGGGGGTCCGGTCCTCGGACGTGCCGCGCCGCACGACGGGGTTGAAGGTCAGCTTCGCCGTCGTCCCGATCAGCGCCTTCAGCTCGCCCGCCGACCCGATGCCCGGCACCTGGATCAGGATGCGGTCCGCGCCCTGCCGCTGGATCGTCGGCTCCCGCGTCCCCGCCGCATCGACCCGCGTGCGGATGATTTCCAGCGACTGCTGGATCGTCCGTTCGTCCAGCGCGGTGCGCTCCGGCTCGGACAGCCGCACGATCAGCACATTGCCCTCGGCCGTCACGTCGATATCGGTCTGGCCCACACCCGTCAGCGTCACCACGCTGGACCCCAGCGCCCGCACGGCCTCGACCGCCGCCGCCATGCCCGCCTCGTTCTCGATCTGCACCCGCAGCTCGTAGGACAGCGGTGCCGGCTGCCGCCGCACGCTGCCCACCTGGTCGCGCACGCCGCGCAGCGCGTCGCGCACCTGCGGCCACCAGCCGTCCATCCGCTGCTTGTACACATCCTCCAGCTGCACTTCCGCCAGAAGATGCGCGCCCCCCCGCAGGTCCAGCCCCAGATTCACGATCCCCGAAGGCATCCAGTCCGGCCACAGGTCCAGCGCGGCCTGCTGCTCGGTCGTGGCGAAACCCGCCTCCTCCACCGCCTTGGCGGCATCGTTATGGGCCTCGACCCGCGCGTAATAGGCATTCGGCACGGCCAGAAGCAGCCCGCCCACGACGACCGCCCAGGTCAGGATCTGCTTCCAGAGGGGAAAGTTCAGCATGGCGCGCGTCCGGTCCGGCTCAGGCTGCGGCCGGTTCGGTCTTGTTCATAACCTGCGCGATGGTGTGGCGCAGGACCTTCACCTTCACGCCATCGGCGATCTCCACCTCGACGGTGCCGTCCTCCTGCACCTTCGTGACCTTCCCGATGATGCCGCCCTGCGTCAGCACCTGGTCCCCGCGCCGCAGCGCCTCCACCATGGCCTTGTGTTCCTTCATCTTCTTCTGCTGCGGACGGATCAGCAGGAAATACATGATCGCGAAGATCAGGATCAGCGGGATGAAGGATGCGAAGGCGGAACCGGCACCGGCGCCACCGGCAGCCTGCGCAAAGGCGGGAGTTGCGAACATGGGATGACCTCACTGTCTCTCTGGCCGGATGCCCCGGCGAATTGGCGCGCACCCTATATCGGGGGCTTGGGAAGGCAAGGCAGCGCCCGATCAGGGCCGGACGGCGCGCAAGAGGCCGGCCCCGCCGCCGATATATGGACGGCAAAAGGATTTGCCACCCTCTCCGCCCTCCCTTCCCCGCCGCCGCAACCGAAGCGGTGACGAAGACGTGACCCGCCCCCCGCGCGACGATGCCGCAGCCCCGCAGCCGTAACACCGGCCCGCCCCCGGCCGTAACGGGGACAGGGCCGCCCCCCGGCAGGGCGCGACCCGTCCGACTGTCCTTGCCCGTTGCTCCGGAAAGTGAACCGACCACCATGAACGAATCCCGCCTGAAGGCCCTGATCACCGGCACCGACGACCTGTCCGGCGCCAGTCTCGCCTCGCGCATCTTCCTCAACCGCCTGCGGATCGAGGTGCGCCACAAACCCGCCTCCCTGCCCGACAAACTGGCAGAGCTTGCCGCCTTCATGGCCAAGAACCCCTTTGCTGCCGAAGATTTCGCGCGGCTCTGACCTGCGCCGCCCCCACAGGATGCTTCCGATGCAGAATGAACTCCTCACCCCCGCCCAGACCGCCGCCCGCATCGCCACGGGTGCCGTCCTCTCCATCGCCGGACCGGACGCGCTGCTTGCCACCCTGCCGAAAGGCAACTGGATCGGCGGCACCACCATCTACATGCTGACCGAAGACGGCGGCGCCGAGGTGGAAGACCGCCTCTTCTGCTCCACGCTGGACAGCGCCACCACCGCCTCCATCCGCCACCTCGCGCCCGATGACCTGCCCGCCCTCGCCGGTGGCCAGATCCCCGGCGGCATCACGCTGATGATGATCCCCGCCTTCTCGCAGGCCCACAGCCGCTTCGCCCTGGACGGGACGGGCTATCCCGGTCTCTTCGACCAGCCCCTCATGGGCTGGATCACGGGCGTCCCGCTGGGCCAGATCGGACGCACCGCACCCGCCATCTATGACGGGCGCACCGGACAGCGCCACACCGAAGGCGCCGTGGTCCTCCATGTCGGCCTGCCCGAAGGCCGCAGGCCCGCGCTCGACATCGTCAACATCTTCGCCCCGCGCGACGACCTGACCCTGACTTTCCCAGAAACCGGCTTCTCGGCCCGCGAGGTGACGGTGGACGGCACCACCCGCCCGCTGGCCTCCCTGCTGGCGGAACGCGGCATCGACACGCGCCTGCCCCTCATCGCCAATTACGCGGGCGCGGCGATCAACGTCTCCTTCGAAAGCGTGGACCCCGCCACAGGTGACGTCAGCTTCTACGCCCCCGTCATCGCGGGCGTGGAATACCGCCCTGCCCGCGCCATGCCGGACTACGCCGCCGCCTTCGCTGAAAGGCTGGGACAGGGCGGCGCGGGCACGCTGTCGTGCAACTGCATCCTGAACTACCTGCACGGCGCGATGGCAGGCCAGCGCACGGGCCGCTTCACCGGTCCCGTCACCTTCGGCGAAATCGCCTACATCCTGCTCAACCAGACGCTGGTCACACTCGACCTCGCGGCCTGACCCGGAAGCCCCGCGCAGGGCCCGCAGCGCCCTGCGCCCCGCACCCCGTCCCGCCGCAGCACGCCCCCGCGCCCCCGCGCAAGGGACGCTGCGGCAGGCATCGGGAAAACCGCTCCGGCGGGGGCTCCGGCAGCATCCCGGCAGGATGCAGCGACCGCCGCTCCGTCACGCCCGTTTCGCGCCACCTGCCACGGCCAGAAGGCACAGCGCCCCCGCCGACAGCGACAGTCCGCCAAGGATGGTCCATGCCGGGCTGACCTCCAGCCAATGGCCAAGCGCGATGCCCCCCAGAAGGTAGCCCGACACCAGCAACATGAAGGCAAAGGCGGGGAACATCCGGCCCACCTGGATCAGGGCCACGGTTCCGACCAGGATGGCAACGCTCCATCCGGCAAAGATTTCAAACCACATCACGCGTCACTCCTCACACCGCCCGAAGGCATCACTCGCACACCGCGTTAACCTATCGCCTCCGCCGGATGGATGCACCCTATCCGTAGGGATGGACCACCCCGACCCGCCGGGCCTGCACCTGTGCGCTGCCGCACCGAATTGCACAATCCGGCCGTTTCCCTCTCGGATTTTGTATGTACAGTTTGCGGTACACTCTGCGGCACAGCCGCCTGCACAGCCGTTGCCGCCCTTTCCCTGCAAATCCAACCGCTTGCAGCCCCCCTTCCCCTTTCCCCCCGAAACGGGCATACCTCCCCCGTTTCCGGTGAGAAGGACAGGCAAATGCACGACATCCGCGCCATCCGCGACAATCCCGCAGCCTTCGACGAAGCCCTGCGCCGCCGTGGCCTGCCCCCCGCCTCCCCCGAAATCCTCTCGCTCGACGCCGACCGCCGCGCCAGCATCGCCGCCGCCGAAAACGCGACCGCCGAACAGAACCGCGCCTCCAAGGAAGTCGGGGCCGCCAAGGCCCGCGGCGACGATGCCGAATTCGAACGCCTCCGCGCGCTTGTGGCTGAAAAGAAAGCGGAAATCGCCCGTCTTGCCGCTGCGGCCGATGCCCAGGATGCCGCCCTGCGCGACATGCTGATGCGCATCCCGAACCTGCCCCACCCCGACGTGCCGGAAGGCCGCGACGAAGAGGACAACGTCGAACTCCGCCGCTGGGGCACCCCCCGCACCTTCGATTTCACCCCGCGCGAACATTTCGAAATCGCCGGCGTGAAACCGGGGATGGACTTCGAGACCGCCGCCAAACTCTCCGGCGCCCGCTTCGTCGTCCTGCGCGGCGCCGTGATCCGCGTCCACCGCGCCCTTGCGCAGATGATGCTCGACACCCATATCACCGACCACGGCCTGACCGAGACATGGACCCCCGTCCTCGTCAAGGAAGACGCCATGTACGGCACCAACCAGCTCCCGAAATTCGCCGAGGACAGCTATCAGACCACCAATGGCTGGTGGCTGGTTCCCACCTCCGAAGTGACCCTGACCAACACGATCGCAGGCGATATTATTGAAGAAAATCAACTACCTATCAGAATGACAGCCCACACCCAGTGCTTCCGCTCCGAAGCGGGCAGCGCGGGCAAGGACACGACCGGAATGCTCCGCCAGCACCAGTTCGAAAAGGTGGAGATGGTCTCGATCACCACCCCCGAAACCAGCATGGCCGAACATGACCGGATGACCCGCTGTGCCGAGAATATCCTTGAAAAACTGGGGCTTCCCTACCGCACCATCGTCCTCTGCACCGGCGACATGGGCTTCGGCGCGCAAAAGACGCATGACCTCGAAGTCTGGCTTCCGGGCCAGAACCGCTACCGCGAAATCTCTTCCGTCTCGGTTTGCGGCGACTTCCAGGCCCGCCGCATGAACGCCCGCTTCCGCCCCGCAGGCGGCGGAAAACCCGAATTCGTGCATACGCTCAACGGCTCCGGCCTCGCCGTCGGCCGCACCCTGATCGCGGTGCTGGAAAACGGCCAGCAGGCCGACGGCTCCGTCGATCTGCCCGCCGCCCTGCATCCCTATCTCGGCGGCAGGACACGGATTTCCGCCGACGGCACCCTCGTCTGACACGGCGCACAGGTCCAATCACCGGCCCTGTGCGTATATGCAACATGAAAACCCGCGCCCTCCTCCTCCTGCTCGTCACCCTCGCCTTCGGCGCGGCCCCCTTCATCACGCCGCCCTTCCGCGGCTATGACCCCGCGATGTTCCCCGTGAACATCCCCCGCCCCTCGATCCAGCCCGCCGGCTACGCCTTCTCGATCTGGAGCGTGATCTACCTCTGGCTCATCACCCACGCGGTGCTAGGCGTCTGGAAACACGCGGAAAATCCCGCATGGGACCGCCCGCGCCTGCCCCTCGTCATTGCCATCGCACTCGGCACCGTCTGGCTTTCCATCGCGCTGACCGCACCGATAACGGCCACCGTCACGATCATCGTCATGGCCGGCGCCGCCATCACGGCCTTCCTGCGGGCCGATACGGAAACCGACCGCTGGCTCCTCTCGGCCCCCATCGCCATCCTCGCAGGCTGGCTCTCGGCCGCCGCCGCCGTCTCGACCGGGGTGGTGATCGCGGGATACGGGCTGCTCTCCGACACCGTCTCGGCCGTGGCGATGATCGCCGCGACCCTGACGCTTGCCACCTGGGTCCAGCGGCAGCAGCCGCGGATGCCCGTCTATGGCCTGACCGTGATCTGGGCGCTGGCAGGGATTGTCGTCGTGAATGCGGGCCTCAACCCCACCGTCGCCATCCTCGCGGGCCTCGGCATCGCGCTCATGGCTCTCGTCCTGCGCAGCACGGCGCGGACCTGACCACGGGCGCCACGGC
>AYNO01000170.1 GCA_000500915.1 Rhodobacter sp. CACIA14H1
TTGCGACCTATTTTCATTTGTAATTCCGCACCGTCCCGCCCTATATGTGCGGAAGGTGCAGCCCCGCGGGAGGGGCTGCGAAGGCATGACGCATGACGCTGACGGCACAGGATCGCGGGACGGAATGGCTGGCGCGGGGCGGGTTGCGCCCGACGCGGCAGCGTCTGGCGCTGGCCGCGCTGCTGGTCGGCGACGGCGAGGACCGGCATGTCACGGCGGAAAGCCTGTTCGCCCTTGCCGCCGGTGCGGGGGAGCGGGTGTCGCTGGCCACGGTCTATAACACCCTGCGCGCCTTCTGCGAGGCGGGTCTGATGAACGAGGTCGTCGTGGACGGGTCGAAGAGCTATTTCGACACGCGCATGGACGAGCATCCGCATTTCTACTGGGAAGATACGGGTCGTCTGACCGATGCCCCGGCCGAGGAATTGCGGATCGAGGGTCTGCCCGAGGCGCCGGCAGGGATGCAGGTGGCGCGGGTGGATGTGGTGATCCGGCTGAAGCGGGCGGGTTGATCCCTCCTTTTCGTCGCTGTGCCCCTTGTCCGGCCCGTCCCTGACGGGCCGTTTCCGTCTTCAGCGGTCGCGGAAGGGCTGGGTCAGCAGCCTGTCCAGCCATGCTTCGCGCCGCGTGCGGAAGGTGCCGATGCCGAGGGGCATGGTCTGCGGGTCGTCCTGCGGCGCGGCGCGGTAGGTGCCGAAGGCGCGGTCCCAGAGCGAGAGGGTGAAGCCGTAATTGCTGTCCGTCTCGTCGCGGCGAAGGGAATGGTGGATGCGGTGCATGGCCGGGGTGACGATCAGGCGGCGCAGCAGCGTGTCGGTGCGGCCGGTCAGGCGGATATTGGCATGGGTGAAGAGGGAGGTGGCGTTCAGCGCGATCTCGAAGGCGATGACGGCGAGGGCGGGGGCGCCGAGCGCGAGGACGGCGGCGATCTTGATCAGGGTGGAGAGCAGGATTTCCAGCGGGTGGAAGCGCAGGCCGGTGCTGGCGTCCAGATGGGTGTCGGAATGGTGCATCCGGTGCAGCCGCCAGAGCAGCGGGATGCGGTGCATCAGGACGTGCTGGCCCCAGATCAGCAGGTCGAGCAGCAGGAAGGCCAAGGGGGCCGAAATCCAGAGCGGCAGGGCGGACAACAGGCCCCAGCCCCGCGCGGTGGCCAGTTCGGCGGCGGCGACGGGCAGAAGGGGAACCAGCAGGCGGACGAGGACCGTGTCGAGCGCGAGGATGGCGATGTTGTTCGTCCAGCGGATCAGGCGGGGGATTTCGGCGCGGCGGTCGGGGGCGGCGGACTCCCAGAGGGCGAGTGCGCCGAGGATGACGAGGAAGGCCGTCAGGCGGATCGTGTCGGCATCCATCAGTTGAAGGGGTTGCGGTCGGACCCGGCAGGCCCGCCGGTGCCGGTGAAGGGATTCTTGCCGCCCGCCTGCTGTCCCGTGGGGCGCGAGGTCCAGCATTCGGTGGCCTGACGCAGGGCGTCCTCGCTGCCCCGCAGCGGGATGGAATAACCCGATCCGTCGGGGAAGGTGATCCCCATTTCCGAGGCGAAGCGGATGGCGGAGAGGATGGGCGAGTAGTCGTCCTTGTCGGGCGTCAGGAACATCGCCGTGGTCGTGCCTGTGTCCGAGGAGAGCGACCACGCGCCGAGGGTGAAGGATTGCGATTTGAATTCCATCTGCACGGTGCCGAGTTCCTGATCGGCGGGCAGGGACAGTTCATCGGCGGAAAAGAAGAAATCCATCGACTCGCCATAGATGCGGGTCACGAGGCCGCCGTCGTTGAACCAGATGGAGGCGTTGCAGGAGGTGATTTCGTCCGCGGCCTGCGCTTCGGCATAGTCGAATTCCCAGACGCTCTGCGCGGCGGCGGGCAGGGGGGCGAGGGCGGCGAGGAGCGGCAGGAGCAGGCGCATGGCGGGTCCGAATCCATGGTTGTTAACCATATGCTGCCCCCTGCGGCGGCAGCGGTGCAAGCCGGACCTTGGAATGGCGGGGGCATGTCGGGGGGGGCATGGTCGGGGGCGGGACTTGATCGGGGGGCGGGGGTCGGGTAGGCTTTGTGGAAACGTTTACACCGCAGGGACAGGGAGCGCCTGATGAAAGCCGCACGGATGAACCGCCTTTTCGCCCCGTCGGGCAATTGCTTCGACGTGGCGATCGACCACGGGATGTTCAACGAACGGAGCTTCCTTGGCGGGATCGAGGATATGGGGGCGGCGATCCGGGCGATTACGGCGGCGAAGCCCGATGCGATCCAGTTGCCGCCGGGGACGGCGCCGCTGTTGCAGGCCATTCCGGGGAAGGACAAGCCTGCGCTGGTGCTGCGGACGGATATTGCCAATGTCTATGGCACGCCCTTGCCGAGGGCGCTGTTTTCCGAGGTGATCGACAGGGCGGTGGAGCAGGGGGTGGTTCTGGATGCGGCCTGTGTGGTGGTGAACCTGCTGATGCTGCCCGACCAGCCGGAGGTCTATCGCGCCTGCGTGCGGAACGTGAATTCCCTGAAGCGGGAATGCGAGATCATTGGGATGCCGCTGATGGTGGAGCCCTTGGTCATGCAGGACAATGCCAAGGGCGGCTATATGGTGGATGGGGATATCGACAAGATCCTGCCGCTGGTCCGGCAGGCGGCGGAGCTGGGGGCGGATATCATCAAGGCGGACCCCTGTTCGGATGTGTCGGAATACCACCGCGTGATCGAGATCGCGCAGGGCCTGCCCGTGCTGGTGCGGGGCGGCGGGCGCGTGTCGGATGCCGAAATCCTTGGCCGCACGGCGGAGTTGATGCGCCAGGGGGCGCGGGGCATCGTCTATGGGCGCAACGTGATCCAGCATCCCGACCCTGCGGGGATGACGCGGGCGCTTATGGCGGTGGTGCATGAGGGTGCGACGCCCGAGGCGGCGCTGGCGATGATCGGGGGGAAGTGATGCGCGAGGTGCGGTTCGGCATCATCGGCTGCGGGTTGATGGGGCGGGAGTTCGCCAGTGCGGCGGCGCGGTGGCTGCATCTGACGGGGATGCGGGCGCGCCCGCGCATCGTGGCGGTCTGCGATACCAACCCCGCGCTGATGGGGTGGTACACGGATGCCTTGGGCCCGATGCAGGTGACGACGGATTACCGCGAGCTGCTGGCGAATCCCGAGGTGGAGGCGGTCTATTGCGCCGTTCCCCATGTGCTGCACGCGGAAATCTATCCGGCCATTCTGGCGGCGGGAAAGCATCTGCTGGGGGAAAAGCCCTTCGGCATGGACCTTGCGCAGAACCGCGTGATTTCGCAGGCGATTGCGGCGCGGCCCGACCTTCTGGTGCGCTGTTCGTCCGAGATGCCCTTCTATCCCGGTGCGCAGAAGGTGGTGGAGTTCATCCGGTCCGGCGCCGTGGGGCCGGTGCTGGAGGTGGAGGCGTCGTTCCTGCATTCCTCGGACATCAACCCCGACAAGCCCATCAACTGGAAGCGGATGGCGCGGGTGAATGGCGATTACGGCTGCATGGGCGATCTGGGGATGCATGTGCTGCATGTGCCCCTGCGGCTGGGCTGGCGGCCGTCGCGGGTGACGGCGTCGCTGGTCAAGCGGGTGGAGACGCGGCCCGATGGCAAGGGCGGGCGGGTGGCCTGCGACACATGGGACAATGCGACCATCACCTGCACCGTGCCGGATGCGGCGGGCGATTTCCCGATGGTGCTGAAGACATGGCGGATCGCGCCGGGCGAGGCGAATACCTGGTCCATCCGGGTGCTGGGGATGAAGGGGTCGGCGTTCTTTTCCACCAAATCTCCGCGCCAGTGGTCGTGGATGCGGTACGAGGCGGGCGGGCCGCAGGGATGGGTGACGGAGGATCTGGGCTATACGCCGCTGTTCGGCGCGATCACGGGGGGGATTTTCGAGTTCGGCTTCACCGATGCGATCCAGCAGATGTGGGCGGCCTTTGTCGATGAACTGGCGGGCGGGGATGCCAAGGGCTTCCCCTGCGCCACGCCGGAAGAGGCGGCGGCGCATCATGCGGTGCTGACGGCGGCGCTGGAGGCGGGGGTCGGCGGGCAGTCGGTCGGGGTGGTCTATTGACACGGCGCGGTGTGGCCTGTGCGGGGAACTGGATCGTGGACATCGTCCATACGGTCGAGGCATGGCCCGCGAAAAGCGACCTTGTCCGCATCCTGGACGAGGTGGAGGGGACCGGGGGCGGGGCGGCGAATGTGATGCTGTCGCTGGCGGCCTTCGGGGCGGGGATGCCTTTGTGGGCGATCGGTCTGGTGGGGATGGACCGCCATGCGGCGACGGTGCGCTGGGCGGTGAAGGGCGCGGGTGCCGACGGGGCGCATCTGGCGGAGACGGACAGGGCACCGACGGCGCATACCCATGTGATGAACCTTGCGGGGGACAGCAGGACCTTCTTTTACCATCCCGGCACGAATGACCTGCTGGATGAAGGGGATATCGCGGTAGAGGCGGTGGCGGCGGCGGGGGCGCGGGTGTTCTATCTGGGATACCTGAACCTGCTGGGGCGGCTGGATGTGGTGGCAGGCGGGTCCTGCGGGGCGGCGCGGGTGCTGGCGCGGGCGCGGGCGGCGGGGATGGTGACGGTGGCGGACCTCGTGTCCACCGACCGCGACGGGTTTGCCGATACGGTGGCGGCGGCGCTGCCGCATCTGGATGTGCTGTTCCTGAACGAAGGCGAGGCGGCGCGGGCGACGGGCCTGCCGGTCGCGGGGGCCGGTGATCTGGCGGGGATCACGGCGGCGGCGGAGCGGTTGCGGGCGGGTGGCGCGGGGGCGGTGGTGGTGCATACGCCCGCGCTGGGGCTGTGGCTGTCGGGCGATGGCGCGGTGGTGGTGCGGCCCGATCCGGTGGCGGCGGCGGATGTGGTGTCACCCGTGGGGGCGGGGGATGCCTTCGCGGCGGGCTGCATCTACGGGCTGCATGAAGGATGGGGGCCGGAGGATTGCCTGCGGCTGGGCCATCGGGCGGCGGCTTGGTCGCTGCGGGGGGCGACGGCGACGGGGGCCATTCCGTCGCTGCCGGTGCTGATGGGTCACTCGTCGCCGGGGACGCCGTAGGAGGGCGCCTCGCGCGGGTCTTTTGCCCGCTGGATATAGGCCTGCATCTGGGGGGAATAGACGTCCCATGCGCGGGCGACGGCGTCGATGGGGCGGGCGTCGTCGGCCCAGTCGATGCGAAGCTCGGCCACGGGCCAGCTTTCGCGGTCCACCATCAGGAGGCCTGCGGAATGGACGGGCCCCGCCTCGCCCCCCGCGTCACGGCCTGCGAGGAGGGCGGCGATGAGGCGGTCGCCGAGCGGGCCTTTGGCGGCGGTGAAGCCGTCCACCATGGCCTGCGGGACGCCGTCATGGGCAAGGAGA
This sequence comes from Rhodobacter sp. CACIA14H1, assembly GCA_000500915.1. Lineage (GTDB taxonomy): Bacteria > Pseudomonadota > Alphaproteobacteria > Rhodobacterales > Rhodobacteraceae > Paragemmobacter. The sequence goes on from AYNO01000170.1 coordinate 5,352, forward strand.
TTGCCGCCCGCAATGACGCCTTCGCCTTGGGCGATGCCCCAGTTGCCGAGGATGCGGCTGCCGCAGTGGGAGGCAGTGCCGCCCTGGCGGTCCACCACCATGAGCTGGCGGTAGTCGATATGGGGGGCGGTGGCGGTGACCTGTGCCATGGCCTGTGCCGCGTCCATGCCTGCGGCCAGCGCGTCCAGGAGTTTCGGCCCCAGCGTCGGGTCGGTGATGTTCTGCGTCGCGGCCACGCCGACGGTGGCGCGGGCATGGGCGCAGCGGGCGGCCACGGCGGGAGAGGAGGAGGAGATCACCATCCCGAAGGCGCCGGTATCCGGGCAGCGGGCGAGGAGGGAGAAGGTCATGTGGCGTCTCGCTTTTCTGAAAAGCCGGGGGGCACCCTGCCCCCCGGACCCCTCCGAAGTCAAACAGGGACCCCGGACCGGAGGCTGCCGTTTCGTCCCGGCCCAAATACCCGTCTTGACGCCGGGACCGCCCGGAGACCGCTTCCGGCGGGATGCGGGCAGGGGGTGCGGGGGGCTGCGGAAGCCCCCCGTGCTGCGGGGTCAGTCGGGGATGACGGCGGTGGCGTCGATCTCGACCAGCCATTCGGGGCGGGCGAGGGCCACGACGACCAGCCCCGTGCAGACGGGATGCACGCCGCGGATGTATTCGCCCATGGTGCGGTACACCGCCTCGCGGTGGCGGACGTCGGTCAGATAGACGACGAGTTTCGTCACGTGTTCCATCTTGCCGCCGCATTCTTCCACGAGCTGGCGGATGTTCTGCATGACCTTGTGGGTCTGTTCCACCGGATCGTGGCTGTCGATGTTCTTTGCCGTGTCGAGGTCCTGCGGGCACTGGCCGCGCAGGAAGATCATCGTGCCACGGGCGACGACGGCCTGCGCGAGGTCGTTGTCGAGCTTCTGTTCGGGGTAGGTTTCCTTGGTGTTGAACTTGCGGTGGCGGGTATGGGCCATGTCTGCGGGTTTCCGATGTTGCGCGGGGTGGTTCGCCCCGGGGGTTTTTGCACCCCCGGACCCCCGCAGGATATTTGGGAACGGATGAAGGGGCGGGTCAGGACCGGATCAGGGCCGGATCATGTCTGGGGCATCATGCGGGCGATGTATTGGGCGAATTCGAAGTTGGGACGTTCGAGGTGCGACAGGGGGCCCGGGGAGGACAGGGCGGAGAGGAGGCCGCGATAGACCTTTTCGGTGCATCCCTTGTCTTCGACCTGCACGTCATCCAGCAGTTCTTTCACTTTTGCGAGGTGGGCGGGGGCGTCGGGGTCGGCCATCCAGTCCGCGCTCATCCCGCCGCCGAACAGCACCTTGACGTGGCCCGGCCCGTCGGGGGTGAGGGAGAGATACCAGAAGTAACCGGGCGTCAGCGTGATCAGGAGCGCGGGGTAGATCGCCAGGAGCCAGGTGATGCGGCGTTCGTCGCCCTGCAGCGTCGTGTTGGTGGGGTGCGCGAGTGCGAGGGGGACGAGGTCGTTCTTGACGATCCAGTGGTAGTTGAAGGCTTCGGTCCCTTCGGGGCATTCCATCAGCGCAAGGTCGCAGGTGCCGCCGATGGTGCCCGCGTGGCAGGCGGGGAGGTGGTAGGATTCCATGAAATTCTCGGCCAGCACCTTCCAGTTGGTGTGCCAGCGGAATTCCTCGCGGAAGGTTTCGCTGTAGCTGGCCATGTCGAGATGGCCGACGAGGGCTTCGACATCCTTGAGGCGGGTGTGGATGTCGGGGGCGTCGGGGTTGAGGGTGACCATGATCCAGCCGTGCCAGTCGGCGACGCGGATCTGCGGCAGGTGGACCTGATCCTTGCAGAACGTCTCGTTCAGCGTCATCGCGGGCGCGCCGCGCAGCGAGCCGTCGAGGTTGTAGGTCCAGGCGTGGTAGGGGCAGACGATGGCGCGGACGCGGCCGCGGCCTTCCAGAAGCGTGGACATGCGGTGGCGGCAGACGTTGGAGAGGCCGCGCAACTGCCCGTCGCGGTCGCGCAGGATGATGACGGGTTCTCCCGCGATGTCCATCGTCAGGTAGTCGCCCGGTTCCTTCAGCGCATCGGCGCGGCCCGCGCAGAGCCAGTCCTTGGCGAAGATGTGGCGCTGTTCGGCCTCGGCGAAGTCGGGCGAGGTATAGACGGATTTCGGCATGGCCTGTGCCCGTTCGAAGGGCAGGGCGACATTGGCGCGCAACTCTTCGATGGCTTTGCGGGCGGGGGCGTGCAGCGACAGATCGGCGGCGGTCATGCGTTTGTCCTTCGGGCAGGTCAAAGGCGAGTTTGCGGCATAGGGTTCGGCGGGGGAAGCAGGGTTTTCCGTGGTGCGGGTTAGGCTGGGCCTAAGCAGGTTGTGGCGTCCCCGTCCCGGGCTTGACCCGGGACCTCTGGCCGGGTGGGCGGGGAGGCCCCGGTTCAGGCCCGGGGCGGGGTCTGTCTCCCTGCGTCAGACCCCGCTTTCGCCGGCGGTCACGAGCGCGGCGAGGCGGGCGGCGGCGGGGGTGAGCGTGGCGCCCGCGCGGGACAGCAGGCCGTAGGGTGCGACGGTGATGCCGAGGTCGAGGGGCAGGATCACATAGGGCGATCCGCCCCCCGCGAAGCGATCGCAGACGGCGCGGGCGAGGGGGGCGATGGCGTTCGACTGCTGGATCAGGGCGAGGGTCAGCAGGAAGGACGAGGTGGAGAGGCGCTGGGACGGGGCGGGCAGGCCCAGGGCCTGGAGCCGGGCGATCACGCTGCGGGTCAGCAGCGCGTCGGGGCTGGGCATGACCCAGTCGAAGGACATGAGGTCCTCGGGCGCGAGGCGCGGCAGGCTGGCAAGGCGGTGGCCGCGCCGGACCATCAGCGCCACGGGTTCGTCGCCCATCGGGCGGGACAGCGTCAGGTCGCCCGCCATGCCGTCGGGCATCCGGCCGATGGCGAAGTCGAGGCGGCCGGACAGGAGCTGCTGGGCGAGGAGGTCGGAGGGGGCGACGACCACCTCGGCCGTGACGGCGGGCAGGGCGAGGCGGGCGGTGCGCAGCGCGGGCAGCACGCGGT
>AYNO01000171.1 GCA_000500915.1 Rhodobacter sp. CACIA14H1
GCAACCCGTCCACCTGTCCGCGCAACTCCCGCAGCGCCCGCTCCGCCTCCGCCATGGCCCCGGCCGATGCGTCCCCGGCCCTCTCCCGCGCCCCGGCGGCTGCCGCCGCGCCAGAGGCCCGCAGCGCCTGCGCCAGCGCCGCCACATCCGCCCGCAGCGCCCGAAGATCCTCCTCGATCCGCGCACCCGCAGCCGCCGCACTGTCCCGCCCCGCCTCCGGCGAGGCCGCCGCCTTCCCCGCAACCCGTGCCATCCCGCGCCTCCTTAAGGTTCATGAATGGCCCGAGCCTAGCACAGCCCCTGCCCGCCGCGCTTGACCTGCGTCAGACGCAACTTTCCCCTTGCACCCCCGCCCGCCCCGCACTATCACGCCCCCCACGGAGTGCGGGCGTAGCTCAGGGGTAGAGCATAACCTTGCCAAGGTTAGGGTCGTGAGTTCGAATCTCATCGCCCGCTCCAGTCAGACAAGGGTCCGCAGGCCGGACCCCGGGGCGCTCCGGCGCCCTTTTTCTTTTCCGGCAACCCGCGCCTTCCGCGTCACGTCAGGAATTTCCCGACACGCCTTTCCCCTCCCATCCGGTCTAACTGGACCGGACTGTTCCCGGAGGTATGGATGGCCCGCCCGACCGACAGGGCCAGTATCGACCGGCTGCGCCGCGTGACCCGCGCCGTCGTCGCGACGATGGTCCTGACCTTTCTCGTCTCGCTCGCCTTCCTCGGCGCAGCGCTCTACGATCGCAGCCTGTCGGATGCCCGCAACCTGTCCGTCGCCGTCCAGAAATTCGCCCTCCGCGCCGTCGTGACCGCCGACCTCCTGTCAGTGCGCGTCCGAGACATGGTGCTCGATCGCGGCACGCTCGACGGCCTGCCGCAGGACGAGTCGATGCACCGCACCCTGATCCACCTGTCCCGCCGCCTGCCCGAAGGCTCCGGCATGGCAATCGTCGATCCGGCCGGCCGCGTCGTCTCCAGCTTCTGGGAACTGCCCGCCCGCCCCATCGACCTGTCGGACCGCGCATGGTTCCGCGCCCACCGCGACGAAGGCGCCGACCTGGTGATCTCCGAGGCGCTGCAAAGCCGCGTCACCGGCGGCATCATGTTCATCATGACCCGCGCGATCCGCGCCGCCGACGGCAGCCTGCTCGGCATCGTCAATCTGGGCGTGCCCTCCGAATCCCTGATCGGCGAACATGCCCTGCCCTATTACGGCGACGGCGTGGTGCTGATGCTCCTGAAACCCGATGGCAGCCTGCTGGCCCGCAACCACTTCCCGCCCGAACTGCTGGGCACCCGCGTGCCGGTCGAAGGCGCCACCGACGGACAGGCGGGACTGCTCCGGCATCGCCCCCTTGACGGGCGCACCGTCGTCCGCGCCGTGGACATCGAACCCACCTACGGCATGATCGCCATCGCCTCCATCCCCGTGGCCGAGGTGTTCCGCCCCCTCCTCGTCGTCACCGCCATCGGCCTTCCGCTCCTCCTGCTGATGGTCTGGGGCGTGGTCCACCTCATGCGCTCGCTCGACCGCGGCCACCGCCTGCTGACCCGCGCCCATGCCCGCCTGCAGGCCGTGCTGGATGCATCCCACCTCGGCGCATGGCATCTCGACGTGCCATCCCAAAGGTCCGAGATGAACGCCCGCTGGGCTGAAATCGTGGGCCATGACCCGTCCGAGATCGGCACCCGCATCGACGAATGGACCCGCCGCCTGCACCCCGAGGAAAAGGCGCAGGTCCTCGCCGCGATCGAAGAGGCGCTGTCGGGCAAGACGCCCGTCTATCATCTGGAACACAGGATGCGCCACAAGGACGGCCATTATGTCTGGGTGCTGGACAGCGGCTGCGTGGTGGAACGCGACGCAGAGGGGCGCCCGATCCTGATGACGGGAACCCTGCTCGACATCTCCGAACGGCGCGAGACCGAACAGCGCATCCGCGTCCTGATGCGCGAGATGGACCACAGGGCCAAGAACCTGCTGGCCGTGGTCTATTCCCTCATCAACCTGATGAAGGCCGACGACCTGCCCGCCTTCAAGGAAGCCCTGCTCGGCCGCGTGCAGGCCCTCGGCCATGTCCACAGCCTGCTGTCGCGCAATGCCTGGGACGGCGTGGAACTCGGCCAGCTCGTCGCCACCGAAACCGCCGCCTACCACTCCGACACCACCCCGCGAATCGACGCGCAGGGGCCCGGCGTCACGCTCCGCCCCGCCGCGGCACAGGCGGTTGCGATGATCGTCCACGAACTGATGACCAATTCCGCGAAATACGGCGCCCTCTCCGCGCAGTCCGGCCTCGTCCGCTTCGACTGGCGCATCGACGAGGACCGCGATGTCCACCTGACATGGGAGGAAAGCGGCGGCCCGCACGTCGCCCCGCCCGCCCGAAGGGGATTTGGCGCCACGCTCCTGAACACCATGATCAAGGACCAGCTCGACGGCACCGTCACCGCCCACTGGCGCCGCCACGGGGCGCGGTTCGAATTCTGCATCCCCGCCCACAACCTCGTGCCGGTCGCGGCGCAGCAGCAGCCCGCCCCCCTTGCCCGCCGCGCGACCGCCTGACCGCGCGGCGCTCTCCCGTCAGTCCATCGCGAAGGCCGCGCTGCCATTCGCCCCGTCATCGCGCAGGAACATCAGCGCCCCGCGCCCGTCCGCGACGCTCATCATCGCCTTGCCCTTCACCGCATCGCTGCAATCCAGCGGAAAGCGCACCGCATCCCCGTCCTGCGCCGGCGCGACCCAGTCACCCCTGCAGGCCCAGCCCAGACGGCTCGTCACCGTCACCACCGCCCGCCCCTCGCCCGCCGGATGCACGCGCACCACGCCAGAAGGCGACGCCACCTCCACCGCCCCCGCGATCCCCGCAAATCCCGCCAGCACGACGCAAAGCGCCGCCCGCAGGGCCAGCCCGTCCTTCATGGTCTTTCCTTTTCCTGCCCGTGATCCGGTTCGCCCCACGGGGGTCCGGACCCTTGTTTTCCAGCGGTCGCCCGCACGCCTACAGCCAACACCGCCCGCCACGCCCGCGTCAAGCGGTCAAAGCCACGGCCCGCCCCGCCATGGCCCCAACCGGCAAAGCTCCGCCCGCAGATGACAAACTTGCGAATTATTCGCAAACCACTTGACTTTGAGAACCATTCTCACAACCTTCTTCCCATGGCACAAGCAACCGACCCCTCCCCGTTCCGGCTGCACGCCGGCCCCGGCTCCGCCCTCGGCCGCCGCGCCCTTCTCGGCGGTCTCGCCGCCCTGCCCTTCGCGGCCCGCGCCGCGATGGCCTCTGCCCCGCCCGTCATCGTCGCCACCACCGGCATGATCGCCGACACCGCCCGCCGCCTCTCGGGGGCCGAGGTGACGGCCCTCATGGGCCCCGGCATCGACCCCCATTCCTACCGCCCCACCCGCGGCGACATCCTTGCCCTGTCGCGGGCCGACATCATCCTCCACCACGGCCTCCACCTCGAGGCGCAGTTCACCGGCGTCCTTGCCGACCTCGCCACGAAAAAGACCGTGGTGGCGGTGGGCGAAGCCGTGCCGGAACAGGACCTGCTCTCCGACCCGGAATACACCGGGCGCCCCGATCCCCACATCTGGTTCGACCCCGCGCTCTGGCGCCATGCCGCCGCGGCCATCGCCACGGCGCTGGACGGGGCGGGCTTCGACACCGCCCCCGGCGCGGCCGCCCTGTCGCAGGACATCGATGCGCTCGACGCCTATGCCCGCACGGCGCTGGCGACGGTGCCCGAACCCGCCCGCATCCTCGTCACCGCCCATGACGCCTTCGCCTATTTCGGCCGCGCCCATGGCTGGCAGGTCGAAGGCATCCAGGGCATCTCCACCGAAAGCGAGGCGGGGCTCGCCCGCATCTCCCAGCTGGTGGACCTGCTGGTCACCCGCGCCATTCCCGCCGTCTTCGTCGAAAGCTCCGTCTCCGACCGCGCCATGCAGGCCCTCATCGAAGGGGCCGCCGCGCAGGGCCACAGCGTCGCCATCGGGGGCGAACTCTTCTCCGACGCGATGGGACCGGAGGGCAGCTACGAAGGCACATGGCCCGGCATGATCGACCACAACATCACCACCATCACCCGCGCCCTCGGCGGCACCGCCCCGGAACGCGGCATGGCCGGCAAGCTGGGCGCCGCCACATGACCGCCGACCCGACCCCCCTGCCGCGCCCCGGAACGGCCCTCGCCCTGACGGGGCTGACCGTGTCCTACGGCGCGGCCCTGGCGGTCGAGGACGTGACCGCCCGCTTTCCCGCAGGCAGCATGACCGCGATCATCGGGCCGAACGGGGCGGGCAAATCCACCCTGCTGAAAGCCGCGCTCGGCCTCATCCCCAAGGTGCAGGGCGAGGCCCGCGCCTTCGGCCAGCCCGTCGCGCAGGCCATGGCCCGCATCGCCTATGTCCCGCAACGCGCCGCCGTGGACTGGGACTTCCCCGCCCGCGTGATCGACGTGGTGCAGATGGGCCTCTACCGCCAGACCGGCCTCCTGGGCCGCCTCACCCCCGCCCTGCGCGACCGCGCCATGGACAGCCTCGCGCGCCTCGGCATGGCCGACCTCGCCACCCGCCAGATCGGCGCGCTCTCCGGCGGCCAGCAGCAACGCGCCTTCCTCGCCCGCGCCCTGGCGCAACAGGCCGACCTCGTCATCCTCGACGAACCCTTCGCCGGCGTCGATGCCGCGACCGAAGCGGCGATCATCGCCGTCCTGCACGGCCTGCGCAGCGAAGGCCGCACCATTGTCGCGGTCCATCACGACCTCTCCACCGTCACCGCCTATTTCGACCGCGTCCTCCTCCTGAACCGGCGCAGCGTCGCCGAAGGCCCCACCGGCACCACCTTCCGCCGCGACAGCGTCGCCCGCGCCTACGGCAACCAGCTCCTCGCCGCGATCCCGGCCTGAAATCCCCGCCATGCCCGCCCGCAGCCTGCCGCCACCCACCCCGACCGTCCCCGCCCTTCATCCCGGCCCAAAATACCCCCCGGGGGGAGTCGCCCGCCCCTGCGGGCGACGGGGGGCGGGACGCCCCCCGGGGCCCCGGCACGGCCCTGCCGTGCCGGGGGGGACAGGCTTGCCGCGCCAGCGGCGCCGCGCGGCGACGCCATGACCCCCTTCCTCGACGCCCTGACCTTCCAGGCCGGATACAACGCCGCCCTCGTCAGCCTCGGCGCCGCCCTGCTGGGCTTCGCCGCAGGCTGCACCGGCGCCTTCACCACGCTGCGCCGCCGCGCCCTCGTCTCCGACGCCATGGCCCATGCCACCCTGCCGGGCATCGGCCTCGCCTTCCTTGCCATGGCTGTCCTCGGCGGCGACGGCCGCGCCCTCGCGGGTCTGCTGGCGGGTGCCGCCCTCTCCGCCCTCGCGGGGCTCGTCTGGCTGCAACACCTCACCCGCACCCGCCTGCCCGAGGATGCGGCCATCGCCGCCACCCTCTCCACCGCCTATGGCCTCGGCATACTGATCCTCACCGTCATCCAGAACCTCGCCCTCGGCCGCCCTGCAGGCCTCGAAGGCTTCCTGCTCGGCTCCACCGCCGGAATGCTCCGCTCCGAAGCCATCCTCATCGCGGCAGGCGGCGCGGTCACGCTGTCCCTCCTCTTCCTCCTCCGCCGCCCGCTGGTGATGACGGCCTTCGACCCCGCCCATGCCCGCCTGATGGGCGTGAACACCCGCGCCGTGGACATGGCGCTCCTGCTCCTCACGCTGGCCTGCGTGCTCACGGGCCTGCGCGTGGTGGGCCTGATCCTGATCGTGGCGCTTCTCATCACCCCCGCCCTCGCCGCCCGCCTCTGGTCCGACCGGATGGGCGGCGTCGCCCTGCTCGCCGGCGCGATCGGCGCCGCCTCCGGCCATCTCGGCGCCGCCCTCTCCCTCGCCCTGCCCGATCTGCCCACCGGCCCCGCCATCGTCCTGACCGCCTTCGCCGCCTTCGCCATCTCGGCCCTCGTCGCGCCGGACAAGGGCGTCATCGCGCAGATCCTCGCCCGCGCCCGCCTGCGCCGGACCCTGCGGGGCAGCCGATGACCGCCGCCGAATTCGTCCCCCTCACCCTGCCGCCGCTGGTCATCGCCACGCTGGCCGCCCTCGCCTGCGCCGCCCCCGGCAACTTCCTCCTCCTGCGCCGCCAGTCCATGCTCGGCGACGCCATGTCCCATGTGGTCCTGCCCGGCATCGTCGCGGCCTTCCTCCTCACCGGTTCCGCCTCCCCTGCCATCATGCTCGCAGGCGCCCTGACAGCCGCCGCCGTCTCCGCCCTGATGATCGAAGCCATCCGCCGCGCCACCGGCGCCGATCCCGGCGCGGCGATGGGCGTGACCTTCACGGCCATGTTCGCCGCAGGCGTCCTGCTGCTGGAAACCTCCGGCGCCTCGGCGGTCCATCTCGATGTCGAACACGCGCTCTACGGCAACCTCGAATCCCTCATCTGGCTCGACGCCACCGGCTGGCCCTCGCTCCTCGATCCCGCAGCCCTCGCCACCCTGCCCCCCGAACTTCCCTTCCTCGCCGCCATCGCCGCGACGGTCCTTGCCGCCACGGCGCTCCTCTGGCGCCCCCTCGCCATCGCCACCTTCGACGAAGGCTTCGCCGCCACCATCGGCATCCCCACCCGACTCCTCTCGGCAGCCCTCACCGCGCTCACGGCGCTGGCCGCCGTCGCCGCCTTCTCCGCCGTGGGGGCCATCCTCACCATCGCCATGCTCACCTGCCCCCCCGCCACCGCCCGCCTCCTCACCGACAGCCTGCCGAAACAGACCGCCCTCTCCCTCGCCCTCGCCGCCGCCGCCGCCATCCTCGGCACGCTGGCCGCCGGCGACCTCCCGCCCGCCCTCGGCCTCTCCTTCACCGTCTCGGCGGCGGGCTGCATCGCCACCCTCTCCGGCCTCTTCCTCGCGCTGACCGCCGCCTTCGGCCCCCGCCGCCACCCGTCCGGCCCCACCCGCTGACTTCCCAAACCCGCCCCCGCGCCCTATAAGGCCCCCGTCACCGCAAAGGGCCCGACCATGCGCACCGCCGAAATCCACCGCCAGACGTCCGAGACGGAGATCGCCGTCACCGTCAACCTCGACGGCACGGGCAGCTACGACACCCATACCGGCGTCGGCTTCTTCGACCACATGCTGGACCAGCTCGCCCGCCACTCCCTCATCGACATCACCGTCAAGGCCGACGGCGACCTGCATATCGACGACCACCACACGGTCGAAGATTGCGGCATCGCCCTCGGCCAGGCCCTGGCAAAGGCCCTGGGCGACAAGAAGGGCATCCGCCGCTACGGCCATTTCAACCTCGCCATGGACGACGCGCAGGTCGCCTGCGCGCTGGACCTCTCGGCACGGCCCTTCCTCGTCTGGAACCTGCCTTTCCCGACGCAGAAGATCGGAACCTTCGACACCGAACTCGTGCGCGAATTCTTCCAGGCGCTGGCCACCCATGGCGGCATCACCCTGCATGTGGACCTGATCCACGGGATCAACAGCCACCACATCGCCGAAGCCGCCTTCAAATCCGTGGCCCGCGCCCTGCGCATGGCGGTCGAACCCGACCCGCGCATGGCAGGTGCCCTTCCCTCCACCAAGGGCGCACTCTGACCGCAGTGCGCCCGAATTTCTTCGAAGAGATTTGCAAGAATTTTCGAAAATTCTTGCCCCCAGCCGGACCCGACCGCCCATGTCCCTGACCGTCCTCGTCGATTACGACAGCGGCAACCTCCACTCCGCCGAAAAGGCCTTCCAGCGCATGGCGGCCGAAACCGGCGCGGGCGACATCCTCGTCACCTCCCGCCCCGAAGACGTGGCGCGGGCCGACCGGATCGTGCTGCCGGGCGACGGCGCCTTCCCCGCCTGCCGCAAGGCACTGGGCAGCTATGGCGGCCTGTCCGAGGCGATCTCCGAAGGCGTGGCCAAGGGCAAGCCCTTCCTCGGCATCTGCGTCGGCATGCAGATGCTCGCCACCTGGGGACGCGAATACGAAGACACCGCAGGCTTCGGCTGGATCGGCGGAGAGGTCACGCGCATCACCCCCGCCGACCCCGCGCTCAAGGTGCCCCACATGGGCTGGAACGACCTCGTCATCGACCACCCCCACCCCGTGCTCGCAGGCATCGCCACCGGCGACCACGCCTATTTCGTCCATTCCTACCACTTCCGCGTGGACAACCCCGCCCATCTCCTCGCCCATGTGGACTATGCCGGCCCGATCACCGCTATCGTCGGCCGCGACACCCTCGTCGGCACCCAGTTCCACCCCGAGAAATCCCAGCAGACAGGCCTCCGCCTGATCGCCAACTTCCTGCGCTGGGCCCCCTGAACCCCGCCACCCGGCCCCT
>AYNO01000172.1 GCA_000500915.1 Rhodobacter sp. CACIA14H1
ATCACCAAGACGGCGGATGACAGCGCCCTGAATGACGGCGTGCGCCCGGGCGATGTCCTGAAATACAAGATCGAGGTGGAGAATACCGGCAATGTCACCCTCTCAAACCTTGTCCTGACCGACACGTTCAAGGCCAAGGATGGCACGGTTCTCGCCCTGGACACGGGTCCGACGCTCGTCTCGATCCCCTCGATCTCCTCCACCAAACTGGCGGTGGGCGAGAAGTGGACCTACGAGGCCACCTATGCCCTGACCCAGACGACGATATCGAAGGGCGGGGTGGAAAACCTTGCCGAAGTGGCGACCAAGGCGCCGGACGGAACGCCGGTCAAGGCAGAGAGCAAGCAAGCGGGCAACACCTCATCGGGCGGCGCGGGCGATCCCACCGCCACCGGCTTCCCGGGCGAGATCAGCGGCACCGTCATCTCCTATCTGGCGGGTGTCCCGAACGTGACGGTCAAGCTGCTCCGGCTCGTCAACGGCAGCTATGTGCCGGTGCTGAACAACGGGGTTCCCGTCACCACCACGACCGGCCCCGGCGGGACCTACAGCTTCCTCCACCTGCCGCCCGGCACCTATGCCGTGGAATTCGTGGCCCCACCGGACAGCACCCTGTCCACCACCAGCGAAACCGCCGATCCCAAAGGCAACCGGATCGAGAACATCGTGGTCGATGCTGGCAAGGTCGAACTGAAACAGGACGCCTTCTTCGTCGATCCGGCGGGGGTGGTCTATGACAGCGAGACATTCGCCCCCATCGCCGGTGCGAAGGTGACGCTCTACTATGCAGGGGCGCCGGTGCCGGACAGCTGGCTGAACACGGTGCTGGGCAACAGCAACGGGTCGCTGACCGATGCGGCGGGGACCTATTTCTACCTCTTCAACCCCGCCACGGCCCAGACCGGCATCTACACGCTGGTGGTCGAGATGACGGGTTACAACCTGTCCGACACGGTCCTTCCCGGCGCCGGTCCCTATGACCCGCAGCTTGGCGGCGCGCTTGTACCGATCGTGCCGAACGACCTTCCCGGCCCTGCCCTTACACAGATCTACTACCTGACCTTCGACTTCACCTTCGGGCCCACCCCCGGCACGACATCCAACGGCGTGGTGAACAACCACATCCCGCTGGACCGCGATCTGGTGGCCGAGGTGAAGCAGGATGTCATCGACATCCTCAGGGACGACCTTGCCGCCACCATGGCACAGCAGGGCGCCCGGATGCAGGGCTATGCGAAGGGTGCGCTGGACCGGCTGAAATCGCGGGATGCGAGCGGTTGCAAGGCGCAACTGGACGCGGCGCTGCGGGACCGGCAGATCCTGTTCGCCCCCGCCAGCGCCGAAATCCGCGAGGAAAGCGCGGCCCTGCTGGACGAACTGGCCGATATCCTGCGGACCTGCGACGGGGCCGGTTTCGACGTGGCAGGACATACCGACTCCGACGGCAGCGATGCGGACAACCTTGCGCTCAGCACGGCCCGCGCTGCCGCCGTGATCGCCGCCCTGCAGGAACGCGGGGTGGATACGCAGCTCCTGTCGGCCCGCGGCTATGGCGAAAGCCGCCCCGTGGCGGACAACGCCACCGAAGCGGGCAAGGCCCTGAACCGGCGCATCGAATTCGTGCCGCAGGACAGCGCCACGGCCGAAGCGTCCTGCGTGGACGGGACAGACCTGACCCATGACCTGACGGCCGGGGCGCAGGAGGGCGGCAGCAGCCTGTCGGGCAGCTTCAGCCGCGAAAGACGCCTCTGCGCGATCGACGGCTGGCGGATCCTCGAAGGCGACATAAGCGCGCTCAGCATGGACAGCGGCATCGACCAGTCGATGCTGACCCTTGCCCTGCGGACCGAACGTTTCGTGACGGATGACCGCGTCCGCGGGCGCTTCCTCGGCGGCTATGCCTCGCGCAGCAGCGTCACGGGGCGGGGCGAGGGCACGATCCTCGGCTACGGGCTGAATGCGGGCCTCTATGGCGCGGACCGCATGGCGTCGGGCCTGTTCATGGACTTCTACCTCGGCGCGGCGGCGGGCCGGCACCGGTTCGACCTCGACTTCGGGCGGCCGGTCGGGACCATCAACGCGACGGGCCACTACACCTATGGCGCCCTCTTCGCCGGCATCGCCCTGTCGGGCGAGACGGAGCGCGGGCACCTGACCCTGACCCCCCGCGCCGGTGTCGATCTGGCATGGTCGCCGGGGGGACGCGGGCAGATCACGGCGGCACGCGGGCGGCTGCAGGACAGCGAAAGCCTGAAGATCCCCGCAGTGACCGGCCTGCGCGCCTTCGTCGAACTGGGGATCGGCGACCTGCTGGACTCGTCGCCCCTGACGCTCTCGGTCACGCCGCGCCTCCTGTGCGATGTGGACGTGGGCGGGGTGATGATGGGCTGCGGCTATGGCGGCACCATCGACCTTGCCAGCGCCGCCGATGCCGAGGGCAACACCTTCGGGCTGACGATCGAGGGCGCCCATACCTCCGGCATGGACTCGGGCAACCTGTCGCTGCGCTACGAATGGGCGATCGGCCAGGGCAAGCTCGAAACCGGCGTCACGGGCGCCACCTCGGGCGAGGCGGGGGTCAAGGCGAAATATTCGCTGGCCTTCTGACCCGCCACCACAGACCGCGACCGGCCGCCCCCCTGCGGGGCGGCCGGTGCCATTTCAGCCCCCCGCAAAGACCCGGCCCATAATCCGTGGCTGCACGGACCCGCAGGCAGCACCCCGCCCAGCAAGGCGCCGCCGCGAAACCTCCCGCCCCGCCGCGAACCGCACCTGTCCGGCGCCCTTCCCTCCTGCCGCCCGCCCATCACGGCGCAGCCTAGACGGCAATGGGCAGCTCGGCGCCTGCGCAGGGACAAACCCGGTCAACCCCCCGCCATCCCCCGCCATCACGGGGATTTCCACATAGGGCCAACTATTTCTGGAGGAAGTGGTGCCGCTGAAGGGACTGGGTTTCCCCGTTCTGTTCCCGTTGCAGGCACCGCTTCAGCCCATATCCTCAGCAAACACAGGGGTAAGCGAAGAGACCAGCTCAGATCAACAGGCGCGGCTTGTTCTACGACGGCTTTGCGTCCCGGCAGACCACCAGCCTCCACAGAGAAGGTGTGGAGTTACGAGGAGGTCGTGATTGCCAACTCAGCCCATCCCTTACGCTCCTCCCTCTTGCTTCCCGCCGAGTTGCCAGCGAGAGCCTCGACGAGGGCATCACTTCTGCCCCCTGTGGGGAGGAAGTGCGGCAGTGTCCCGGGTGGTGGTGTAGGAGGCATCGCGCGGAGCCTCCGGCGTAGCGCAGCGCGTGGCCGTGGGTGACGCTGGCGCTCACCGCCGATCTTTGGAGAAGGTTTGGGTTGCGAGACCTTGAACCTGAAACGCAGACAACGATGACCGCAGAGAGAATGGCGCGGATTGAGCTGGTTGAGAAGCAGGCCGATGGCGACCTCGTGCGCGAGATGCTGGCCTTTGCGGCTGAGCGGATCATGGACGCCGAGGTGGAGACGCGGACGGGCGCGGCCAAGGGCGCACGCACCCCGATGCGGGAGGTCCAACGCAACGGTTCCCGCGACCGCGACTGGGGACACCCGGGCCGGGCGGATCGCGCTGGAGATCCCGAAGCTGCGGAAGGGCAGCTACTTCCCCAGCTTTCTGGAACCTCGCCCGACGGCGGAAAAGGCCCTCGTGGCGGTGGATCCCAGGAAGCCTACGTCCACGGCGTCTCGACGCGCTTGGTCGATGATCTGGTCAAGGCGATGGGCGCGGGCGGCATGTCCAAGAGCCAGGTTAGCCGTGTCTGCGCCGAGATCGAAGAGCGGGTGAACGACTTCCTCTCCCGGCCTCTAGAGGGTGCGTGGCCCTATCTCTGGTTGGATGCGACATACCTCAAAGTTCGGGAAGGCGGGCGCATCATTAGCAAGGCCGCAATAAACGCGGTGGCGGTCAACGAGGACGGCAAGCGCGAGGTTCTGGGCGTCGCCACTGGTCCCTCGGAGGCAGAGACCTTTTGGACCGACTTCCTGCGGTCTTTGGCCGACAGGGGCCTGCGCGGCGTGAAGCCGGTGACTGCAGACGACCACAAAGGCTTGCGGGCGGCCACGCGCCGGTCTTCAATGCGACCCATCCGAGGTGCCGGATTCATTGGATGCGAAACGCGCTTGCCCACGCCCCGGCCAAGCAGCGCTCCGCCGTGGCGGCGATGCTCAAGACGATCTTTGCGCAGGAGACCAAGGCAGGGGGCGAGACCCAGTGGGAGATTGTGGCCGACGCGCGCCGCGAGAAGCAGCCCAAGCTCGGTGCCCTGATGGACAGCTCCCGCGACGACGTCCTGGCCTACATGTCCTTCCCCCGGGAACACTGGGTGCAGATCGCCTCGACGAATCCACTGGGGCGCATGAACCGAGCGGTGAAGCGGTGCGCCGACGTCATCGGCATCTTCCCCAATGACGAGGCCATTATCCGCCTGGTCGGCGCGCTGATGATCGAAACCAACGACGAATGGGCGGTCGCACGGCGATACATGTCGCTTGAAACCCTCGCCCGCGTGACCGACAATCCAACCGTCAGGCTGCTCGCAGTGGCCGTCTGATCAAGCCCTGACCTCTCCGAGGGTCGGCGCTGCTACACCACGCCGTGGGACACCATCCGTTTTCTTGCGTGATTTCTGAGAATATGTTTGTTATAGAGATCGTTAAAACGCAAAGGGACTCTGTTTATTCGTCTGTTTCCCATCGTCTCTGCGATCTTGAACGCCACCATCGGCACGTGTCGGAGCAGTCCGTTCTTGAGCACGACGGTGATTAAGACGGGGAGATTTCGATGAAACGGTGAAGCCTCGGCGAGTGTCCTCCATAGGAAGCAGCAAGAACCAAGATGCATAAAGGTCTTAACGAAGTATTGAGTGCGATTTCAGCGGTTGACGTGCAGAGCGATCCCCGGCGTTTTCTGGAGTTTACGCGACAGGCTATCCGGGAGTTTCCGGAAAATGATTTTATATTCCTGAAGTTTTGCGAGGCTCTCGAACAGAACGGGAGAAGGACGGAGGCAATAGATGCGCTTTATCTCGGGTTGAAGATCAAGCCACAGTCGGACAAGCTTGTTGGGGTTCTTGCTTCCATGCTATCGAAGGCTGGCGAGTTCGACAGGCTTGATAAATTGATGAAGAAGTATTTCTCGGACCTATCCCTGGGATATGATGAAAGGCGCCGATCCGATGTCGCCATAACAGTCGGCGTCTTTTGCATTAGCAGCCTTTACCGTGATGATATAAGTGAGTCAAAGGTTGCATCCATACACCGGCGTGCCGGTGAAATTATACAACGCGGAATCAAACCGTTACCCGAGGCAAGAATTTGGGTTCATGAAAAGCCGAGGATCGGCTTTGTGTCTGGCGACATCAACCGACATTCAGTCGGAAACTTCATCATCCAGATATTCGAGAGATTCGATTTTTCTGAATATGATTTGTATATTTTCTTCAACGAAGCGGGACGCGGAGAAAAGGCTTACGACGACGTCACAGACCGCGTAAAAGCCCTTCCTTTGGTATTTAAGTCTTTCCAGAACGATCATGACGCACAGGGTGTTGCGCAGATCATCAGGGAAAATGAAATAGACGTCCTGATCGATCTTGCCGGGCATACCGGAGGAAATTCGCTGTGCGTTTTCGCTTACAAGCCTGCGCCCGTGCAGGCAAGCTGGATAGGCTACCCAGACTCTACCGGGCTGATTGCTATGGACTACAAACTAACAGATAAATTTTGTGAGCCGGAACTTGAGAAGTCGGGATCCCGGTATGTTGAGAAGCTGTACAGGTTCGACCGCACTTTTTCTTGTTACAATTGCTTTTTCGAAGCTGCCGCCGCAATCGCCCCCCCTTGTATCGAGACCGGCCATGTGACCTTTGGGAGCTTCAACAACACAAGAAAGATTAACGCGACCACGTTGAAATACTGGTGCAAGATTCTTTCCGAAGTTCCGGGATCTCGGATCATGTTGAAAGCCCCAGGCCTTTCTCGAATGGACGAAAAAATACGTATTTTCCAAGAGATGAAGAAGCACGGAGTATCGGTAGATAGAGTCGACTTCGTCGGAGCAAGGCAGAGTCAGGAGGAGCACCTCGATTTTTACAACAAGATCGACATTGCTCTCGATACGTTCCCGTACAACGGGACGACAACGACGTGCGAGGCTTTGTGGATGGGAGTTCCGGTCTTGACCAGAGCCGGGTCCACCCACACTTCGCGGGTCAGCGGTTCGATCCTGTCCAGCATTGGCGCTGGCGAGTTGATTGCCGGAGGGTGGAAAGATTTCGTCGTGAAGGCCAGAGACCTCGCCACCAGTATCGATCGCATGCGCCTTTATAGGCACACGCTGCGCGACAGAATGGCTTCCTCCGAAATTTGTGATGCGGATGGCATGGTTTCCCACCTCGGACAGTTCTTTCAGGCCGTATTAGGTCGAAAGTGAACAGATCACGTCGTGATCATGGAGACTGGGCTCCAGTCTCATGGATCCTCAAAGACAGGACATCACGGTAGCGGCGAGGGCGACGGCGGACAGGAAGGTATTGGCGCATCCCTTCTTCCAAAACATCGCACCAGACGCGGCGGGCGCCATAGGTGTATCGACCCAGCGGAATCTGCACAGGTTAAGCCGCTAATGCGAATGCCTCGGCGGGGGTTTTCATGTCCAGCGCCTGATGGGGGCGGTGGTAGTTGTAGAAGCTGACCCAATCGCCGATGGCTCGCGTCGCGTGCTGGATGCTGTTGAAGCGCTGGCGATGGAAGCACTGTTCTTTCAGTGTCCGGATCACAGTAATCGCTGTTCTGACCCCACCTTCCTGCTGAATCCGTAAGCTGCGATGCGGCCCCGTGTAAGATTTTGCACGGGAGGTGTCGGTGGGAGTCCATCGGGAGCGCAGTATGGAGGCCGTTGGGTTTGTGGAGCTTTTGGCTGCTCCAGCGGCCAAGCGGCGATGGTCTGACGAGGCGAAGGGCCTGATGGTTGCGGAGACGCTGGTGCCCGGGGTCACGGTGAACGAGGTGGCGCGTCGGCATGGGGTCAAGGCCAACCACCTATCTTCGTGGCGGACGCTTGCGCGGCAGGGCGAGCTGGTTGTGCCTGAGGTTGCGGGGGCCGAGTTCGCAACACCGGTGGCGACGGCAAAGTCGGCGGCGGCATTGCTCGCGACGGCGTCGATTGATTTGATCATTGGGACTGTGACGGTGCGCCTGGATGTTACTACGCCGGCGGCACGGGTCGCGGAACTGGCAATTGCGCTGCAGGCCTGCCCATGATCTTTCCATCGAACCGGGTGCGGATCATGGTGGCAACGAAACCCATCGACTTCCGCAAGGGTTATGACAGCTTGGCCGCAATGGTGAAGAACGAGCTGCGCAAGGATCCGTTCACTGGAACGGTTTTTGTCTTCCGTGCCAGGAAAGCGGATCGGCTGAAGCTCTTGTATTGGGACGCCACCGGTCTGGTGATGGCCTACAAGCGGCTGGAGGAGCACAGCTTCACCTGGCCCACCGTGAAGGACGGGCTGATGCTGATGAATCACGCGCAGTTCGAGGCGCTGTTTGCGGGGCTCGATTGGCGGCGGGTTCGGGCTATCGAAGCGAAGGCTCCTGAAGCGGTGGAATGAGCCGATCAAGGCTGCGGCAGGATGACTCATAGTGCTCTTTCCATAGGCATAGCCGATGGCGGTTTGGTAAAAACCTGCCATGCCAAAGACCGCTGATCTGCTTGAGGAAATTGCTGCGCTGAAGGCGATGTTGATCGCCGCGGATGCGCACGACAAGCGCAAGGACGAGCGCATTGCACGGCTGGAGAAGCTGGTCGCGGCCTTCAAGCAGGCGGTCTTCGGCCGGAAATCGGAGAAGAGCGATCCGGACCAGTTCGAGCTGGCGCTGGAAGACCTCGAAACGGCCATGGCCGTGATCCATGCCGAAGAGGATGCCGAGGATCGGGCTGCCAAGCGCCCCGCCAAACCGCGTGCCGCCAATCGTGGATCGCTGCCAAAGCACCTGCCGCGCATCGAAGAGGTCATCGAGCCAGACAGCCTGACCTGCGCCTGCGGCTGCTGCCTGCATAGCATCGGCGAGGACGTGTCGGAACGTCTCGACATCGTGCCCGCCCAGTTCCGCGTCATCGTGACCAGCCGTCCCAAGTATGCCTGCCGTTCCTGCACCGATGGTGTTGTTCAAGCCCCCGCACCGGCACGGCTGATCCCTGGCGGCATGCCGACCGAGGCGACTGTCGCGCATGTTCTGTTAAGCAAATACGCTGACCATCTGCCGCTTCTG
>AYNO01000173.1 GCA_000500915.1 Rhodobacter sp. CACIA14H1
CGAAGCCGGCGACAACGTGGGCGTGCTGCTGCGCGGCATCGACCGTGACGGCGTGGAGCGCGGCCAGGTGCTGTGCAAGCCGAAGTCGGTGAACCCGCACACGAAGTTCGAAGCCGAAGCCTACATCCTGACGAAGGAAGAAGGCGGGCGTCACACGCCGTTCTTCGCGAACTACCGTCCGCAGTTCTACTTCCGCACGACGGACGTGACCGGGACGGTGGAGCTGCCGGCCGGGACCGAGATGGTGATGCCGGGCGACAACCTGAAGTTCAACGTGACGCTGATCGCCCCGATCGCGATGGAAGAGAAGCTGCGCTTCGCCATCCGCGAAGGCGGCCGCACCGTCGGCGCGGGCGTCGTCTCGAAGATCATCGAGTGATTTCAGGGGTTTGGCGGGGTTTTGCCCCGCCTGCCCTTGACGAAAGGCGCGTGGGGGAAACCCTGCGCGCCTTTTCCTTTGCGCGGTCGGGGCGGGGGGGCGGACCGAGCCGTGCCGCCCTGCCTGCCTGGAGGCCTGCGGCCCCTGGCGCCCCTGCCGGGGGCCTGGGAGGCCGGAATCGCCCGTGCCGTATCCTGTGCCGCGTTCTGTACCGCAAACTGTCAGCACGCAGCGGACGCCCGCTTCACCGCGCGTAAATCGTCACCCGCCCCGCAGGCCACCCCTTGACCCCCCCGAACCCATGCCGTAATCCGCGTGCAGGCCTAGGGGTATAGCTCAGTTGGTAGAGCATCGGTCTCCAAAACCGAGGGTCGCGGGTTCGAGTCCTGCTGCCCCTGCCAGGCCCTCTTCCCAACGGTTGTAAAACTTGTCACAACTCGACCATGTGGTTGAGTAGTAGCGAGTTGCGAGCCCGTGCCAGTGCCTTCGTCGCCGCCCATGCGGGCGATGGCGACGAGATGCGCGACACACATTCCTTCTACAACGACTTCTTCGAACGCATCTTCGGCGTCCCGCGCAAACGCGTCGGCATCTACGAGAAGTCCGTGGAGAAGCTGACCGGCGGCAAGGGCCGGATCGACCTGTTCTGGCCCGGCACGCTGGTCGTCGAACAGAAGTCGGCGGGGCGCGACCTGGGCCGCGCAAGGGTGCAGGCGCTGGACTACATCCACGCCCTGAAGGACGAGGAAAAGCCGCGCTACCTGCTGCTGTCGGATTTCCGCAATTTCGAATTGCTGGATTTCGAGACGGGCGAGGAAGCCGCCTTCCCGTTGCAGGACCTGCCCCGCCATATCGAGAAGTTCGGTTTCATCCTTGGCCGCCAGACGCGGCGGTTCAAGGATCAGGACCCCGTCAACATCCGCGCCGCCGAACTGGTGGGCAAGCTGCACGACCTGCTGGCGGCATCGGGCTATACCGGCCACCGGCTGGAGGTGTTCCTGACGCGGCTGGTCTTCTGCCTGTTCGCCGATGACACGGGCATCTTCCAGCCCCGCGACATCCTGTTCGACTGGCTGGAAAACGAGACGCGGCCCGACGGGCGCGACCTTGGGCAGCACCTGAACGAATTGTTCGCCGTTCTGGACACGCCCGAGGAGACGCGGCAGACCACGCTGGACCCGTCGCTGCAACGCTTTCCCTATGTGAACGGGCAGCTGTTTTCGGAATATTTCCCCGCGCCCGCCTTCGATGCCGACATGCGGGCGGCGCTGCTGAACGCCTGCCGCTTCGACTGGACGCCGATTTCGCCCGCCATCTTTGGCAGCCTGTTCCAGTCGGTGATGGATGCGCGTGAACGGCGGGCGAAGGGGGCGCATTACACGACCGAACAGAACATCCTGAAACTGATCGGCCCGCTGTTCCTTGACGACCTGCGGGCGGAGTTCGAGGGGATACGCACCCGCCGCACGGGGCGGCAGCAGGCGCTGGAGCGGTTCCATGAAAAGCTGGCGGGGCTGACCTTCTTTGACCCGGCCTGCGGCTGCGGGAATTTCCTGATCATCGCCTATCGGGAATTGCGGCTGCTGGAGATCGAGGTGCTGCGCGAGCTTTATCCTGACGGGCAATTGGCGCTGGATGCCAAGGCGTTGAGCCGCGTGGATGTGGACCAGTTCTTCGGCATCGAGATCGCGGAGTTTCCGGCGCGGATCGCGGCCACCGCGCTGTGGATGATGGACCACCTGATGAACCTGCGGCTGTCCGAGGCATTCGGGGGCTACTGGCCGCGCATCCCGTTGAAGAAGTCGCCCACCATCGTCCATGCCGACGCGCTGGAGGTGGATTGGGCGGATGTGCTGCCGCCGGAGCGGTGCAGCTATGTGCTGGGGAACCCGCCGTTTGTGGGCCACCATCTGCAAACCGAGGAACAGAAGACCCTGTTGCGTCGGACATATGGGCCGATGGGCGACAGCGCGGGCGTCATGGACTTCGTTACGGCGTGGTTCGTGAAGGCTGCACGGTATATGCAGGGGACGGATGCGGACTGTGCCTTCGTGGCGACCAACTCTATCGCGCAGGGCGAGCAGGTCGGCATTCTGTGGCGGGCCTTGGCGCCTTACAACCTAACCATCAATTTTGCCCATCGCACGTTCAAATGGGAAAGCGAGGCACGGGGAAAGGCGGCCGTGTATTGCGTCATCGTCGGGTTTTCGCGGCGTGAGCGGGAAACGAAACGCCTCTTTGAATATTCCGACGTGAATGGCTTGCCGCAGGAAGTGACGGCAAAGCGCATCAACCCGTATCTGTTCGATGGACCTTGGATACTTCTGGAGAACCAGTCCCGAAATCTGTTCGGGATGCCGGAGATGCTTTACGGGTCGAAACCGACGGACGGGGGCCATTTTCTACTGACCGATCAGGAAAAGGACCTTTTCCTGATGCAGGAGCCTGAGGCGGCGCAGTTCATGCGGCCTTTCATCAGCGCAAAGGAATATCTGCACGGCGAGAAGCGTTGGGTGATCTGGCTTGTCGATGCTTCCCCCGCCGTCTTGGCGAGGTTGCCGAAGATCAGGGAACGCATCGCCGCTGTTGCCGCTTTCCGTAAGGCGAGCAAGGCCGCGTCCACACGGGATTATCCGTATCCCACGCTTTTCAGGCAAGTGACGCAGCCGAAGTCGGATTATATCTTGGTGCCGCGAACCACCTCGGAACGAAGGGATTATGTGCCTTTTGGGTTCTTTCCGAGCACTTCAATCGTTGCGGATACGTGCCTTGCGATCCCTGATGCTACCCTCGGCCACTTCGGGCTGATCCAATCGACCATGCATATGGCATGGATGCGAACAGTTTGCGGGCGGTTGAAAGGCGATATCCGCTACTCGAAGGACATCGTTTACAACACATTCCCCCTCCCGCCCGCTGCCGACCTGTCGAAGCTGGAGCCTCTTGCGCAGGCGGTCCTCGATGCCCGCGCCGCGCATCCGGGGGCGACGCTGGCGGACCTCTATGACCCCGACCTGATGCCGCCCGGCCTGCGCACCGCCCATGCCGCGCTGGACCGGGCGGTGGACCGGCTTTACCGCCCCGCGGGATTTGCCAGCGACCGCGAGCGGGTGGAGCATCTTTTCGCGCTCTATGAGCGGATGGCGGCGCCGCTTCTGGCCCGAGGGTCGAAGGCGGGGGCGCGAAAGCGCGGGGGGCGGGCGCGGACGGCTTGAAATCGGGGGGCATCCGGCGTATCTCGCCCCCAAACAGATGTGGACGTGACCCATGGCCAAGACCAACCCCTTCACCTTCCTGCAGCAGGTGCGTACCGAAGTCGGCAAGGTCGTGTGGCCCACGCGGCGCGAGGTGCTGCTGACCACGATCATGGTCTTCATCATGGCCGCGCTGACCGCGACCTTCTTCAGCCTTGTCGATCTGGGCATCCGCACGGGCCTGCGCGCGATCCTGGGATAAGGCCGGTTTTGCCTTGAATTCAACGGGGCGCACCTGTAGATGCGCCCGAGACGAGGGGACACCGGCGCGCAGCGATTCGAGTTGCGCGCTTTTGTTTGTTCCCGAAAGCGATGGAATTTCAGGGGGTCCGCCCCCGAAGAACGGGATGGATGAGGCATGGCGAAGCGCTGGTATTCGGTGAGCGTTCTCTCGAACTTCGAGAAGAAGGTGGCCGAGCAGATCCGCACGGCCGTGATCGAAGCCGGCCTGCAGGAAGAGATCGACGAGGTGCTGGTGCCGACCGAGGAAGTCCTCGAGGTGCGGCGCGGCAAGAAGGTGACGAGCGAGCGTCGCTTCATGCCCGGCTATGTGCTGGTGCGGATGGAGATGACCAACAAGGGCTATCACCTGATCTCGTCCATCAACCGGGTGACGGGGTTCCTGGGTCCGCAGGGCAAGCCGATGCCGATGCGGGATGCCGAGGTGAACGCCATCCTGAACCGCGTCGAGGAAGGGCAGGAAGCGCCGCGCAACCTGATCCGCTTCGAGGTGGGCGAGAAGGTGAAAGTGACCGACGGGCCCTTCGAGGGCTTTGACGGGATGGTGGAGGAGGTGGACGAGGACCACAGCCGCCTGAAGGTGTCGGTGTCGATCTTCGGCCGCGCGACGCCGGTCGAACTGGAATTCACGCAGGTGTCCAAGGGCATCTGACGTGCATCGCGTGGGAGGCGAGCGCCCCTGAGGGGGTGACGGACCGGACCACTAAACCGCACCTCCGGGTGCTGTGACAAAGGAGATGGCCAATGGCCAAGAAAGTAATCGGCAGCCTGAAGCTGCAAGTGAAGGCCCAGCAGGCCAACCCGTCGCCGCCGGTCGGCCCCGCGCTGGGTCAGCGCGGGCTGAACATCATGGCCTTCGTGAAGGAATTCAACGCGAAGACCGCCGACATCGCGCCGGGCACGCCCACGCCGGTCGTCATCACCTACTACCAGGACAAGTCGTTCAGCCTGGAGCTGAAGACGGCGCCTGCGTCCTATCTGCTGAAGACCGCTGCCGGTCTGCCGCCGGTGGGCAAGCGCAACCGTCCGAAGGGTTCGACCAAGCCGGGCCGTGAAGTGGCCGGCACGGTGACCGTGGCGCAGATTCGCCAGATCGCCGAAACGAAGATGAAGGACCTGAACGCCAACACCGTGGAAGCTGCGATGCAGATCATCCTCGGTTCGGCGAAGTCCTGCGGCATCGAAGTGAAGGGCTGAGATCATGGCAAAGCTCGGTAAGCGCGCACGCGCAGCGCAGGAAATCTTCGGCACCGCCTCGAACGTCTCGGTCGAGGATGCCGTCGCCCTGATCAAGAAGGCCGCTTCGGCCAAGTTCGACGAAACCGTCGAGATCGCGATGAACCTTGGCGTGGACCCCCGCCATGCGGACCAGATGGTGCGCGGCGTGGTGCAACTGCCGAACGGCACGGGCAAGACCGTGCGCGTGGCGGTCTTTGCCCGTGGTGCCAAGGCTGACGAGGCCAAGGCTGCCGGTGCGGATATCGTGGGCGCCGAAGACCTGATGGAAACCATCATGGGCGGCAAGATCGAGTTCGACCGTTGCATCGCGACGCCGGACCTGATGCCGCTGGTCGGCCGTCTGGGCAAGATCCTCGGCCCGCGCAACCTGATGCCGAACCCGAAGGTCGGCACGGTGACGATGGACGTGAAGACGGCTGTCGAAGCGGCCAAGGGCGGCGAAGTGCAGTTCAAGGTCGAGAAGGCCGGTGTGGTGCATGGCGGCGTCGGCAAGGTGTCCTTCGACGCCGAGAAACTGGCACAGAACATCCGCGCCTTCGTGGATGCGGTCAGCAAGGCCAAGCCCGCAGGGGCCAAGGGTGCCTATCTGAAGAAGGTGTCGCTTTCTTCGACCATGGGCCCCGGCGTTTCGGTCGATATCGCCTCGGCGACGGCCAACTGATCCCTTCTGCAGTGACTTACGGAACCGGCCCCTTCGCGGGGCCGGTTTCCTTTTGGCCGGATGCTGGAAACCGCAGGGGAAGCCGTGCATGATGGTGCGGTGTTCGGCGGTGCGGGGGGCGGTTTGGCGGGGCAAGGGCAGCCGGTGACGGTGGTGACGATCTGCCGCGAGCCGCCGGATGTGGTGCGGCGCTTTGCGGCGTGGCACCGGCATCTGGGGGCCGAGACGGTCTGCATCCTGTTCGACGATCCCGACGACCCCGTGATTTCCGAGATGGAGCGTTTCGGCTGGCTGCGGGCGATCCGCTGCGATGCCGGTTTCTGGGCCGCGCTGGGGCTGGCGGGGGACGCGCCCTTTGCGCTGCGGCAGGTCGCGGCGCTGACCCATGCCTACCGGTCGGTGCGCAGCGGTTGGGTGGCGGTTCTGGATGCCGACGAGGCCTTCCATTTCGGCGGGCGCGGCTTTGCCGAGGTGCTGGCGGAGGTGCCGGCGCAGGTACGCGGGGTGCGGGTGCGGACGGCGGAATATATGGTGGCGGGGCCCGCGCGGCCGGAGTCGGTTGGCAGGCATCTGGCGCTGGAGGACGGGTTCGCGGTGGCGATGCGCGATGTCCCGGGGCAGGGGGCGGTGGCGGATGCGTGATGTTGCGGAGGGTGGCGGTCTGCAGCGGACGGGGGTGGCGGAGCCGATAACGCTGGTTTCCGTCGTCCGTGAACCGATTTCCCTTCTCTTGCGGTTCATCGCCTGGCACCGCCGTCAGGGAGTCGGGCAATTCCTCCTTTATTTCGATGATCCGGACGATCCCGCAATCGAGGTTGTGGCGGGCGAATCCGATGTGACCTGCATACGGTGCACGGCTGCCTTCTGGGCCTCCGTCAGGCGGACACCGGAAGACCGCTTCGTGAAGCGCCAGATCGCGGCGCTGACGCACGGGTTCCGTCAGGTCAGGTCCGGCTGGGTGGCCGTGGCGGACGGGGACGAATTGTTCCATGTCCCTGACGGCGGGTTGCGGGCGGCCGTCGCACAGGTCCCGCCCGATGTGCCGGTCCTGCGGGTTCTGCCTGCGGAGATCGTCCAGACCGAGGCGTCCGGCCTGCATTTCCGCCTGCCTGTCGCGGCCCGTGTGGCCGGGCGGATCTACGGCGATGCCGCCTTTCTGGTGCGCCGCAACGGCGGATTGGTCGGACATGTGCAGGGCAAGTCCCTGACCCGTGCGGGAACGGAGCTTTCCATGATGCGGCAGCATTTTCCGGTCGCCCGCGATTGGTCGCGTCTGCCCGAGAGGAGGGCAGGTCCGGCAGAGGGTGCCTATCTGCTGCACTTCTTCGACCGCGGCTATGACTCGTGGCGCACAAAGCTGGCGTGGCGCCTTGGGGCATGGGGCTTCGCGCCCGATCTGGCCGACAGGTTGCGGCCGTTGGTGGAGGCGCAGGAAGCGGGCGGAGAGGGTGCGGGCGGTGCGGACGCGGCGCTGCGGGCGCTGTATGACGCCCTGCACCGGTGCGATTCAGGCCGCTTGCAGCGTTTGGCGCAGGCTGGTGCGCTGTTGGTTGTCGAAGATGACCCGATGGAGATGGTGCGGCAGGATTTTCCCGCCTTTGCGGGCCGCACCGAACCGTGACGCGGCGGCAGCGCGATCCTTTCGCGCTGGCGGATGGTTGCGGCAAGGCTGTGGCTGCTGATGCAGGGGGCGGCTGCTGATTGCACCTTGGGGTAGGCGTTGGTTCGGGCGGGCGTCGGGGATAGAGGGCGCTACCCGTTTCAAGTGCGCGAATCCGGGGCTTGGAAAGCGGGCGAGGGGGCTATATAGCGGCACTCTGCATGGGCCTTCCCGATTCGTCGGGGGGATCGTGCATTTCGTCCGAGACGGTGGGTGTGCGGGTTCGCCCGTGCTTAATTTCCCTCCCGAGATGAGTGAACGAGACAGAATTCCGGGGGTTTCCCTCGGGCGATTTTGGCCTCGGGACATCCATCGGACCCGAACGCCCCGCTTGCGGGGCATACATGAGCCGGGGGGAAACCCCCACACTTGGAGTGAAACTGTGGATAGAGCCCAGAAAGAGAAAGTGGTCGAGGAACTCGGCCAGATCTTCGAAAGCTCTGGCGTTGTGGTGGTTGCCCACTACACGGGTATGACGGTTGCACAGATGCAGGACCTGCGCGCGAAGATGCGCGAAGTTGGCGGGTCCGTGCGCGTTGCCAAGAACAAGCTCGCCAAGATCGCCCTTGAAGGGAAACCCGGCGTCAAGATGGGTGACCTGCTCACGGGCATGACCGTGCTCGCCTTTTCGGAAGATCCTGTGGCTGCGGCCAAGGTGACCGACGCCTATGCCAAGACGAACGACAAGTTCGTGATCCTTGGCGGGTCGATGGGCGGCGAGGTCCTGGACCAGGCTGGTGTGAAGGCCGTGGCTGCCATGCCGTCGCGTGAAGAGCTCATCGCTCAGATCGTGTC
>AYNO01000174.1 GCA_000500915.1 Rhodobacter sp. CACIA14H1
TTTTCGTCATATGGATACTGCATTATGACGAAAACCATGCCTGCGTCCAGCATTGCCCCTACCCTGCGGCGGAATGATTGTTCTAATGTGCCCCAAAGCGGCACAGCCCGCAGACGGAGGGGAACATGGCGAAAAGAGATTACAGCCTTCTCGGACCCGATGGCGCACGCGCCGTCGAAACCGGACTTGCGGCGGCAGAGTGGTACCACACAGATGTCCCCCGCAAGGTTATGAAAGAGTTGATGCAGCGGTCGGACCAGCCCGCCATCCGCGACACCATCATCCTCTACGGCTGCATGATCGCCTTCGCCGCCGGGGGCATCGCCCTCTGGGGCACGTGGTGGTGCGTCCCCTTCTGGCTGGCCTATGGCGTCCTCTACGGCTCCGCCTCCGACTCGCGCTGGCACGAATGCGGCCACGGCACGGCCTTCCGGACACCGTGGATGAACAATGCCGTCTATGAAATCGCGTCCTTCATGATCATGCGCAACTCCGCCACATGGCGGTGGAGCCATGCCCGCCACCACACCGACACCTATATCGTGGGCCGCGACCCCGAAATCGCCATCATGCGCCCCCCCGCCTTCGTCAAGCTGCTGGGCGCCTTCTTCGGCATCCCCGAGGTGATCGACTTCTTCCCCCGAATGATCCGCAATGCCATCAGCGGCCCCACGGCGGAAGAACGCAGCTTCGTCCCGCAATCCGAATGGGCCAAGGTGCAACGCGTGGCGATCATCTACACCGCGATCTACGCCGCCACCGCCGCGACCGCCCTCTGGATGCAATCCATCCTGCCCCTGATGCTGATCGGCCTGCCCCGCATGTATGGCGCATGGCACCACATCATGACGGGTCTCCTGCAGCATGGCGGCCTTGCCGACAACGTCATCGACCACCGGCTGAACTCGCGCACGGTCTATATGAACCCCGTCTCGCGCTTCATCTACTGGAACATGAACTACCACGTGGAACATCACATGTTCCCCATGGTCCCCTACCACGCCCTCCCGCGCCTGCACGACACCATCAAGCACGACCTGCCCGCGCCCAACCGCTCCATCGCGGAAGCCTTCGCCGAGATGTGGCCCGCGCTCCGCCGCCAGCTTGCCTACGAGGATTTCTTCCTGAAACGCGACCTGCCCCCCACCGCGAAACCCTATCGCGAGGATTTCCACCGCGCCGCATTGGGCGACCTGCCCGACGCGCCGCCCGCCGCCCTGCCTGCCGAATAAGGACATACCGATGCCCCAATGGATCGACGCCTGCGCCACCGACGACATCGACGAAGAGGACCTGATCCGCTTCGACCATGGCGGCGCCACCTATGCCATCTACCATTCCCCCGAAGGCGACTTCTTCGCCACCGCAGGCCTCTGCACGCATGAGAACATCCACCTCTGCGACGGGCTGGTGATGGGCCACCTGATCGAATGCCCGAAACATAACGGCCAATTCGACTACCGCACCGGCGAGGCCAAACGCGCCCCCGTCTGCGTCAACCTCCGCACCTACCCCGTCAAGGTCGAAGCCGGCCGCGTCCTGATCGAGGTGCCGTGATGGCCGGACGCCTGACCGTCCGCGACCTGCTGGACCAACGCGGCAAGCACCAATTCGCCATGCTTCGCGTCGAAACGCTGGAAGAGGCCGAGGCCGCCGAAAAGGCCGGCGTCGAGCTTCT
Source organism: Rhodobacter sp. CACIA14H1 (assembly GCA_000500915.1). GTDB lineage: Bacteria > Pseudomonadota > Alphaproteobacteria > Rhodobacterales > Rhodobacteraceae > Paragemmobacter. The sequence continues at coordinate 1,679 of AYNO01000174.1, forward strand.
CTCCGTCCCGCCCGCCATGATCATGGACCGCCGCTTCCGCGACGCGGCCCCCACCGCCTTCGCCTTTCCGGGCGACAATTTCTACGAAATCGGCGACACCGCCGATTTCCTGAAATGGGCCTTCCCGCTCTACAAACACGGGGCCGACGGCTTCTACTGCTCCGGCAGCCTGCAAACCATCCGCGCCATGGCCGACCACGGCCTTCCCGTCTGCGGCCATGTCGGCCTGATCCCGTCGAAACGCACATGGACCGGCGGATTCAAGGCGGTGGGCAAAACGCTGGACACCGCGCAGCTGGTCTGGCAACAGGTCAGGGCGCTGGAAGAGGCAGGCGCCTTCGCGGCCGAGATCGAGGTGGTGCCCCATTCCATCACGCAGGCCATCGCGGAACGGACCAGCCTCTTCCTCATCTCCATGGGCGCAGGCGCGGCGGGGCACGCGCAATACCTGTTCACCGACGACGTGCTGGGCCAGAACCGGGGCCACATCCCGCGCCACGCCAAGGTCTATGCCGATTTCGCGGGCGAATACGACCGCCTGCAGGAAAAGCGCATCGCCGCCATGCGGGCCTATGCGGCGGATGTCCATTCCGGCCACTATCCCGCACCCCAGCACCTCGTGGACAGCGAGGCAGACGTGATCGCGGCCTTCCGCGACTGGCTGGACCGCACCGCCTGACCGGCACGGGTTCCGCGCGGAGGGGCCGCCGTCAATAGGTGGTGCGCCCCCCGCTCAGATCGAAGGTCGCGGCGGTGGTGAAGGAATTCTCCTCGGACAGCAGCCAGACCACCATCGCCGCGATCTCCTCCACCTCGACGAACCGGTCCCTCGGGATGCGGACCCGCATGTAGTCGATGAATTCCGGTGTCAGCCCGTCAAGGATCGCAGTCTTGGCGGTCGTCGGCGTTATGGCGTTGACCGCAATGCCGGTCCGCGCCAGCTCCTTGCCCAGCGACTTGGTAAAGCCCAGAACCCCCGCCTTCGCCGCGCTATAGGCCGCGATGTTCGGGTTACCCTCCTTCCCCGCCACGGAAGATATGTTCACGATCCGCCCGTAATCCCGCTTCTGCATGACCGGCACGACATGACGGCAGCAATGGAAGGTGCCGTTCAGGTTCACCGCCACCACCCGCGCCCATTCGGCGGCGCCATATTCGACCGTCGGCTTCACGGGCCCCGTGATCCCCGCCGAATTCACCAGCCCGTCGATCCGGCCAAAGGCGGCCTCTGTCGCCGCCGCCGCCGCCGCGACCGATGCAACCTCGGCCACATCCACGGTCAGGGCGATGGACCCCGCCCCCAGCTCCGCCGCCGCCGCCCCGGCCTGCGCGGCGTTCACATCCCAGACGGCAACCCGCCCGCCAGAGGCGACAACCCGCCGCCCCACGGCCAGCCCGATGCCCTGCGCCCCGCCCGTCACCACGACGACGCGCCCCTCCAGATCGATCCTGTTCACCGCATCCTCCCCCGGCCCGCGCGCCCCCGCAGCGGCCACCCTGCCCCCCGCCGCAGCGGCAGGCAAGCCGGTTCATGCCCCGCCATGGCGCCGCCGCCAGTCGCGCAGCGCGTCCATCGCGGCGCGGATCGCCACATCCATGTCCAAATAGCGATAGGTGCCCATGCGCCCGATGAAGGTCACGCCCTCCTCCGCCGCAGCCAGCGCCTGATACCGGTCCAGCAGATCGTCGCCCTCGGCGCGGTGGACCGGGTAATAGGGAATGTCCCCCTCGCCACAGGCGCGGCTGTATTCGCGGAACAGCACCGTGCCCTCATGCTCCTCCCAAGGGCTGAAATGCTTGTGCTCCGTGATCCGCGTCCATGGCACGGCCTCGTCGGGGTAGTTCATCACCGCACAGCCCTGCGCATCCCCCTTGGCCTCGATCCGTTCGAAATCCAGCGTCCGGTATTGCAGCCGCCCCAGCCGGTGCCCGAACCACGCATCCAGCGGCCCCGCCCAGAACAGATGGTCAAACGGCCCGCGGTCCCCAGGCTGCATCGACCGGCCCAGATGCACCTCGATATTCGGATGGTCCAACATCGCCGCGATCATCCGCGTGTAACCCTCCTCCGGCATCCCCTGGAAGCGGTGGCTGAAATAGTTGTCGTCATAGTTGAACCGCACCGGCAACCGCTTCAGGATCGATGCCGGTATCGCTGTCGGCTCGCACCCCCACTGCTTGCGCGTATAGCCAAGGAAGAACGCCTCGTAGAGCGGCCGCCCGATGAATTTCAGCGCCTGCTCCTCGAAATTGCGCGGCTCCGCGATGGACCGGTCGGCCTGCGCCGCGATGAAGTCCCGCGCTTCGTCGGGGGTGAAGGTCGCCCCGAAGAACTGGTTGATCGTCAGCAGGTTGATGGGCAGCGAATAGACCCGCCCCCCCGTCGTCGCCTTCACCCGGTTCACATAAGGCAGGAACCGGGCAAAGCGGTTCACATAGGCCCAGACCTCGGCATCGTCGGTGTGAAAGATATGCGGCCCGTAGCGGTGGACCATCACCCCCGTCGCCGCATCCCGCTCCGTATGGCAATTCCCGCCGACATGGTCCCGCTCCTCGAAGATCGTGACCCTGTGGCCATCCTCGGCCAGACCCCGCCCGATAACCGCACAGGACAGGCCCGCGCCCGCCATTCCAATCCGCATCACTCGTTACTCCACTACCACTCCGGCCTTATAGCATCCGCCCGGCGGGAAAGTCAGTCCGCCTTCGCACGACGCCCCCCTTTCCCCGACGCCGCCGCCCCCGTAAGGTCCGTCACCGAACCAAAGACGGGACAGGCATGGCCGTAACGCTCAAAGATGTCGCCGCCCGGGCCGGGGTGTCCCGCTCCGCCGTGTCGCGCAGCTTCACGCCCGGCGCCTCCGTGTCACCGGCCACCCGCGCCAAGGTGGAACAGGCCGCCCGCGAACTGGGCTACGCCCCCAATGCACTGGCCTCCAGCCTGACCACGGGGCGCACGAAACTCATCGGCCTCATCGCCAACAACTTCCACAACCCGCTCATCCTCGAAGTCTTCGACCTCTTCACCCAAGGTCTCCAGAACCGCGGCCTGCGCCCGCTTCTCGTCAACCTCTCCGGCGCGACCGACCCCGAAGCCTCGCTCCGGATGCTGCGGCAATATTCGGTGGACGGTGTCATCGTCGCCTCCTCCACCCTGCCCCCCAGCTTCGCCGCCTCCTTCGCCGAGGCGGGGCTGCCCGTCGTCCACGCCTTCGGCCGCGCCGGTCCGGACCCGAAAACCCATGTCGTCGGCATCGACAACATCGCCTGCGGGCGCATGGCCGCCGAAACCCTGCTTGCACGGGGCTACCGCAAGGTGGGCTTCCTTGGCGGCCCCGAAGCCGCCACCTCCACGCAGGACCGCGCCGCAGGCTTCCTGCAGGCGCTGGAGGGCCGCGCCGAAACCTCCGTCACCTACACCGCTGCCTATACCTACGACGCCGGCCGCGCCGGCATGGCCCGCCTGCTGCAGAACCCGGCCGAGGCCTATTTCTGCGGCGACGACCTGCTGGCCGCAGGCGCCCTCGCCGCCATAACCGAGGCCGGCCTCGCCACCCCCCGCGACATCGGGCTGATCGGGCTGAACGACATGGAAATGTCGCGCTGGTCGCTGCTGGACCTGACCACCATCCGCCAGCCGATAGCCGACATCATCGACGCGGCCATCACCCTCGTGACAGCCACGATCGACGACCCGGCCCTCCCCCCGAAACACGGCTCTTTCCCTGCCAGGTGGTGGAACGGGGGACGCTGCGTTAGCGGAACATCGGCGGGCGGGCATCCATCCAGACGCCGTCCGCCTTTCCGCTGGCGGCAACGGCAAAGACCGCCGCCATCGACCGCAGCCCGTCCTCGGCCCGGGGGAACAGGTCCGCCGCCGGATCGGGTGCGCGGCCTTCGTTCACTGCCTGAATGACGTCCGACAAATCCTTGTAGATATTGGCGAAAGCCAAAGGCATCCCCTCGGCATGGCCAATCGTGACACGGCTCGTCCGGTCCGCTTCGGGCGACAGCCCCGCCTCGCCGCGTTCGATCACCTGCAACCGGCCGCCAAGCGGCATCCAGTAGAGCTGGTTCGGCTGCTCTTGCGCCCAGCGCAGACCGCCCTTCTCGCCGAAGACCTGCAGGGTCAACCCGTGCTGCCGCCCGATGGCGATGGACGATGTCCACAACCGCCCCACCGCGCCGCCATCGAACCGCAGGTTCACCTGCGCGTCATCCTCCAGCACGCGCGACGGAATGCAGGACACCGTATCTGCCGCCAGCCGTTCCACCTGCTGGCCGATCACGAAACTGGCCATGTGCAGCGCATGGATGCCGCAATCGGCGAACTGCGCCGAAATCCCCGCCTGCGCGGGGTCATAACGCCAGCGCACGCGCGGATTGTCCGCGTCACCTGCATCCGCATGATGCCCATGCGCGAATTCCGCCACCACCATCCGCACGCGGCCCAGATCGCCCCGCGCGACCATCGCCTTCATGTGACGCACCAGCGAATAGCCGGTATAGCCGTAATTCACCGCACAGATGCGCCCCGTTTCCCGCGCCAGACGGACGATCTCCTCGCCCTCCTCGACGGTCATGGTCATGGGCTTCTCGCACAGCACATGGAATCCGGCCTTCAGGAATTCGCGCGTGATCTCGTAATGCGTGGCATTGGGCGTGGCCACGGTGACAAGGTCGATCCGGTCCTTCCGGCCCTTCTCGCCCTCCAGCATCTCGCGCCAGTCGCCATAGGACCGGTCCGCCGCCAGCCCCAGCCGCTGCCCATACTCCCGCCCCGCCTCGGGCCGGTGGTCCAGCGCACCCGCCACGAAGTCGAACAACCCGTCCACCCGCGCCCCCAGCCGGTGCGCCGGCCCGATCTGGCTTCCCTCGCCGCCCCCGATCAGACCCCAGTTCAACCGTCCCATCCGTTCCCCCTCAGAACCCGATCCCGCGCAGATAGTCGCGGTTCCTCCGTGCATCCTCGACCGGCCTTACATCCAGCGTCGGGTCGCAATCCTGTTCCACCGTGCACCACCCCTGAAATCCGGCGTCAAGCAGGATGTCGCGCACGGCGGTGAAGTCCACATCCCCCTTGCCAAGGTTGCAAAAGATGCCCTGACCGCAGGCATCGTAGAACCCCGTCCGCTTGGCAATCACGTCTGCCTTCACGACGGGGTCTATATCCTTGAAATGCATATAGGAAATCCGCCCGACATGCCGCCGCATGAAGGCCACGGGGTCAAAGCCAGCATAGGAATGGTGGCCCGTGTCGAAACAGATCTTCAGAAGTTTCTCGTCAACTTCGTCAAGCAGCCGCTCCAGCTCGGGTTCGAAGTCGATGAACCCCGCCGCATGGGCATGGATGCCGACCGTCAGACCGAACTCCTCGGCCCCCATCCGCGCCACCTGCGCGATGCGGTCGCGGAAGGCCACCCATTCGGTGCGGTCCATCTGCTCTGCCGCCTCCGCCCGCCCCGCCGTCGGCGCACGGCGCGGGGATATGGAATCGATCAGCACCAGATGCTTCGCCCCATGCGCCGACAGCGACCGGCAGGTCCGCCACGCCGCATCGCGCACCTCGTCCCACGCGGCGGGGTCGTGAAAGGGGCGGAACACCACGCCCCCGATCAGCTCCAGCCCGTTCTCCTCCAGCGCGTCGAACAGGATGGCGGGGTCTTCGGGCATATAGCCGATGGGACCCAGCTCGATCCCCGTATAGCCCGCATCCGCACAGTCCTTCAGCACCTGCCGCCACGGCGGATTGCGCGGGTCGTTTGCGAATTCCACGCCCCACGAACAGGGCGCATTGCCGATCCTGATGGTCATATCCCCTCCCTATCCCTGCGGCACGGCCAGCCACTGCCCCGCCTCGGCGGAGGCAAAGGCCGTCTCGATCACCTGCGACACCGCCAGCCCGTCGCGGAACGTGGGCCACAGGCTGCGCCCCTCATGCACCGCCTGCAGGAAATCCCGCGCCTCGATGATGATCTGGTCCTGATAGCCGGTCCCGTGACCGGGCCCCTGACAGAATTCCACATAATCCGGATGCGCCGGCCCCGTCAGGATGCGCGTATAGCCCCGCCCCCTGTCCGGCCCTTCGGCACGGTAGAGCCAGACGGAATTCTGGTCCTCCTGATCGAACCGGATCCCGCCCTTGGTGCCGAAGATTTCATAGGCGTAGCCCATCTTCCGCCCCGTCGCGATCCGGCTGACGAACAGATGCCCCTCCACGCCCGAGGCAAAGCGCAGCATCATCTGCGCCTGGTCGTCATTGTCCACCACCCCGCCCGTCCGGCTGCGATGCACCGTCTGCACCCGTGCCGACACCTCGGCCACCGGCCCCATCAGCGCCAGCGCCAGATTGACGATATGCGGCGCAAGGTCCCCCATCGCCCCGTTCGCCCTTCCTTGCGTCCGCCATGTGGCGGGCAGCGCGGGATCGGCCAGAAAATCCTCCGAATGCTCCCCCGGAACCACGTCACCTGACCGATGGCCCCCTCTGCCAGCAACTGCCGGACAAAGCGC
>AYNO01000175.1 GCA_000500915.1 Rhodobacter sp. CACIA14H1
TGAGCAAAATGGCTGATCTGAACAAACTCGCCGAAGACATCGTCGGCCTGACCCTCCTGCAGGCTCAGGAACTGAAGACCATCCTGAAGGACAAGTACGGCATCGAGCCGGCCGCCGGTGGCGCCGTCATGATGGCCGCCGGTCCGGCTGCCGGTGCTGCTGCGGCCCCGGCCGAAGAGCAGACCGAATTCGACGTCGTCCTGACGGACGCCGGCGCGAACAAGATCAACGTGATCAAGGTCGTGCGCGAAATCACCGGTCTGGGCCTGAAGGAAGCCAAGGACCTGACCGAAGCCGGTGGCAAGGTCAAGGAAGGCATCTCCAAGGCCGACGCCGAGGCGATGAAGAAGAAGTTCGAAGAGGCTGGCGCCAAGGTCGAACTGAAGTAATCGGGCGGGATGCGCTGCGCATCCTGACATCGGTTTCTAGGCTGGGTCGGGGTTTCCCCGGCCCGGCCGAACCTGTCTTGAAAGGGGCATCCTTGCCCGGTGGCGGATGCCCCTTTCAAGGCGCGGTTCAAGGTTCGGGAGCCTTCCGGTGGGACGGGGGGCATGAATGGGACCTTTACCCCCTATCGCAAGCGGCGCGCGCCCGTGGCCCCGACGGACCCGCGCCAGCGACACGAGAAAAAGGTGACGACGCACATGGCGCAAGCTTACGTTGGCCAGAAACGCATCCGCCGCTATTACGGCAAGATCCGCGAAGTCCTGGAGATGCCGAACCTGATCGAGGTTCAGAAATCCTCCTACGACCTGTTCCTGAAGTCCGGCGATGCGGACAAGCCGCTGGACGGCGAAGGCATCCAGGGCACGTTCCAGTCGGTGTTCCCGATCAAGGACTTCAACGAGACCGCGGTTCTGGAGTTCGTCAAGTACGAGCTGGAGAAGCCGAAATACGACGTGGACGAGTGCCAGCAGCGCGACATGACCTATGCGGCGCCCCTGAAGGTGACGCTGCGCCTGATCGTGTTCGATGTCGATGAGACGACGGGTGCGAAGTCGGTCAAGGACATCAAGGAACAGGACGTCTATATGGGCGACATGCCCCTGATGACGTCGAACGGCACGTTCATCGTGAACGGGACGGAACGCGTGATCGTGTCGCAGATGCACCGGTCCCCCGGCGTGTTCTTCGACCATGACAAGGGCAAGACGCATTCCAGCGGCAAGCTGCTGTTCACCTGCCGGATCATCCCCTATCGCGGGTCGTGGCTGGACTTCGAGTTCGACGCCAAGGACATCGTCTTCGCCCGTATCGACCGCCGCCGCAAGCTGCCGGTGACGACGCTGCTCTATGCCCTCGGCATGGATCAGGAAGGCATCATGGATGCCTATTACGACACCGTGACCTTCAAGCATGTGAAGAACAAGGGCTGGGTGACCAAGTTCTTCCCGAACCGCGTGTCCGGCACGCGTCCGACCTATGATCTGGTCGATGCGGCATCGGGCGAGGTGATCCTGAAGGCGGGCGAGAAGGCCACGCCGCGCATGGTCAAGAAGTGGCGCGACGAGGGTCAGGTGACGGAGCTGCTGGTTCCGTTCGACCACATCATCGGGCGCTATGCCGCCAAGGACATCATCAACGAAGAGACCGGGGAAATCTGGGTCGAGGCCGGTGATGAGCTGACGATGGACTATGACCGCGACGGCGAGGTCAAGGGCGGCAGCCTGAAGGTGCTGCTGGACCAGGGCATCACCGAGATTCCGGTTCTGGACATCGACAACGTCAATGTCGGCCCCTACATGCGCAACACCATGGCGGCAGACAAGAACATGGGCCGCGACACCGCGCTCATGGACATCTACCGCGTCATGCGTCCGGGCGAGCCGCCGACCGTCGAAGCGGCGAGCGCGCTGTTCGACACGCTGTTCTTCGATAGCGAACGCTATGACCTGTCGGCTGTCGGCCGCGTGAAGATGAACATGCGTCTGGATCTGGCCAAGCCTGACACCCAGCGCACGCTGGACCGCGAGGACATCATCGCCTGCATCAAGGCGCTGACCGAACTGCGCGACGGCAAGGGCGAGATCGACGACATCGACCACCTCGGCAACCGCCGCGTGCGGTCGGTGGGCGAGCTGATGGAAAACCAGTACCGCGTCGGCCTGCTGCGGATGGAGCGTGCGATCAAGGAGCGGATGTCTTCGGTCGAGATCGACACGATCATGCCGCAGGACCTGATCAACGCGAAGCCGGCTGCGGCGGCGGTGCGGGAATTCTTCGGCTCCAGCCAGCTGTCGCAGTTCATGGACCAGACCAACCCGCTGTCCGAAGTGACGCACAAGCGCCGTCTGTCGGCGCTGGGGCCGGGCGGTCTGACGCGGGAACGCGCGGGCTTCGAAGTGCGCGACGTGCACCCGACGCATTACGGCCGGATGTGCCCGATCGAAACGCCGGAAGGCCAGAACATCGGCCTGATCAACTCGCTGGCGACCTTTGCCCGCGTGAACAAGTACGGCTTCATCGAAACCCCCTACCGCAAGGTGGTCGAGGGCAAGGTGACCGACGAGGTCGTCTATATGTCGGCGACCGAGGAGATGCGGCACACCGTGGCGCAGGCCAACGCGAACCAGGACGCGGAAGGCAAGTTCAAGGATGACCTGATCTCCAGCCGGAAGGCCGGGGAATTCATGCTGAACCCGCCGGAAGCGATCGACCTGATCGACGTGAGCCCGAAGCAGCTTGTGTCGGTTGCGGCGTCGCTGATCCCGTTCCTTGAAAATGACGACGCGAACCGCGCCCTGATGGGGTCGAACATGCAGCGTCAGGCGGTGCCGCTGCTGCAGTCGGATGCGCCTTTCGTCGGCACGGGGATCGAGGCGGTCGTCGCCCGCGATTCCGGTGCGGCCATCATGGCGCGTCGGGCCGGTGTCATCGACCAGGTGGACGCGACGCGTATCGTCGTCCGTGCGACCGAGATGCTGGAACCCGGCGAGCCGGGCGTGGACATCTATCGTCTGCGGAAGTTCAAGCGGTCGAACCAGTCGTCCTGCATCAACCAGCGCCCGCTGGTGAAGGTGGGCGACAAGGTGGCGCGGGGCGAGGTGGTGGCCGATGGTCCCTGCACCGACATGGGCGAACTGGCCCTTGGCCGGAACGTGGTCGTCGCCTTCATGCCGTGGAACGGCTACAACTACGAGGACTCGATCCTGATTTCCGAGCGCATCCTGCGGGATGACGTCTTCACCTCGATCCATATCGAGGAATACGAGGTCGCGGCGCGGGACACCAAGCTGGGCCCGGAAGAGATCACGCGCGACATCCCGAACGTGGGCGAAGAAGCCCTGCGCAATCTGGATGAAGCCGGGATCGTCTATATCGGGGCCGAGGTGCAGCCGGGCGACATCCTTGTGGGCAAGATCACGCCCAAGGGCGAAAGCCCGATGACGCCGGAAGAGAAGCTGCTGCGGGCGATCTTTGGCGAAAAGGCGTCGGACGTGCGCGACACGTCGCTGCGTCTGCCGCCGGGGGCCTATGGCACCATCGTGGAAGTGCGCGTCTTCAACCGCCACGGCGTGGACAAGGACGAGCGTGCGCTGCAGATCGAGCGCGAGGAAGTCGAACGTCTGGCCCGTGACCGGGACGACGAGCTGGCGATCCTCGAGCGCAACATCTATGCGCGTCTGAAGTCGCTGATCATGGGCAAGACCGCCGTCAAGGGGCCGAAGGGCATCAAGGCGGGGTCCACCATCGATGACGAACTGCTGGGGACGCTGTCGCGTGGCCAGTGGTGGCAGCTGGCGCTGGGTGAAGAGGCCGAGGCGAAGGAAGTCGAAGCCCTGCACGACCAGTTCGAGGCGCAGAAGCGTGCGCTGGAACACCGGTTCGAGGACAAGGTGGAGAAGGTCCGTCGCGGCGACGACCTGCCCCCCGGCGTCATGAAGATGGTCAAGGTCTTTGTCGCGGTGAAGCGCAAGCTGCAGCCGGGCGACAAGATGGCCGGTCGTCACGGGAACAAGGGTGTCATTTCCAAGGTCGTTCCGATCGAGGACATGCCCTTCCTTGCCGATGGCACCCATGTCGATCTGGTGCTGAACCCGCTGGGCGTGCCGTCGCGGATGAACGTCGGGCAGATCCTTGAAACGCATATGGGCTGGGCCGCGCGCGGTCTGGGCATCCAGATCGACGAGGCGCTGCGCGAGTATCGCCGGTCGGGCGACCTGACCCCGGTGCGCGAGGCGATGCGGATCGCCTATGGCGACGACACCTACGGCGAGGCCTTTGCGGGTCTGGACGAGGATGATCTGGTCGAGAAGGCGTCCTATGTGACGCGCGGCGTGCCGATTGCCACCCCGGTCTTTGACGGGGCCAAGGAGCAGGACGTGAACGACGCGCTGCGGCGTGCCGGGTTCGACCAGTCGGGTCAGTCGGAAGTCTTCGACGGCCGCACGGGCGAGAAGTTCGCGCGGAAGGTGACGGTGGGCGTGAAGTACATGCTGAAGCTGCACCACCTTGTCGATGACAAACTGCACGCCCGTTCGACGGGGCCGTACTCGCTGGTCACGCAGCAGCCGCTGGGTGGCAAGGCGCAGTTCGGCGGTCAGCGTCTGGGGGAGATGGAGGTCTGGGCTCTCGAAGCCTATGGCGCCGCCTATACCCTGCAGGAAATGCTGACGGTGAAGTCGGACGACGTGGCGGGCCGGACCAAGGTCTATGAGTCGATCGTCAAGGGCGAGGACAACTTCGAGGCGGGCGTTCCCGAAAGCTTCAACGTGCTCGTCAAGGAAGTCCGCGGCCTCGGCCTGAACATGGAACTCCTGGATGCGGAGGAGGAGTGAGGAGCAAAAATCTTCGAAGATTTTTGCAAATTTCTTCGAAGAAATTTGCTGCTCATCCTCTGACCGCAACCCTCTGATTGGGAAGATGAAATGAACCAGGAACTGACGAACAACCCGTTCAACCCGGTTGCGCCGATCAAGACCTTTGACGAGATCAAGATCAGCTTGGCTTCGCCCGAGCGGATCCTGTCTTGGTCCTATGGCGAGATCAAGAAGCCGGAAACGATCAACTACCGCACGTTCAAGCCGGAGCGTGACGGCCTGTTCTGCGCCCGTATCTTCGGGCCGATCAAGGATTACGAGTGCCTCTGCGGCAAGTACAAGCGCATGAAGTATCGCGGCGTCGTCTGCGAGAAGTGCGGTGTGGAAGTGACGCTGCAGAAGGTGCGGCGCGAGCGGATGGGCCATATCGAACTGGCCGCGCCCGTTGCGCATATCTGGTTCCTGAAATCGCTGCCGTCCCGCATCGGCCTGATGCTGGACATGACGCTGCGCGATCTGGAACGCATCCTGTACTTTGAAAACTATGTCGTCATCGAACCCGGTCTGACGGACCTGACCTATGGTCAGCTGATGACCGAGGAAGAGTATCTGGACGCGCAGGACCAGTATGGCGCGGATGCCTTCACCGCCAATATCGGCGCGGAAGCGATCCGCGAAATGCTGGCCGCCATCGACCTTGAGCAGACCGCCGAAACCCTGCGGGAAGAGCTGAAGGAAGCGACCGGCGAGCTGAAGCCGAAGAAGATCATCAAGCGGCTGAAGATCGTCGAGTCGTTCCTCGGGTCCGGCAACCGTCCGGAGTGGATGGTGCTGACCGTGCTGCCGGTGATCCCGCCGGAACTGCGCCCGCTGGTGCCGCTGGACGGCGGCCGGTTCGCGACGTCCGACCTGAACGACCTGTACCGTCGGGTCATCAACCGGAACAACCGTCTGAAGCGCCTGATCGAGCTGCGTGCGCCCGATATCATCGTGCGCAACGAAAAGCGGATGTTGCAGGAAGCGGTGGATGCGCTGTTCGACAACGGCCGCCGGGGCCGCGTGATCACGGGCACCAACAAGCGCCCGCTGAAATCGCTGTCCGACATGCTGAAGGGCAAGCAGGGCCGGTTCCGCCAGAACCTGCTGGGCAAGCGCGTGGACTTCTCGGGCCGTTCGGTCATCGTGACGGGTCCGGAACTGAAGCTGCACCAGTGCGGCCTGCCGAAGAAGATGGCGTTGGAGCTGTTCAAGCCGTTCATCTATTCGCGGCTTGAGGCGAAGGGGCTGTCCTCGACCGTCAAGCAGGCGAAGAAGCTGGTCGAGAAGGAGCGTCCGGAGGTCTGGGATATCCTCGACGAGGTCATCCGCGAACATCCCGTGCTGCTGAACCGTGCGCCGACGCTGCACCGTCTGGGGATCCAGGCGTTCGAGCCGATCCTGATCGAAGGCAAGGCGATCCAGCTGCACCCGCTGGTCTGTTCGGCCTTCAACGCCGACTTCGACGGCGACCAGATGGCTGTGCACGTTCCGCTGAGCCTTGAGGCGCAGCTGGAAGCGCGCGTCCTGATGATGTCCACGAACAACGTGCTGTCGCCCGCGAACGGTGCGCCGATCATCGTGCCGTCGCAGGACATGGTTCTGGGCCTGTATTACGTCACCATGGAACGCAAGGGCATGGTCGGCGAAGGCAAGATCTTTGCCGATATCGACGAGGTCGAACATGCGCTGGCAGCGGGCGAGGTGCATCTGCACGCGTCCATCACCGCGCGTCTGCGCCAGATCGATGACGAGGGCAACGAGGTCTGGAAGCGCTACAAGACCACGCCGGGCCGTCTGCGTCTGGGCAACCTGCTGCCGCTGAACGCAAAGGCGCCGTTCGAACTGGTAAACCGTCTGCTGCGGAAGAAGGACGTGCAGGCCGTCATCGACACCGTCTATCGCTACTGCGGTCAGAAGGAATCGGTGATCTTCTGCGACCAGATCATGGGTCTGGGCTTCCGCGAGGCGTTCCGTGCCGGGATTTCCTTCGGCAAGGACGACATGCTGATCCCCGACACCAAGTGGACCATCGTGAACGAGGTCCGCGATCAGGTGAAGGAATTCGAACAGCAGTACATGGACGGCCTGATCACCCAGGGCGAGAAGTACAACAAGGTCGTCGATGCCTGGTCGAAATGTTCCGACAAGGTCGCCGGCGAGATGATGGCCGAAATCTCGGCCGTCCGCTTCGACGATGCGGGGGCGGAGAAGGAGCCGAACTCGGTCTATATGATGTCGCACTCCGGTGCGCGGGGTTCGCCTGCGCAGATGAAGCAGCTTGGCGGGATGCGCGGCCTGATGGCCAAGCCGTCGGGCGAGATCATCGAGACGCCCATCATCTCGAACTTCAAGGAAGGTCTGACCGTTCTTGAATACTTCAACTCGACCCACGGCGCCCGGAAGGGTCTGGCGGATACGGCACTGAAGACGGCGAACTCGGGCTATCTGACCCGCCGTCTGGTGGACGTGGCGCAGGACTGCATCGTGCGCGTGCCCGATTGCGGCACCGAGCGGGCGATCACGGCGGAAGCCGCGGTCAACGACGGGGAAGTCGTGCAGTCGCTGGCCGAGCGTGTGCTGGGCCGTGTGGCGGCGGACGACATCCTCGTTCCGGGGACGGACGAGGTGATCGTGGCGCGGGGCGAGCTGATCGACGAACGCAAGGCGGACGCGATCGACGCGGCGGCGGTGCAGGTTGCCCGCATCCGCAGCCCGCTGACCTGTGAAGCGGAAGAGGGCGTCTGCGCGGCCTGCTATGGCCGTGACCTTGCCCGCGGCACGCTGGTCAACATCGGGGAAGCGGTCGGCATCATCGCCGCGCAGTCCATCGGTGAACCCGGCACGCAGCTGACGATGCGGACCTTCCACATCGGCGGCATCGCGCAAGGGGGGCAGCAGTCCTTCCTCGAGGCGTCGCAGGAGGGCAAGATCGAGTTCCGCAACGCGAACCTGCTGTCCAACGTCAATGGCGAGCAGATCGTCGTGGGCCGGAACATGTCGTTGGCCATCATCGACGAGGCGGGCGGCGAGCGGGCGGTGCACAAGCTCTCCTATGGCGCGAAGGTCCATGTGAAGGAAGGTCAGGCGGTCAAGCGCGGGACCAAGCTGTTCGAATGGGACCCCTATACGCTGCCGATCATCGCGGAAAAGGGCGGTGTGGCGAAGTTCGTGGACCTCATCTCGGGCCTGTCGGTGCGGGAAGAGACGGACGAAGCCACGGGCATGACGCAGAAGATCGTGTCGGACTGGCGGTCGGCGCCGAAGGGCAACGAGCTGAAGCCCGAGATCATCGTGATGGACCCGGCGACGGGCGAACCGGTGCGTGCGGACAACGGCAACC
>AYNO01000176.1 GCA_000500915.1 Rhodobacter sp. CACIA14H1
GGTGGAGGCGAATTCCTGCACCTCGGCCTCGGACCGGCAGAGCTTCACGCCGCCTGCCGCGCCGCGGCCGCCGGAATGGATCTGCGCCTTGACGACCCAGGCATTGCCGCCCAGTTCGCGGGCGCGGTAGCCCGCCTGTTCGGGGCTGTAGGCAAGGCCGCCACGCGGGACGGGCACGCCGAAGCGGGCGAGGATTTCCTTGGCCTGATATTCGTGGATGTCCATGTCTTCCTCCCTGCGCGGCGGTCGTGCCGCCCTGTTCTCACTTGCCTTCGATGGCCTCGGCGATGACGAGGACGTTGCGCGCCATCTTTTCCGACGCGGCGTCGATCATCTTGCCGTCAAGGCTGGCGGCACCCTTGCCCTGCGACTCCGCGATCTTCAGTTCCTCGATGATGCGGCGGGCCTTGGTGACTTCGGCATCGGTCGGGCTGAACACCTCGTTCGCCATGGAAACCTGCGACGGGTGGATGGCCCATTTGCCTTCGCAGCCCAGCGCGGCGGCGCGGCGGGCGCCTTCCTTGTAGCCTTCGGGGTCGCTGAAATCGCCGAACGGCCCGTCGATGGCCCGCAGGCCATAGGCGCGGCAGGCGATGACCATGCGGCTGATGGCGGCGTGCCACTGGTCGCCGGGGTAATGCGGGTTCAGACCGCCGATATTGGTGGTGCGGGCCCGCATGGACGCGGCATAGTCGGCCACGCCGAAATGCAGGGCCTCCAGACGGCCGCCGAACTGGGCGATGCTTTCCACATTCGCCATGCCCAGCGCGGTTTCGATCAGCGCCTCCAGCCCCACGCGGGTGGTATAGCCCTTGGCCTGTTCGATCTGGTTGACCATGGCTTC
Source organism: Rhodobacter sp. CACIA14H1 (assembly GCA_000500915.1). Lineage (GTDB taxonomy): Bacteria > Pseudomonadota > Alphaproteobacteria > Rhodobacterales > Rhodobacteraceae > Paragemmobacter. Next base: position 845 of record AYNO01000176.1, read on the forward strand.
GACCATGTACAGGTCGTCGCGCACGCCCACCTTTGGCACCAGCAGCGTGTGGACGCGGGACCCGGCCTGTTCCATCACATCCACCACGTCGCGGTACATGTAATGCGTGTCCAGCCCGTTGATGCGGACCGACACCGTCTTGCCCTTGGCGGCCCAGTCGATGTCGTTCAGCGCCTGGATCGCGTTCTTCCGCGCCTGTTCCTTTTCCGGCGGCGCGACCGCATCCTCCAGATCGAGGAAGACGTAATCGGCGGGGCCTTGGGCGGCCTTGTCGATCATCGTGGGGTTGGACGCCGGGACAGCGAGTTCCGATCGCTGCAGGCGTTGACGCCGCAGCGGGTAAAGCGTGTGGGACATGGTTTCCTCGGGTGGTTATTCGGCGGCGATGGCGGCGCTGCGCTGCACGGCGCGGGCGACGGGTTCGGCATAGACATCCTGCGCGGCGGCAACGCCCGACCCGAAGCGGATCTGCGCCCCGGCGGCCGCCAGCGACAGTTCGGCTATGGAAATCGCGGTCAGGCACATGCCTTCGTTCAGGTCGCCCAGATGCCCGATGCGGAACACCTTGCCGTTCAGCGGGCCGAGGCCGGAGCCGAGCGAGCAGTTGTAGCGGTCATAGGCGATCTTGATCACGTCGCGGGCATCCACGCCCTGCGGCGTGCGGATCGCGGTCACGGTGTCGGAATAGAGCGACGGGTGTTCCGCGCACATCTCCAGCCCCCAGGCCGCAACCGCGTTGCGCACGCCCGTCGCAAGGCGGCGGTGGCGGGCATAGGTGTTTTCCGGCCCTTCGGCCAGCATCCGGTCCAGCGACTTGCGCAGGCCGTGCAGCAGTTGGGTGGGGGGCGTGTAGGGGAAATAGCCCGTGTCGTTCATCTTCGCCATGTCGGCGAAGTCGAGGAAGCAGCGGCGCATCGTGTTCTTTTCCGATGCCGCCATCGCCTTTTGCGAGACGCCGATGATGCCCAGACCCGCAGGCAGCATGAATCCTTTCTGCGTGCCGGTCACGGCAAGGTCCACGCCCCATTCGTCCATGCGGAAGTCGATGCAGGCGATGGAGGACACGCCATCCACGAACAGCAGCGCGTCATGGAAACATTCATCCAGCGCACGGCGCACCAGCGCCACATCCGATGTCACGCCCGTCGCGGTTTCGTTATGCGTGACGAAGACCGCCTTGATCTGCCCGTGCCGGTCATTGCCGAGGATGCGGGTGAATTCGTTGACCGGAACGCCCGCGCCCCATGCCAGATCGACGACCTGCACATCCAGACCCAGTTTCTTCGCCATCTCCACCCACAGGTGCGAGAACTGGCCGTGACGCGCCATCAGCACCTTGTCGCCGGGGTTAAGCGTGTTCAGGATCGCGGCTTCCCAGCAGGCCGTGCCGGACCCGGGGAACATCATCACGCGGCCCGTGGTGGTCTTGAAGATCGTCTTCAGGTCGCGGAACAGGCCCATCGTCAGGTCGCCGAAATCCGGCGCGCGGTGGTCCTGCATGGGGACGTTCATGGCCTGACGCACCACTTCCGGAACGTTGGTGGGGCCGGGGATGTAAAGGTGCTGCGTGCCGGTTTTCATGATGTCCTCCCATTCGCTTGGGATCAGACATACACCGCCCTGAAAATGTGCAAACCGAAAGCGGGTTGCGCTGTAAATGCGAGAATTTACATGGCGTGTAATTTGTAATATTGTAAACATGACGAAGCAGCCAATGTGTGCGGTGGTATGCAAAAGACCTTCATCGGGCCGCATCTGCGGCGGTTGCGGATCGAACGCGGCGAAACGCAGGGGGCGATGGCCAAGGCGCTGGGGATCAGCGCCTCTTACGTCAACCTGCTGGAAAACAACGAAAGATCGGTGTCGGTATCGGTCCTGCTGCGGCTGTTCGAAGCCTATGGCGTGGACTGGCGCGACATCGCGGACGAAGACGGCACGTCACAACTGGCCGACCTGCGGGCGGTGATGCAGGACCCGCTTTTCGTGGAAACCCGCCCCGACCTGCCACAGATGCGGGCGGCACTGGTCCATTCCCCGGGCCTCGTCGCCTCGTTTCTGCGGCTGCACAGCGCCTATCAGGCCGCGACCGACCAGCTTCTGGCCCTGACCGAAGGCGAGGCGCCGCTGATCACCGCCACGCCCGAAGCCGCCGTCCACAACGAGTTCCGCAAGCACCGCAACCATTTCCGCGAGCTGGAAGAGGCGGCGGACGGCTTCTGGAACGGCGCGGCGGTCGAACCGGACGAGGTCTATGTCGCCCTGAAACGCCGTCTGCGCGGGCGGGTGGGCGTGACCGTCCGGCTGGTGCGGGTGGAGGACCTGCCCGGCACCCTGCGCCAGTATGACGAGGCGCGGCGCGAGATCCTGCTGTCCGAGGCGCTGGACCATACCAACCGCACCTTCCAGCTTGTCCACATGTGCGGGCTGCTGGAAAAGCGGGGGCTGCTGGATTCGCTGGTGGCGCGGTCGGGCATCACCGACCCGCGCGGGGTGGCGCGGCTGCGGGTGGAACTGGCCAACTATTTCGCCGCGGCCGTGCTGATGCCCTATGACGCCTTTCTGGCCGAGGCGCGGGCGACGAAATACGACCTCGACCATATCGCCACGCGCTTCGGCGTCAGTTTCGAACAGGCCTGCCACCGCGCCACGACGCTGCAGCGCGAAGGGGCGCAGGGGGTGCCGTTCTTCTTCCTGCGGATCGACAAGGGCGGCAACGTGACCAAGCGGTTCAACGCCACGGGCTTCCACCTTGCCGAACATGGCGGCGCCTGCCCGCGTCTGGATGTGCATACGTCCTTCCGCACGCCCGGGCGGATCGTGCCGCAATTCGTGGAAATGCCGGACCGGTCGCAGTTCTTCGTCTTTTCGCGCACGGTGGACCGGCCGACATGGGCGCGGCACGCGCAGGACAACCGCCTTGCCGTGGCGATGGGCTGCGCGATCGACCACGCGCCCGAGATCGGCTATGCCGAGGCGTTTTCCGTCACCGGCGCAAGGATGACGCAGGTGGGCATCAACTGCCGCATCTGCCCGCGTGCCAATTGCGACCAGCGGGCGCATCAGGCGGTGGTGCTGTCGCAGCCCGTGGACGAAAAGCGTCGGGGTGCGACGCGGTTCGAGGTGTAGCCGTCAGACGGGGACGAACCCGCCGCGAGCGGGGTCGAACTGTTCCAGCCCGCCCTCGCCCGTATCCGTCCACAGCCCGTGCAGGGTCAGGCGGTCGTCATCGACGGCGGCGCGGACGAAGGGGAAGGTCATCAGGTTTTCAAGGCTGGTCAGCACCGCCTGCTTTTCGAGCGCCCGCAGGTCGTCGGCATGGCCTTCCGCCTTCACCTTGTCGAAACCGGGACGCAGGATGTCCATCCAGCGGCCCACGAAGGAGGATTTCTCCAGCAGCGCGGGCGCATGGCCCGAACACATGTCATGGCAGCCCTTCACGCCGCCACAGTTGGAATGGCCTAGCACCACGATATGCGCCACGCCCAGCGACGTGACGGCATATTCCACCGCCGCCGAGGTGCCGTGATATTCCCCGTCGGGATTATAGGGCGGGACAAGGTTGGCGATGTTGCGGTGGATGAAGAACTCGCCTTCATCCGCGCCGAAGATCGACGTGACATGCACGCGCGAGTCGCAGCAGGAAATCACCATGGCGCGGGGGTGCTGCCCGCTTTCGGCCAGCCGGCGATACCATGCCTTGTTGTCCTGATAGGTCGTCGCCCGCCAGCCGTGGAACCGGCTGATCAGATAGGCGGGAAGGGGGCGGGCCTGCTGCATGGCGCTTCCTGCAATGGTCGTCGCGGCCTTCCTAGGACGAAGTATCAGAAAATTCGAGTGTTTAATTCCTCCTGCGGCAACCTTTCGTTCAGTGGCACGGATCATGCTTTCGCACGGGTGTGAAAGTGTCGGGGACGTTGATGGACAGCGTGGTGAAGCTGCGCCCGCGCGAGCGGGTGGACGAGGATGAACGTGCGATCCTCGCCATTTATGACAGGCTTGGCCCCGATCCGGGCGCAAAGCTCGTGGCGCGGGCGGTGGGCGAACTGGCGCTGGCGGTGACGGTGATGTCGGCGCAGGTGGAACGGCACGAACTCGGCACCCTGCCGCGCGGCCTGAAACGGATGGAGGCGATGGCGGCAGGTGTCGGCCTTGTCAGCCTATCGCAGGTGGCGCGGGATGCGCGGGCCGTGCTGGCGCTGGGGGATGCGACGGCCTTTTCCGCCGTCTGGGCGCGGCTGGTGCGGATCGCGGAACAGTCGCTGGTGCGCGGCTAGCCCTTGCGGGGGCGGCGCGGGGCTGTAGGCTGCGCGGCGACCGTGTGCCGCTGGAACCCGCCATGACCGCCGATCTGCCCTATCTTTCGCCCGCCTTCGCCGATTCCGCCGCGGATGCGCTGCCCCTGCATGTCGTGTCGCCCGAAGGGCTGGACGCGCTGAAGGCGCGGCTGGGCGGGGCGGGGGCATGGCTCGACGCCACGGGGTTCAAGGCCGATCCGGGCGAGTTGCGGCTGCTGCCCGCGCCGGATGGCGGTGTCCTGGGCGCGGTGGCCGGCCACGGCACGGAAAAGGCACGGCGCCGGCTGCGCTTCGGTCTGGCCAAGGCGGTGGCGGGGCTGCCTGCCGGTGCGTGGCGGCTGCAAGGCGACCTGTCCGTCGCCGACAGGTCGGAGGCGGCGCTGGGCTGGCTGCTGACGCAATACCGCTTCACCCGCTACAAGGCGGCGAAGGACAGGCCCGCCCCGCTGCTGGTCTGCCCTGCAGGCGTGGATGCGGCGCTGCTGCTGGCCATGGCGCGGGGGGAATTCCTGACGCGCGACCTGATCAACACCCCCGCGCAGGACATGGGCCCGGCAGAGCTGGAGGCGGCCTTCGCCGCCCTGGCGGGACGCTTCGGCGCGAAGGTGACGGTGATCCGTGGCGACGACCTTCTGGAACAGGGGTTTCCCATGGTCCATGCCGTTGGCCGCGCCAGCCCCCGCGCCCCGCGCATCATGGACATGCGCTGGGGCGAAGCGGGGCCGCTGCTGACGCTGGTGGGCAAGGGGGTCTGTTTCGACACGGGCGGGTTGAACCTGAAACCCTCGTCGGGGATGAACCTGATGAAGAAGGACATGGGCGGCGCGGCCACCGTCCTTGGCCTTGCGCAGATGATCATGGAGCTGCGCCTTCCCCTGCGCCTGCGGGTGATAGTGCCGGCGGTGGAGAATGTGGTCGCAGGCAACGCCCTGAAACCAAAGGACATCCTGACCAGCCGCAAGGGCCTGACGGTGGAGGTGAACGATACCGATGCCGAAGGCCGCCTGATCCTTGGCGACGCGCTGGCCTGGGCGACCGAGGAACCGTGCGACCTGCTCGTGTCGATGGCCACGCTGACCGGCGCGGCGCGGGTGGCGGTGGGGCCCGACCTTGCGCCCTATTACACCGACGACCCCTCTGTCGTGGCGGCCCTGGAGGCGGGGGCTGCGGCGGGGTCCGATCCGGTCTGGCGGCTGCCCTTCCATGACGCCTATGAACCCGTCATCGAACCGGGTATCGCCGACCTCGACAACGCACCGGGCTTCGGCTTCGCGGGGTCGATCACGGCGGCGCTGTTCCTGCGCCGCTTTGCCGACCACCCGCGCTATGTGCATTTCGACATCTACGGCCATACGCCGACCGACGCCCCCGCCCGCCCGAAGGGCGCGGTGGGGCAGGGGGCGCGGGCGCTGCTTCTGGGGCTGCCCGCCATGCTGGGCCTGTGATGGCCCCCCCGTCCCTTGACCGCCGCCTGACGCCCTTTTCCGGCCGCGTCGCGCTGGACGCGCTGCGCGGGCTGGTGGAGGCAGAGTTCACGGCGGGCGCGGCGGGGGCGGTTTCCGTCCCGCTGGCCGATCTTCTGGCGCAACCCCGCGGGGCGCGGGACCGGCAGGTGGTGCTTGGCGAAGCGCTGGTGGTGATCGACCGGCGCGACGGGCATGCCTTCGTGCAGATGGGCAAGGACGGCTATTGCGGCTGGCTGGACGAAGCCGCCATCGGCCCTGCGGTCCGGCCGACCCACAGGCTGGCCGCCCCTGCAACCCACCTCTATCCCGAACCCCGCGTGCAGGCGCGGGAAACCTGCGCCCTGCATTTCGGATCGCTGCTGCGCGTCTCGGAAACGGAGGGGACATGGGCAAGGGTGGACGGTGGTTTCGTCCCGGCCAAGCATCTGCGGCGGGTGGACGATCCGGCGGATGACCCCGTGCAGGTGGCGGAGCTTTTCCTCGGCACGCCCTATCTCTGGGGCGGGAACAGCCGCGACGGGATCGACTGTTCCGGTCTGGTGCAGGCGGCGCTGCTGGCCTGCGCCATCCCCTGCCCCGGCGACAGCGACCTGCAGGCCCGGCTGGGGGCAGAGGTGGACGGCCCGCTGCAACGGGGCGATCTGGTGTTCTGGAAGGGCCATGTCGCGCTGGTGACAGCCCCCGACCGCATCATCCATGCCAACGGCCACAGCATGGATGTCCGCCACGAAGGGCTGGCCGATGCCGTCGCCCGCATCGCGGCGCAGGGGGGCGGCCCCGTCACGGCCCGCCGGCGGATTTGACGGCTGCGCCCGTGGCGGGCTATGGTCCGGCCTTCGGGGGGAAGGGCGATGGGCGACGAAGGCCATCAGATCCGGCGCGGACGCAAGTTCGACCAGGTGCTTTCGGGCGCGCGCGAGATTTTCCTCCGCGACGGCTATGAAGGCGCGTCGGTGGATGACATCGCCCGTGCGGCAGGGGTCAGCAAGGCGACGCTCTACAGCTATTTCCCCGACAAGCGCCTGCTGTTCCTTGAGGTGGCCAAGGCCGAATGCCGCCGCGCGGCCGATGAGGCCGAGGCGCTGATCGACGACAACGCGCCCGTGGCCACGGTGCTGCGGCTGGCGGGGGAACGGATCGTGGCCTTCGCCCAGTCCGACTTCGGCCAGCGCATGTTCCGCATGTGCGTCGCGGAAAGCGACCGGTTCCCGGCCTTGGGGGAAGCCTTCTACGAAAGCGGGCCGCAGCTGATCCGCGAAAGGCTGACGGTGTTCCTGGCAAAGGCGGTGGCAAGGGGCGAGGTCCGCATCGACGATCTGGACCTTGCCGCCGACCAGTTCGCGCAGCTCTGCAAGGCCGATCTGCATGACCGCGTGATCTTCGGGCGCGGTGGCGCACAATCCGGCGACGTGGCGCGGGTGGTGGAAGGCGCGGTGGCCATGTTCATGGCGCGGTATGGGGTGTGACGGGCGGGGTTGCGGCAGGCGACTCCCAACCCTATCGCGCAAAAGCGAAACGACGGGTCTTCACCC
>AYNO01000177.1 GCA_000500915.1 Rhodobacter sp. CACIA14H1
GTGTCGCGTGCGCTGGATGCCGTGCTGCTGCCGGTGGACGGGTCGGTGATCGCGGCCTTCGGGCTGCCCGGCGATTCCACCGGCGTCCTCGTCCTGGCCACGCAGCCCGGCGGTCTGGCCGAAAGCGCGGGCATCCTGCCCGGCGACGTGATCGATTTCGTGCGCGGGCGGCCCGTCGCATCGCCCATCGATCTGGACGAGGTGGTCTATTACTGGATCCTGCAGGGGATCACGGATTTCGTCTTCGACGGCATCCGCGCCGGCAGCGGCTTCGCCTCGGAAACGGTGATCACGCTGGAATACTGGGAAGAGGTGATCGAGATCACCGAAATCACCACCTGGTCGTCCTACAGCTATGAAAGCTTCAGCTACGAAGAATTCTATGCGGAATATTCCGAGGAGATCTCGGTCAGCTACGAGGAAAGCCTGACGACCATCGAGGAGACGGTCACGTCGGAAAGCTATGCCGAGGAGGTGTCGGAAGAGACCACAGCGGAAAGCGCGGAGGAGGCAACGGACGAGGCGGCCGTGGACGAGGCGGCAGCCGAAGAGGACCTCGCGACCGAGGACGAGGCCGCCGACTGCCCCGGCGAGATCGTGGACGGTGTCTGCGTCGAGGCGGAAGAGGCGGAAGCCGAAGATGTCGCGGATGACGGTGCCGATGAGGGCGGTGACGACGGCGGCGACGAAGGCGGCGACGAAGGCGGCGACGAGGAGATCGTCGAATAACGCGCCCTGCGGCGGGTCCGGCGCACGGGCCCGCCCCCTGCCCCCTTGCCGCGCTGTCAGCCGATATCCAGCGCCAGCGCGTGGATGCGCGTGTTCAGGTCGCCCAGCGCCTTCTGCACCGCGCGGTGGCGGTCCACCCGCCCCATCGCCGCCAGCGCGGGTGCGCGGATCAGCACGCGGAAATGGCTTTCGCCCGACCCGTCATCGCCTGCATGGCCCGCATGGCGGTGGCTTTCATTCTCCACCCGCAGTTCGGTCGGGGCGAAGGCATCGGTCAGGCGTCTGGTGATTTCGTCGCTCACGGCCATTTTTCTCTGCCCCCTCTTCTCTCTGCTGCGAGAACCCCTAAACTCTCGCCTCCGAGTCGGAAAGGCCTGCCCAGAGAATGACAACCCGCCCCCCCTTCGAGTTCGATCTCCGCGTCTCGTCAGACAAGAAACGCCGCAAGGCGGGGCGTCGCGGCATGTCCGGCGCCTTCGAGACATCGCAGAAGGGATGCGACTATCCGGGCTGCACGGAACAGGGTGCCTACAGGGCGCCGAAATCGCCCGAGCACCTTGATGAATACTTCTGGTTCTGCAAGGACCACGTCCGGGAATACAACCTGAAATGGAACTTCTTCCAGGGCACCACGGACGAGGAATTCCAGAAATTCCTTGAAAAGGACCGGCTCTGGGGGCGCGAGACGCAGCCCTTCGGCAAGAAGCCCGACGAAGGCCGCGCCTGGCAGCGGCTGGGCATCGACGACCCCATGGCCATCCTTGGCGAGAAGGCGACGCTGAACCCCGCGAAGCCCACGGGCAACGCGACGCGCAAGCTGCCCTCGACCGAACGCAAGGCGCTGGAGATCCTCGACGCCCGCGACACGATGACGAAGGCGGAAATCCGCAAGCAGTACAAGTCGCTGGTCAAGGACCTGCATCCGGACATGAACGGCGGCGACCGGTCCGACGAGGACCGGCTGCAAGAGGTGGTCTGGGCCTGGGAACAGATCCGCGACAGCCGCTATTTCCGCGACTGATCGCGCCCCTGCCGCAGCGAGATCACCTGCACCGCCACCAGCCCCGCCAGCACCGAACCCCATGACAGCGGATGGAAGGGCAGCGCGGCCAGCAGGTCCCCCGCCCCGCGATGCACACCGCCCAGCAGCGGCGCGGCAAGCGGGGCCAGAAGCCCCGCCACGGTCAGGACCAGCAGCGCTGCCGCGCCCGCCCGCAGCCAGCCGACAGGTCCCTGCTGCCCGAAGTGCCCCGCCACGCCCCATGCCGCCACCAGCGCCACGGGAAGAGCGGCCGCGAAGGCGGGGGTAAAGATCACCGAGGCTTCGGTATCCGCGCCGAGTTCCGCCCTTCCGATGGCGGCGGCGGCAAGGACGGCGAGCAGCAGCGTGCGGATGATGCGGTGGCGCAGGGTCATGCCGTCAGGCATACCCGCCCGCCACCGTGCTTGCCAGCCCCGTCCCCCCGTCACCTGTCGGTGAGTGTCTTGAGGAAGGCCACGATCTGCGCCTCTTCCGACTCCGTCAGTTTCAGGTTGCCGAGTTCGTCGCGGTTCATCGTCGCCGCGACGCCGGGTGCGGGCCAGCAGCGGGCGGCCAGCGCCTGCGCCTCGGTCACGCGGTCTGCGTCGCAGCGCGGCCAGACATCGCGGGTGTTGTAGAACCGCACGACCCCTTCCAGCGACGAGAACCAGCCATTGTGCATGTAGGCGCGGGGCTGGCCGGTCCAGACATTGCGCAAGGTCGGCACCTTGACCGCGCCTTCCACTGCAGCGGCCCCTGCGGCATAGAGCGGATCGGCCTCCAGCGTGGCGGCAAGGCCCCTGTCCGCTGACGCCTTTTCCCCTGCGGGCGCGTTCGGCGGCACGCCGAGGTTGTCATAGGTGAAATCGGTCAGGACCGGCCCCCGCCGGTCCGGGCCGGCCGTCAGCACATGGCAGGCCGAACATTTCGCCTTGCCGTCGAACAGCGCGAGTCCTGCGCGTTCATCCCCGGTCAGCCCGCCCTGCCCGTTGCGATAGGCGTCGTAGCGCGAGGAGAAGGGCATCACCTCGGGCGAGGCCTCGAAGGCGGCAAGGGCGCGGCCCAGCAGGGCCACCGCCGCCTCTGTTCCCACCCCGTCATCCGCTTCCGGCGTGGCCGGGTCGCAGGCCGCCGCCGCATCGACCGGCAGGGCGCAGACACCGGGCTCTACCGCCTCCATCGCCGCGCCCCGGGACGCGCAGGCGCGGGCGGCGGCGCAGGCGGCGCGGGGCAGCGCCATCTCGTCGGGGTTCAGCATCGGCATCAGGGCCTGTTCGGCTGCCGGATCGCCCGAACCGGCACCGGTCGCCCGCCCGTCCGCCATGTTGCCGCCGACGAAAAGGATGCCGTCCTCTTCCACCACATGGTGCAGCGGCGGCGAAATCGCCTGATAGGCAAGGCTTGGCGGTTTGCGGCGGCCATGGCGCCCCGCGATTGCGCCTTCGGGAAAGGCCATGTCCGAGGCGAAGCCGTTCGCCGGCTGGTGGCACGAGGCGCAGGATTGCGTACCGTTGATGGAAAGGGACGTGTCGAAGAACAGCGCCCGCCCGAGGTCGGAAAGCGGGTCCGCCTGCGCGGAGGCGGGAAGGGCAAGGGCGAAGAGGGCATACAGGAGGGGCGTGCGCATAATTCCGACTCTTTTACTTGGCAAAGCCGTCCTAGATTTTCCTATTCAAATAGTCAACTATTTCCCCGAAACGGAGGCGCCATTGTCGCTTGCGGAAGTTTCCCTGCCGCCCTTCCCCTTGCACCCCCCCGCGATATGTTCCACACATCCTCGACGGCCCCCCTGCGGGGCGGATTGACCTGATGGCGGACGGAATGCTGGACACTGTGATGAAACCCACCGAAGAAATCTCTGTCCGGGATGTGTTCGGCATCGACACCGACATGAAGGTCAAAGGCTTCGCCGATCGCACCGACCGCGTGCCGGAGATCGACCCGACCTACAAGTTCGACCCCGACACCACGCTCGCCATCCTTGCGGGCTTTGCCTACAACCGCCGCGTCATGATCCAGGGCTATCACGGCACCGGCAAATCCACCCATATCGAACAGGTGGCGGCGCGGCTGAACTGGCCCTGCGTGCGGGTGAACCTCGACAGCCACATTTCCCGGATCGACCTGATCGGCAAGGACGCGATCAAGCTGCGCGACGGCAAGCAGGTGACGGAGTTCCATGAGGGCATCCTGCCTTGGGCGCTGCGCAATCCCGTGGCCATCGTCTTCGACGAATACGATGCGGGCCGCGCCGATGTGATGTTCGTGATCCAGCGCGTGCTGGAACATGACGGCAAGCTGACGCTTCTGGACCAGAACGAGATCATCACGCCCCATCCCTGCTTCCGCCTCTTTGCCACGGCGAATACCGTGGGTCTGGGGGATACGACGGGCCTCTATCACGGCACGCAGCAGATCAACCAGGCGCAGATGGACCGCTGGTCGCTGGTGGCCACGCTCAACTACCTGTCGCATGATGCCGAGGCGGCGATCGTTCTGGCCAAGAACCCGCATTACAATACCGAGAAGGGCCGCAAGAGCATCAGCCAGATGGTCACGGTGGCCGACCTGACGCGGACGGCCTTCATGAATGGCGACCTGTCCACCGTCATGTCGCCGCGCACGGTCATCAACTGGGCCCAGAACGCGGAGATCTTCCGCAACATCGGCTATGCGTTCCGCCTGTCCTTCCTGAACAAATGCGACGAGCTGGAGCGGCAGACGGTGGCCGAATTCTATCAGCGCTGCTTCGGCGAGGAATTGCCGGAAAGCGCGGCCTCGATGGCGATGAAGTAAGGCTGCCGCAGAGCAGCAGGACGGCCCCGCCGCGAGGCGGGGCCTTTTTCATTCCAAAGCATAGTTTTCATACTGCCCGATTGATTGGCGCAACATCAGGTGCCATGCTGGATACATGGGCGGTTTGCGAACATATCTCCGCGCAACGGCGCTGCTCTGCGCCCTCGCCGCGCCTCTGGCGGCGCAGGCCGAAACCGACATTCCGGCCGATCCGTTGCACTTCTTCGCCACCTGCGCGGGGCGGATGTCAGCGCTGATGGAACACCAGTGGATCGTGGACGGCCCCGCCTCGGACGCGACCAAGGCCAAGCGGCAATCCGTGCTGGATGTGCTGGACGCCCTCACCCCGCCGGGCGGGGAGCGGCAGGTCATGGGCTGGCGGGTCGAGGCGAAGGCCGCCCATGCCACCCTTCTGGCCGCGACGCGCCACGGCGATCCGGCCGCCACCGCCCGAGCCGCCCGCCGCGCCCTTGCGCTGCAGAAGGAATGCGACGCGTTCCTGTCCTGACGGAGCGCCCCCTCACCCTGACCCTCTCCCCTGCGGGGGAGAGGGAAAGGCGCCCGCCTGCCGATGTGGCACGACCTGTCAGGCGGGGCGGATTCCCTCTCCCCCGCGGGGGAGAGGGTCAGGGTGAGGGGGGGCGGCCCGCAAAAAAAGGAAGGGGCGGCCCGGGGCCACCCCTTCACCCGACAGGGAGATGCCGGTCAGATCAGCCGCGTGCAGCCTTGGTCGCCTTCGCCCACCAGACCAGATCGTCCAGCGAGGCACCGGCCGCCTGCAGGAGGTTCCCCTCCACGTCGGCCATGTTGCCCGACCCGCCAAAGCCCGGATGGACCTTGAAGAAATCGCCCATGCCCAGATGCACGGCGTTGCGCGTGGGGACCATCTGCAGTTCCACCGCGATGTTGCGCAGATGTTCCAGCGCACGGGTTCCGCCGACCGACCCGTAGGCGATGGCGGTCATGGGCTTGCGCGCCCATTCGACATAGGCCTGGTCCAGCGCGTTCTTCAGCGCACCGGTGACGGAGCGGTTGTATTCCGCCACCACGAAGATGTAGCCGTCGAATTCGCCGATCTTCTTCTGCCACTTGACGGCCGCTTCCGACTGCGACGGGGCCCAGGCGTTCGACGCGACCTCGTTGAAGAGCGGCAGGTCGTAATCGCGCAGGTCCACCAGTTCCACATCGATGTCGGTGCGGGCTTGCGCCTGCGCGAGCATCCACTGGGCGGGGATATCGGCAAAGCGCGTCGCGCGGGTCGAGCCGATGATGAGGGCGATCTTCGGTTTGCTCATGGCACTAGGTTCCGTTCCGTTGGGGAGGGTTTGAATTCCGTGCGCCATAGATGACACCTGAACGCCCGCGTTCAATCCGGTGAAGGCGCAAGCGATCTGTGCATCGATGCACCGATCCCCCCGTTGCACCGGTCAAACCTGCCGATAGCGGGTTTTCCCGGCGCTTCCGGCTTTCCCGCCCTTGCCCCTGCCCGCCCCAAGTGCAAATCTGCCCTGACCGGTGCCGCCCCCGCGCACCCCCCTTGCGTGACCTGATGAACAAGCCCACCGACAATCCCGCCGATCCCTTCAAGAAGGCGCTGGCCGAGGCCACGCGCACCATGGCCGACGATCCGGACATGACCGTGCAATATTCGGTGGACCCGCCGGGGATGAACCGCGAAGGCGTCCGCCTGCCGCAGGTGTCGCGCCGCATGACGCGGGACGAGGTGATGCTGGCCCGCGGCACCGCCGACGCCTTCGCCTTGCGCCGCAAGTTCCATGACGACGCGGTGGCTGCCCGCTACCTGCCGCAGGGCAATCTGGCGCGGGAAATCTACGAGGCGATGGAAACCGCCCGCTGCGAGGCGGTGGGGGCCCGCGCCATGCCCGGCACCGCCGTCAACATCGACGCCAAGATCGCGCATGAGGCGGAGCGGAAGGGCTATTCCCAGATCACCGCCATGCAGGATGCGCCCTTGTCGGTGGCGGCCGGCTATCTTGTCCGCCATCTGGCGACGGGCCGCGCCATGCCCAAGGGCGCGGGCAACGTGATGGACCTGTGGCGCGGCTTCATCGAGGAGCAGGCGGGCGGGACGCTGGAAAACCTTGACCATGTGCTGGAGGATCAGGCGGCCTTTGCACGGCTGGCGCGGAAGGTGATTTCCGACCTTGGCTATGGCGACCAGCTGGGCGACGACCCGGATCAGGACGACCCCGACGATCAGGAAGGCGAGGCCGAGGAGGATCAGGACTCGCCGGACTCGGCGGGCGAGGAGGAACAGGAGAGCGACGAATCCGAAGCCTCCCCCGAGCGGTCGCAGGAGGAGCAGCAGGACCAGTCGCAGGCGCAGGTCACGATGGAGGACAGCGCCGACATGGAGCAGGGCGACGAGGCGGAATTGCCCGAGGGCGAGGCGCCGCTGGAACCCCCGCCGCCTGCCCCCTATTCCGACGCGGACCCTAACTACACCGTCTATACGCAGGATTTCGACGAAGAGATCAAGGCCGAGGAACTGGCCGAACCGGCCGAGCTGGAGCGGTTGCGGGCTTATCTGGACCAGCAGCTCGAACCGCTGAAGGGGGCCGTGTCGCGTCTGGCCAACAAGTTGCAGCGCCGCTTGCAGGCCCAGCAGAACCGGTCCTGGCTGTTCGATCTGGAGGAAGGCACGCTGGATGCGGGCCGTCTGGCGCGGGTGGTGGCGAACCCGACGACGCCCCTGTCCTTCAAGCAGGAGAAGGACACCGAATTCCGCGACACCTGCGTGACGCTGCTGCTGGACAATTCGGGGTCCATGCGGGGACGGCCGATCAGCATCGCCGCGATCTGTGCGGATGTGCTGGCGCGGACGCTGGAGCGGTGTTCGGTGAAGGTCGAAATCCTCGGCTTCACCACGCGGGCGTGGAAGGGCGGGCAGTCGCGCGAACGCTGGCTGGCGCAGGGGCGGCCGCAGGGGCCGGGGCGTCTGAACGACCTGCGGCACATCATCTACAAGGGTGCGGATGCGCCTTGGCGGCGGGCGCGGCCCAATCTGGGGCTGATGATGAAGGAGGGCCTTCTGAAGGAGAACATCGACGGCGAGGCGCTGGAATGGGCGCACCGCCGGATGATGGCGCGGCCCGAGGCGCGGAAGATCCTGATGGTGATTTCGGACGGCGCGCCGGTGGATGATTCGACGCTGTCGGTCAACCCCGCGAATTTCCTTGAAAAACACCTGCGCGACGTGATCGCCATGGTGGAACGGCGGCGGCAGGTGGAGCTGATCGCCATCGGCATCGGCCATGACGTGACCCGCTATTACCAGCGGGCGGTGACGATCACCGATGTGGAGCAGTTGGCCGGCGCGATGACGGAACAGCTTGCGGGGCTGTTCGAGGTCGATCCGAAGAAGCGGGCGAAGGCGGGCCTGCGGCGGGCGGGGGTAAAGGNGNGNGCGCGCGCGCGCGCGCGCGCGCGCGCGCGCGCGCGCGCGCGTCGTCGTACGTCGTACGTACGTACGTACGTACGTACGTACGTACGTACGTACGTACGTACGTACGTACGTACGTACGTACGTACGTACGTACGT
>AYNO01000178.1 GCA_000500915.1 Rhodobacter sp. CACIA14H1
GTGACTGTCTAACCACCACGCATGGGTGCTGTCGAGAGCAAGCCCCGCGCAACGGTGCGGAGAATGACGAAGATGCAGGCGGATGTGGTCGTGATCGGCGGGGCCGTCATGGGGGCGTCGGTCGCCTTCTGGCTGACGAAACTCCAGCCCGGTCTCGACGTGCTGGTGGTCGAACGCGACCCGACCTTCGCCCGCGCCTCCACCGCGCTGGCGGCGGCGGGGATAAGGCAGCAATTCTCCAACCCCGTGAATGTGGAAATCTCGCGCTACGGCATCCGCTTCATCAAGGACTTCCAGTCCCATCTGGGCCATGATGTCGGCATCCCCGACCTCGGCCTGCGGGAAAACGGCTATCTCTTCCTGACCCGCACCGAAGACGGCCTTGCGACGCTGGCCGACCTCGCCGCGCTGCAACGCGACCACGGCGCCGCGACCGAGATCTGGACCCCCGCCCAGACCGCCGCCCGCTTTCCCTGGCTGAACACCGAAGACCTGACCGGCGCCAGCTTCGGCCCCCGCGACGAGGGCTTCTTCGACAATATGGGCCTGCTCAACGGCTTCCGCGCCGCCGCTCGGGCGCAGGGCGCACGTTTCGTCACCGATGCCGTCACCGGCCTGACGGTGGATGCAGGCCGCATCACCGGCGTCACGCTGGGGCAGGGGGTGCAGGTCTCCTGCGGCGCGGCGGTCAACGCCGCCGGTCCCCGCGCCGCGCAGGTGCTGCGCATGGCCGGTCTGGATATCGCCATCGAACCGCGCAAGCGCACGGTCTTCGTGATCGACGCGCCCAATGCCCGCCATCCCGCTGCGCCCCTGATGATCGACCGCGATTACTGGATCCGGCCGGAACACCAGCAATGGATCACCGCCACCGTCCCCGCCGATGACGGCCCCTGCGACGCCGATGATTTCGACCCCGACCTGCACCTGTGGGAAGAGGTCATCTGGCCCGCCCTCTGGCACCGCGCCCCGGGCTTCGACGCGGTCAAGGTGATCCGCCACTGGGTTGGCCACTATGCCTACAACGTGCTGGACCAGAACGCCGTCCTAGGCCCCCATCCCGCCCTGCCCAACCTCTACCTCTGCAACGGCTTCTCCGGCCACGGGCTGCAACAGGCCCCTGCCGTCGGGCGCGGGCTGGCCGAACATATCCTGACCGGCGGCTGGCAAAGCCTTGACCTGTCCGATCTGTCCGTCGCGCGGATGCTGGAAGGCCGCCCCTTCGCCGAAAAGGCGGTGGTCTGACCATGGCCCATCCGAAAGTCCACGGGACACGCACCGTTCCGGTGGAATTGTCGCGGAAACGTGGATAATCTTTGCCGACAGGCACGTATCGCCAGTCACCAGCAGGGTTCGTAACGTCATGGCCGCAAGTACCGCCAGAAAATCCTCCACCCCCAAATCCTCCACCGCCAAGGCAAAGCCCGCAAAGGCGGTCGTCGCCGCCCCCGCCGCCGTGACGGACGGGGCCGAAGCCCCTGAAACGGAAGCCAAAACCGCGACGGTCCAGCTCAAGAAGAAGGAACTGGTCGCCCGCGTCGTCACCGCCCTGGACGGCAAGAAGAAGGGCAACGTGAAGGACATCGTCGAGGCGACGCTCGCCACGCTCGGCGCCGCGATCCAGTCGGGCGAATCCCTGAACCTGCCGCCCTTCGGCAAGGTCCGCGTGACCCGCCAGAAGGGCAGCGGAACCGACGCCATGGCCACATTGCGCATCCGCGGCGCGGGGTCCAAAAATGCGCCCAAGGCCCCCAAAGAGGCCCTTGCAGAGGCCGGCGAAGACGACTAAACACCCCGCCATCGGGCGATTAGCTCAGCGGTAGAGCGCTTCGTTCACATCGAAGATGTCAGCGGTTCAAATCCGTTATCGCCCACCATCATTCAGTGCGCTCCCGAGTAATCCGGGGCGCACTTTTTTTGCGTTTGTGTTGATGGGGTGTCTTGCTTCCCTTGTTGCCGTGCTGTCGGTGTCGTGCGTTCACGGCCGGAGTCGCGAGAAGAACTGACGTCAGTGTGTCAATCGGCGTGACAGGGCCTCTTTAATTCGGTCCTCTTCTACGTGCTCGCCCAGAAAATCATAGATTTCCCGAACATAGCTGGGACCTTCGGCGTAACGTTCGAATTCTATATGAAATGAAATCGCAGGATTCTCCCTTTGAAAGGTCTCAAAGAGACTTTCTGCTCTGCTCAAGAGTGCGAAAACCTTGTCCTTAGGCTTATTGGCCCACCAGCTGGATCTAGATACTGCCTCATGGCTGCGTGTTTGGAATAGAAACCGTGCTTTCGGAAAGCTGTCACGCAGGTAGGCTAAATGCTTCGGAAAAAAGATCGGATCCTCATGAAAGCGGATCTCTTTAAAACCGCATACCCGGCAGTCTGGGTCGGGCCGCAAGACTTTTGCTACGAAGAGGTCCATGAGCGAAAGCCGAAAGTCATCGGGGTCGACGTTCTCGGCACCCGCCCAAGGGTCGGACGGATGCCCCAGAATAGGTCGCAACATCGGTTGGCGAACCTCAGGCGCTTTTACGATTTCCTCGCGTCGCCACCGGAACATCGTGTTTTCGGTCACCTGATCTATGGCGAGGGATAGATACCGCGTCAAATTGCTGTTCTCTCCGCGGATGCAATAGCCCGGAATTGTGTTGAGTAGGACTTGCGTTAGCGTCGATCCAGAACGCCCATAAGTCACAACGAATACGTAGCCATCCAGCGGTGACCGCAAAGCAGGATAAAGAGAGTCAGTCATTCGGTTTTCCTCGCAAGTTATCTTTCATCCCGGCAGTCTCGGTTTTGGCTTGTCGAAGAATGCCAAAAAGATGTCATCGCTGCGCGATCTTGACGAAGCGCGCTATGACCCAAGCCATCGCATCGCTATCGATTGCACGGCTTGTGAGCGTCAGATCGTTATCGCGGACTCGTTCGGGCAGATCGAGCGTGATGTCGACATTGCCCGTATCCGGACTGACACGGTGCCAGTCAGAGCATTCGCCCGTTCCTAGACCGATACGCACCTCGGCTGCCGCGCCGGACGGGGCGGTGTGCTGCCAGCGCACGGTGATCGTCTTCGCGCCCTCTGGGACGAACCGCGGCAGAACCGCCACCGTTTCCAGACCGACCACGGGATGGACGATGATGCCTTCCTTCCGCCGCTCGACAAGAGTCCATTCGGGTTTCCAGTGATCCGGCAATTGGCTTTCTAGAGGCAGGATCTGCTTCACTTCGGTCTCCGGCCTTGACAGGTCGATGATCCTCGGTGCTGCAGGGTTTGCCGACCGCGCGTTTTCGATCGCGAAACGCACCCATCCCAGTGAATGATCCACACTCTCCTTTTGCAGTTGCATGTGCAGGGCATCCGCGAACCGGCCATGAAGGCGCAGCAGTTCGATGATGCGCCCATCCACCTCTGCATCGTTCGGGGCAAAGCCGAGCAGCTGGCGGTGCAGGTCGGGGAACCGGTAGGTGCCCGTCTTGTGCCATGCGCTCTCGCGGATCGTTCGTTCCAGCTCGCGCTGTGCCGTGATCTCGGACAGTATCGAATAGCGGCCGGGGTCCATCTCTGCAAAACCGCGGCGGGCACGGCGGGCGTTCGCCAGCATCGACCCAGCCTGCAACATGCTTCCCTCAGTGACCCGGTAGAAGAACTGCGGTTCCGGTAGCACCATTATGGAATGACCGCGTGACAGTAGGCGGGCAAAGAATTCGAAATCCTCCGCTCCGATCCCCCTATCCTCGGTGAAGCCGCCGATCTCGCGGCAGACATCTGCCACCACAAGGGCGTTTGCATCCCCGAACTCGTTACGGATGAAGGCCAGCGGTTCGCAGCCCCCTATGGGGAAATAGTCAATATCCTTGATCCCCGGCTTCTTGGGCGGAACTGCCGTGAACATGTAGGCAAACGAGGTGACGACAGACGCGCCCGTCTTCCTGTGCGCACGCAGCATCTCGCTGACCTCGGTCGGCAATGGCAGGTTGTCATCGTCCTGGAATTTGAGAAAGCGGCCCCGTGCGTGTGCGATGGCGGTGTTCCGTGCCGCGCCAAGATAGCCGTTGCTCTCTCTGCGGATGATCTTCAGCGGCACTTTTCTCCCGAAGGAGGCCTCGAGCCGGTCCAGAACCAGCGTCGTCGCCGCATCTCGGCTGCAATCATCGACAAGTATGATCTCAATGTTCGGATGGTCCTGCGCCTCGATCGCCTCGATCAGCCGCGGCAAAAGCCATGGCCGCCGATAATGGGTGATGCAGACACTGACGAGATCATCCCCCGCCACCTCTTCCCCGTCCGCCACCTCACATGCCAGATGCCCCGCCGCGATGGCGTTATGAAGCGCAGCCCACCCGGCCGCCACCGCCTCCGCCGTCCGGTTGGGGCGCGAGATGGGCTGACCCTCCAGCACCACGCGTTCCAGCGCTGTGACCAGCGCGGCGGGCGTCGGTTCGAACAGGTTGCGGTCGCGGTCCTGCGCCGCGACCAATTCCCCTGAACCGCCGACATCGCTTGTCAGGAAGGGAATGCCCGCCTGCTGGCATTCGACGATGACGCAGGGCGAGTTTTCGTCATGTGACGGCATGACCGCCAGCGTCCCCTTGCGACAAAGCGCACGCAGCGCACCGTCCCTGTCAAGTTTGTTGTCGAAGCGGATGGCGTTGGGGATGTCCTGCAAACGGTGCAGGACAAAGCCTGCCGAGTGTTCGCCCTCAATCCTGTTGTACTTCCCCATGAACTCGATCGAGATGTCAGGATGTGCCGGGCAAAAGGCCGCCATCGCCGCGACGAATGTGTCTACGCCCTTTCGCAGGTCCATCCGGCCAAAGAACACGATACGTTCAAGTCCGCCGGGCGGAATCGCCGACCCGGACAGACCGGGAACCGGCGGATGGCAATTCTTGTGCACATAGCTGTGCGGCGGAAGCTTGACGCCATTCCGGTCTAGCCAATCTAGAAGGTGTCGGCTGACCCCGATCACCACATCGCTCATCTCGATGGACCTGTTCTCGAGAAAGATGCGTTCAAGTTGGTCGATCTCGGCAACACCGGAACGGTCCGCCGAGATGGCCCATTCAGTGGTCCCGTGGATCGTCGTGACGAATATGGTCCTCGCGAAGTGCTGGCCGCACTTCTTGGCCGAAGCGCTGTAGAACCCGTTGCCGTTATAGTCGTTGAAATGGACTACATCGAAAGCGCGCGACCGCAGGAAATCGAAGCAGCCATAGGATGCCTTGCGCGGCGGCCACATGAATGCAGGGCCGTATTCGTGCTTTAGGAAGCTGACCTCGATACCACCGGACTCGATGGTGTTCAGGGCCTTCGACCACCGGGGATTTGCCTGCAGGTCCGCCAGCGTATCCGGTGCATCGCCCGTGTAGAAGACGGTAACGTTGTGACCCTGTTCCCGCAGGACCCGCATAAGCCCCGACGTCGCCGTACCGATCCCGCCGTTCTGGTGGAATTCGGCAAGTTCCGGTGTCACGATGCAAATATTCAGGGGATGCGAGGGCTTGACGCCATCGTTCTGGAACACGTCATCCAGTTCGGCAAAGGCGCCCATTTCCGCTTACTCCACAAAACCGCTCGTTACAGGCGAAAGCAAAGGGCTCCGCCCCGCGCCGCCGGGATTGAAAGACACTTTGGGGAACAAGGTCAAGGCTGGAAACCGGACTTGCAGGACGGTGATTCCCGCCGCGTCCGGTGGCTCGGCCACCACGCGTCGCGGCACCGCTTTCCCCTTGCCGCCCGCCTGTCCCTTGGGCTACACCGCCCCGCGTCGGGTGGTTAGCTCAGTTGGTAGAGCGTCTCGCTTACACCGAGAATGTCGGGGGTTCGAGTCCCTCACCACCCACCATTTCCCGACATACGCGCCGCATTCATGAACTTTAACCGTCCGATTTCTGCCGCAAGGCAGGGATAGGTCGGACCCGTACTTATGGATGTGTAGAATGAAACCGATTCAGTCCAACAGCTATTTCCTGAACGCGGCGCTTCTGGGTTTCCTGGTTGCCGTCATCCTCAAGGCCGACCCCACGCTCTACCCCACCTTCCGCCTTGCCGCCGCGATCCTCTGCGCGGTCGCGGCCATCTGGTCGCTCCTGCTCATCCTGCGCCCCCGCCTGCCGGATTTCGTCGGCGGGCAGATCGTCGCCGTGCCGCTCTGGGCGCGGCTCACCTTCCTGTCGGGCGGCTTTGCCGGCCTTTGGTTCTACGTCTTCCTCTGACCGACCCCTTTCCTTGGCCGCCGCTTCCTGAAACAAAAGACCGGAAGGCCAAGCCGAAGGACGCCGAGATGCCCCCGCCCCCCCTGCCGGAGACCGCACCCCTCGGTCCCCTGCTCGACACGCCGCCGCCTGCCATGGGCAGCGACAGGGTGGCGGCGCTGCTGGCAGAGCACTGGGGGCTGACGGGACAGCTTTCCCCCCTAACATCGGAGCGCGACCTGAACCACCGCCTGACCGCGCCGCAGGGGCGCTTTGTGGTCAAGGTTGCCAATGCCGCCGAACCCCGCGCCCTGACCCGCTTCCAGAACCGCGCCCTGCGCCACGCGGCGGCCGCCGATCCCGCGCTTCCCATCCCGCGTGTCATCGCCGCGCGAAACGGGACGGATGACGTGGTCCTGCCCGAAGGCAACCTGATGCGCGTGCTGACATGGGTCGAAGGGGCGCCGCTTGCCACGCTGCCGCAATCGGCGGCGCAGGGCAGGGCGGTGGCCACCCTGGGGGCGCGGCTGGTGCGGGCCCTGCGCGGGCTGGACGATCCCGCCGCCGACCATGTCCTGCAATGGGACATCCGCCACGCCGCCGCCCTGCGCCCGCTGCTGCCCGATATCGCGGACCCCGCGCTGCGGGCGCTCTGCACGGAGGTGCTGGACCGCTTCGATGCCGACATCGCCCCCGCATTGCCGGGCCTGCGCTGGCAGGTGGTCCATGGCGACCTGAACCCGCACAACATCCTTGCCGACCCCGCCGGTCCCGACCGCGTCACCGGCATCCTCGATTTCGGCGACATGGTCCGCACACCGCTGGTCTGCGACCTTGCCATCGCCGCCTCCTACCGGATCGACCCCGCCCATCCGCTCGACAGCCTGTCGGACTTTGCCGCCGCTTGGCACGCCACCGACCCGCTGACCGTGGCGGAACGCGCCCTCCTTCCCGATCTGGTCGCCGCCCGCATGGTCACCACCGTCGCCATCACCGCCCGCCGCGCCGCCCGTTACCCCGCCAATGCCGCCTATATCCTGCGCAACGTCCCCTCCGCCCGTGCGGGCCTCGCCGCCCTTGCCACGCTGGACCGCGCCACCGTCGCCACGACCCTTGCCGCCGCCTGCCCCTGAAGGACCGACCCATGACCCGCAAAAGCGACCCGATGCCCAATGCCTTCGTCCCCGGACAGGGCAACCTCGCCCCGCGCGAAACGGCCATGGTGGCGCGTCGCCAGCGCCTGCTCGGCCCCGCCTACCGGCTGTTCTACGAAACGCCGGTCCATCTGGTGCGCGGACAGGGGGTCTGGCTCTACGATCCCGATGGCAGGGCCTATCTGGACACCTACAACAACGTGGCCTCCGTCGGCCATGCCCATCCCCGCGTGGTCGCGGCCATGGCGGAACAGGCCGCGACGCTGGCCACCCATACCCGCTATCTGCATGACGGCGTGCTGGCCTATGCCGAACGCCTGCTGGCGCATTTCCCGGCCGCCCTGTCGCATGTGATGTTCACCTGCACCGGGTCCGAATCCAACGACCTCGCCCTCCGCCTGTCGCGCGAGGCGACGGGAAACACCGGCATCATCGTGACCGAAAACGCCTATCACGGCGTCACCGCCGCCTGTGCCGAAGCCTCGCCCTCGCTCGGGGCAGGGGTCGCACGGGGGGCGCATGTCCGCGTCATCCCCGCCCCCGATGCCCGCCTCGGCGACCCCGCCACCGCCTTCGCCGCCCATGTCGAAGCCGCCATCGCCGACATGGCCGCCCATGGCATCCGCCCCGCGCTGCTGATGGTGGATACGATCTTCTCCTCCGATGGCGTCTTTGCCGATCCGGCGGGCTTCCTCGCCCCCGCCGTCGCCGCCATCCGCCGCGCGGGGGGGCT
>AYNO01000179.1 GCA_000500915.1 Rhodobacter sp. CACIA14H1
CACGGCGCGGGGGGCTCGGCGGCGGCGCGCGTGGCCTTTGCGGCGTGGCGCCGCGGGTGGACTGGCTGCTGCCAAGCTTTCCAGCCGACCTGCCCCTGATCGGCGCCGAGGGTGCCGATGCGGGCGACGCGCTGCGCGCCTTTGCCGATTTCGGGCCACATGTCGCGCTGAAGATGGGGGGCGATGGGGTCGCGCTGTGGCACGATGGCCGGATGACCCAGGTGCCGGCCGTGCCCGTGGCGCATGTCGTTGACACGACCGGGGCCGGGGATGCCTGGAATGCGGCGTTCCTCGCGGGGCTTCTGACGGGCGATCCGCCCGTTCGGGCCGCAGCCTGCGCCAATGCGCATGCGGCGGGAACGCTGGGGTATCGTGGCGCCATCCCGCCGCGCAACTGACGCGTGGCGCCATCCCGCCGCGCGGGCCTCAGCCCGCAAAGCGCGGTTCGGGCAGGCCGGGCACGTCGCAGCGCAGAGCGAGCACGGCGCCGGCCAGCGGTTCGGCATCGCGCCGTCCGGCATCTAGCCCGAATGTCGCGGTCGAGATGAACAGCGTGTCAAGACCGGCACCGCCAAAGGCCAGACAGGTGGGGTTGGTAACGGGCAGCGCCACGCGGGCGATCACCCGTCCGTCGGGCGCGTGCCGCGTGATGCAGCCGCCGCCCCAGTGGGTGGCCCACATGCAACCCTCGGCGTCGATGGTGGCGCCATCGGGCAGGCCCGGTCCGCCTGCGAAGTCGAAAAACAGCCGCCCCGGCCCCAGCGGCCTGTCCGGATGGTAGGGATAGGCCACGATCCGCCCCGTCGGCATGTCGGCGAAATACAGCGTGCCGCCATCGGGACTGAAACAGGTGGCGTTAGCGCAGCCGATCCCCTCCAGCAGCCGGTCAACCCGGCCATCAGGGCGCAGGCGATAAAGCGCGCTGCCTTCGATGCCGGATTCCCGCATGCCGCCGCACAGGAAATTGCCGAACGGGTCGCTGCGGCCATCGTTCAGCCGCGTGCCGGGCCGGTCTGTCTCGATGGCGGCCAGCGGGGTGACATGCCCGGTGGCATCGACCAGGGCAAAGCCCTTGGCCAATGCCACGACATGGCCAGGCTTGTCAGCGCGCAGGCCGATGGCGCCCACCCGGTCGGGCAGGGTCAGGCAGGTGGGCGCCGCACCGGGACGGCCCTGCCACAGGTCGCCCTTGTGGATGTCGACCCAGGCCAGCAGGCCGCGCGGCCCATCCCACAGGATGCTTTCGCCCAGCTCCAGCCGCTGCGCCACGGCCACGGTGATTGCAGTCATCGGACTCCCCCTTGCCTGAAACGACATGGGCCGGGGCATTGCCCGGCCCATCCCCTCAGTTCTGCCGGACTGGTGTCACAGCGCCTCGGCGGTCAGCGCCCAGGCTTGCAGCGCCTCGACCCCGTCAACGTTGTCGGCGGTCACCAGCTGCACCGGCACGTTGTTGACCTTTGGCGCGGTCATGCCCAACGCGCGGATCGCAAAGGCCATCTCGACCAGCTTGAGCCCCTGGCCCACGCCGCCCACCGAAATCGTGGCCGACAGCCGCCCTTCGCGGATCGCCTGAAAGCCCGACTGCAGGCCATCGGCGCCGATGGTGACAATGCCGGATTCGCCGTTCCAGTGCTGCATACCCAGGCTGTCGATCGCCTGGCTGGCACCCAGCGCCATTTCCTCGTTCTCGCCATAAATGGCGTTAACGTCGGGGTTGGCCGTCAGCAGGTTCTGCGCCGCCTGGAACCCCTTGTCACGGACATAGCCGCCGTCAGCGATGCCCACGACCTGCAGGCCGGGATATTCGGCCAGCACCATGTCAAAGCCGCGCTGACGCGCCTCGCTCCAGATCGACCCCGAGGGTCCCCAGATCTGCAGGACCTTGCCCTGGCCGCCCAGCTTCTCGGCGATGAACTTGCCCGCGACGTAGCCCGACTGCATGATGTTGTCATAGCCCACCGAACAGGTGTCCAGCACCTCCGAGATGGGCCACAACTCGATCGGCATGTTGAACTGGATGATCGTGATGCCCTTTTCGCGCGCAGCCAGATAGAGCTGTTCGGTATCGGTCGAATTGCCTGCAGTGCAGATCATGATCACGTCCAGACCGGCGGTGATCCAGTTCTGGATGATGTTGTACTGCCCCTCGACCGAGTTGAAATCGCCCGAGGGGGAGGCGCGCTGCCACTCCCAGCTGACGCCAAAGCGATCCATGTAGTTGCGCGCCTGCTGAAAGGCCGCATGTTCCATGATGTCAAAGAATTCCGACAGGATGGGCGGGGTAAAGCCCACGCGGATGGTGGTGCCTTCCACCTTGGCGCGGATGATGGCGTCATAGGCGTCGGTGGCGAACACCGACTGGGCCAGCGCCGGTCCGGCCGCCATGCCGCCTGCGACCAGCGTGGCCGAGCCTACTGCAGCGGCAGGCGCGCTGGACAGCAGCGCGCGACGGCTGATCGCCGGGCCCGCACCTGTGAGTTTGTTGAACATGTTCCGGTCTCCTCCCGTGATGTCGGGGCGGCACGACGCGCGCCCCCGCTTGCGGATCGCTCGTGTCGGGCGGGGCGCGGCCAAGCGACTCACTCCCAGCGACTGTTTATGTATTACATCTGATACATCAGATTTGTAAAGTATGCTGGTGTGTGATGTATCAGATTTAACTTGCTGCAAGATGATCTGTTATCTAATACATTAGATCACAGGACTCAGCTGTGCGACCGGGGTGCCCATGAAGAAGTTCATCAACGATCCGCGCGATGTGGTGACCGATTACCTGACCGGCCTTGAGGCCGCACATCCCGGAGTCGTGCGGTTCGACCGTGACAGCCGCATCCTGCTGCGCGCGCAGCCCGCCCGGGGCAAGGTGGCGCTGGTGGCGGGCGGCGGGTCGGGGTGCGAGCCGCTGCATACCGGTTTCGTGGGGCGGGGCATGCTAGATGCGGTCTGCCCCGGCGCGATTTTCACCTCGCCCGTGCCACGCCAGATCATCGCCGCCACCCGCGCCGCCGATGCCGGGGCAGGGGTCGTGCACATCGTCAAGAACTTTACCGGCGAGGTGATGAACTTTGGCATCGCGCAGGAAATCATGGCCTTTGATGGCATCCGGGCCGAAACCGTGCTGGTCAATGACGACGTGACCGTGCCCGACGACGATGACAGCGCGGGTCGGCGTGGCCTTGGCGCGACGGTGCTGGTGGAAAAGATCGCCGGGGCCGCTGCAGAACGGGGCGACGATCTGGCCCGCGTCGTGGCCATCGCGCGGCAGGTGGTCGCGCGGGCGCGGACATTCTCGGTTGGGCTGACATCCTGCACGACGCCGGAACGCGGGCGTCCCACCTATGTCATGGCTGCGGACGAGATGGATCTGGGCATCGGGATCTCCGGCTCTCCTGGCCGCGACAGGGTGCCGCTGGCCCCGGCGCGCGATGTCGCGCGGATGCTGGCGGACCCGGTGCTGGATGACCTGCGCCCCGCGCCCGGCGCGCAACTGCTGGTCATGCTGTCGGGTCTTGGGGGCACGCCCGAATCCGAACTGTATCTGCTGTATGGCGATGTCGCCTCCCATCTGCGGGACCGGGGCTTTGACCCGGTGCGCGCGCTGGTGGGCAATCTTGTCACCTCGCTGGACCAGCAGGGGGCGGCGCTGACCATTCTGGCGCTGGATGATGAACTGACCGCGCTGTGGGATGCCCCCGTGCATACCCAGGCCCTGCGCTGGGGGATGTGACGGGGATGGAGACCATCAGCACTGCCGACCTGATCCGCTGCCTGGCCGGTTTTGCCCAGCGGGTCGCTGACGCGCGCGACGAACTGTCCGCGCTGGATGCCGCAACCGGCGATGCCGACCACGGTGCCAACCTTGCGCGCGGGACCATCGCGCTGGCGGCCATGCTGGCCGATGCCGGGGGGCAGCGCCCGGGCGAGGTGCTACGTCAGGCAGGGCTGGTCATGGTCGATACCATCGGCGGGTCCAGCGGCGCGCTTTATGGCACGGTGTTTCTGCGCATGGCGGCTGCCGTCGGGCCGCAGGCCCGGGCCATTGCCCCCGAGATGCTGGCCCAGGCGCTGCAAGCGGCCGCGCAGGGCATCACCGACCGGGGCCGCGCCCGGCCGGGGGACAAGACGATGCTGGACGCCATGCAGCCTGCCGCCACCGCCTATGCAGGCGCGCTTAGCCAAGGCGACAGCCTGCCCGCCGCGTTGCGGGCCGCCGCCGATGCCGCGGCACAAGGTGCCGCCGCCACGGCCGCGATGCGCGCCAGGCGCGGCAAGTCCAGCTATGTCGGCGACCGCAGCATCGGGACGGTTGATCCCGGCGCCGCCTCGGTCGCGCTGCTGTTTGCGGCAATGGCGCAGATTGGTGCACCAGCCCCCTGACCAATGGCGAAAGGATCGACCATGTCCCACCATCCCACGCGACGCGGCGTTCTGGCTGGCCTTGCCGCGCTGGCGCTGCCGCTGCGGGCGCAGGCCGGGGCGGAACGGCTGACCTATGTGACGCCCTACGGTTTTGACATCACCTTCTACGAGGCGCTGATCGCGCAATCGGCCGGGCTGTTTGCGGCGCAGGGCCTGGATGTGGCAATCGAACCCGGCCAGAACGCGGTGCAGGGGATTCAGCAGGTGCTTGCGGGGGGGGCCGATCTCACCCGTACCGTGGGCATCAACATGCTGCGCGCCGTGGCCGATCAGGGTGCGCCCCTCGTGGCCATCGCCACGCTGGTGCCGGGGCCGTTCTTCAACTTCTACGCCCACGCCGACCGCCCTCTGACCGACCCCAGCGCACTTGCGGGGCGGACAGTGGGCATCGTGGCGCACCGCGGCGCGACCGATATCGCGCTGGACCTGATGCTGATCGAGGCCGGCGTGGACCCCGCGACCGTCACGCGCGAGATCGCGCCCGACACCGGCGCGACCTTTGCCCTGGTCCAGGCCGGGCGGATCGACGGCTGGATCGGCGGGCCCTCCACGCTGCATCGCATGCAGGCGGCTGGCCTGCCGGTCTCGGCCAGCCGGATCGACAATGGCATCCCGTCGCAGGTCCTGGTAGCCACGCCCGAGGTGATCGACCGGCGGGGTGATGCGCTGGTGGCCTATCTGCGGGCGATCCGCGCGGCGGTGGCGCTGGCTGACAGCCTTCCACCTGCGGACGCACTGGCCCTGCTGGCGGGGTTCGACGTGCCCGCCCTGGCCGACCCGGCCATCGCGCGAGCTGATCTGGGCATGGCGCGCGGCTTCATCTCGGACAGCGGACGCAACCGCTTTGTCAACGCCCCGGACCTTTGGGCCGGGGCGGTCGCGCGGCTGGCAGGTGCGGGGCTGATGGCGCCCGTGGCCCCGGACCTGCTGTATACCAACGCGCTGATCGACCGGGCCTGATGGCAGCGATTGCGATCAGGGGCCTGACGCGGGTGCATCAGGCGGCCTGGGGCCCGGTTGCGGCCCTGGGCCCGCTGGACCTCGACATCGCAAGCGGAGAGGTCGTGGCCGTGATCGGCCCTTCGGGCTGCGGCAAATCCACCCTGCTGCGGCTGATCGCGGGGCTGGATGCGCCCACGACCGGGACCGTGGCCTTTGCCGCGGGGCGGCCCCGGATCGGGATGGTGTTTCAGGATAACCGCCTGCTGCCCTGGCTGGATGTGGCGGGCAACGTGGGCCTGCCGCTGCGCATCGCCGGGGTGCCACGTGCCGCGCGGGCGGCGCGCGCCCGCGCGCTGTGCGCTGACGTGGGACTGGCAGGTTTCGAAGATCACTGGCCAGCCACCCTGTCTGGCGGCATGGCGCAGCGCGCGGCGCTTGCCCGCGCCTTCGCGCAGGACCCCGATATCCTGCTGCTGGATGAACCCTTTGCCGCGCTGGACGCGATCACGCGGGCGCGGATGAACGCCGAACTGCGCGGGCATTGCCGCAGGCTGGGCGCAACCGTCCTGCTGGTCACCCACGCACTGGACGAAGCGGCGGCGCTGGCCGACCGGATCGTGGTGCTGACCGGGCGCCCCGGCCAGGTCGCCCGGATCGCCCGCATGCATAAGGCCGGCCCCGGCGGCACGTCCGACGGTCTGATCGCCGACCTGGCCCGGGGGCTGGCCGATGCGTGACGGGGGCTGGCTGCTGCCGATCCTGGCCACCGGGGCGCTGATCGCGCTCTGGAAGGCGGGGGTGACCCTTGGGGGCCTGTCGCCATTTGTCCTGCCCCCGCCCGAAGCCGTGCTGGCGGCCTCCCTGGACCTGCTGGCGCGACCCGCGACCTGGGCACATCTTGGCAGCACCGCCACGGCCTGCCTGGCCGGTTTTGCGATTGCCGCGCTGGTCGGGATGGGGCTGGGCATCCTGCTGGCGCGGGTGCCCTGGTGCGACCGCGCCTTTTACCCGCTGGTCGTGGCCTTTCAGGGCGTGCCCAAGATTGCGCTGGTGCCACTGTTCATCCTGTGGCTGGGCTTTGGCATGGCGACGCGCATCGCCATCGCCGCCACGATTGCGCTCTTCCCCGTCGTCGTCGCCACGCGCAGCGGCCTGCGTGCCGCTGAGGCCCGTCATCACGATGTCCTGCGCCTGATGGGCGCGCGCCCCGGCCAGCGCCTTGTGCTGGTCGATCTGCCGGGCCTTTTGCCGCACCTGCTGACGGGGCTGGAGATCGCCATCATGCAGTCCTTTGCCGGCGCCACCGTGGCCGAGTTTCTGGCAGGCCGGTCGGGCCTGGGCCATCTGGTCGTCGTCAGCCTTCAGGAACTGCGCGTGGCCGAGGCCTTTGGCGTCGTGCTGATCCAGTCGGCCCTGGGGCTTTGCTTCTACGCCCTTGTCCCTCTCCTGCGCCGCCTGCTGCTGCCCTGGCAGGCCGCAGCCGTGCAGCGTTACTGACCCTGGGGGGACCCGGCGCCCGGAATGCCACGAAAGTGGCTCTGGCCTTTCGTGGCAAAACGGTTCACTCCCCTTCCCTGTCGGCCACGGCGGGCGCGCAGGGTGCCCGGCTGTGCGGCAGGTGCAGTCCGCAATATCGGAGAACCGCATGACAGGCTGGAAGTTTGCATATCAGGCCAACGGATGGGGACAGTTCGGCGGCGCGGCGCCCGGGGTCACCTCCATCGGCGATCTCAGCTACCGCAGCTTTGGCGACATGGAACGCGCCCTGACCGGAATCGCGCGGGCCGGCTTTGAAGGGGTCGAGATCTTTGACGGCAACCTTCTCGACACGCCCGCTGTCGATCTGGCGATCCTGCTGGCGGTCACGGGGCTGACCCTGACCGGGGTCTATGTCGGCGGCAATTTCATCTACGACGAGGTGCTGCCCGACGAACTTGACCGGATCGCTCGCGCGGCGGACAGGGCGGCAGAACTGGGCGCCCTGCATCTGGTGGTGGGCGGTGGCGCCCGGCGCCGCACCGGGCAGCGACCTCCGACGATATCCTGCGGCTGGGCGCCGCGCTGGACCGGGTGGGCGACATCGCCGCGGCGCGCGGCATGGCTTGTGTCTTCCACCCCTCGCACCTGTCGATGATCGAGACCGCCGACCAGATCACCGCCGTGATGCGCGCCACCGGCGTGGGCCTCTGCCCTGATACCGGAGACCTTGCCGCAGCGGGCAATGATCCGGTCGCCGTGATCCGCGACAACGCGGCGCGCATCACCTATGCCCATCTCAAGGGCGTGCGGCACAAGCCCTTTGGCTTTACCCCGCTGGATCGGGGCGATGTCGCGCTGGCCCCGGTGCTGGAGGCGCTGAAGCTGGCGAAGGGTGTCAGCTGGATCTGCGTCGAACTGGACCTGTGGAACGACCCCGAAGATGGTGCAGGCCTGAATGCCGCCTGGCTGCGCCGGGTGCTGGGGCCGGACGTGCTGCCCAACCAGGCCGTAGCGGCGGACGACAGCCCGGTGTGAACCGGGCTAGGGCGGGCGTGACGGCATGACCGCCTTCGGCCATGACCCGATCGCGGGACGGCCCTCAGACGGCCTGCGCGGCAGGCAAACGCTT
>AYNO01000180.1 GCA_000500915.1 Rhodobacter sp. CACIA14H1
GGCCGGAGCAGTCGATGGCTTCGGTCAGCCCTTCGCCCGCCGAGAATTCGCGGATCTGGTCGGCTGTTGCGGGATCGGTCGGATCGAGCGCAAGGTCCGCTCCGAGCGACAGGGCGAATTCGCGGCGTTCCTTGATGGGATCGAGGGCGACGACCTGCCCTCCCATCGCCTTGACGGCGAGAGTTCCCGCAGCCCCCATCGGACCCATGCCCCAAATACCGACCCGCGACAGTCCGTTTACGCCCAGCTTGCGCGAGGCCGAGAACAGGGTGCCGAAAGCGTCGGTCGAGATGGCAGCGGCAAGATGTGACATGCCTTTCGCTGTTTTCAGCAGGTTGCGCGCGGGCACTTTCAGGAACTCGGCATTCCCGCCATCCATCGTGAAGCCGAGACATTTCCATGTCGCACAGAGGTAGAAATGTCCCGTGCGGCAGTGTTCACAAACGCCGCAGCCGACGCCGAGATAGACCGCCACGTTGTCGCCTTCGGCAAATCCGGTGACGGCTTCGCCGACCTGCACAACGACCCCAGCCGGTTCGTGGCCGCAGACGAACTGGTTGGAATCGCCGCCCGAGATGACGGCATTGCCGAAATAGAGGCTGAGATCGCTGCGGCAGATGCAGGAGGCTTTGATCTCGACCAGCACCTCGTCCGCGCCGATTTCCGGTACGGGCACGGCGCGGACTTCTACCTGTTTGTTGCCGGGCAGGAAGACGGCTGTCATTTTTGGCATGGGATGTCTCTTTTATTTCGGGGGGTTACTTGACCGCGCCTGCGGTTAGGCCCCGGACGAACGAACGCTGCATCAGCAGGAACAGGACGACGAGCGGGGCGAATGCGATGAGTCCGGCGGCGGCGATGCCGCCATAGTCGACGCCGTAGCGTCCTTGCAGGCTGGCTGCGCCGACGGTGATGGTCTTGAGTGTTTCGGTTTGCAGCACGACCAGTGGCAACAAGTATTCCTGCCATGAGAACAAGAAGACGATCAGCGTCATCGACATCAGGCCCGGTCGCGCGAGTGGAACCACCACGGTGAGAAAGGCGTAGAGCGGCTTGGCCCCGTCCATCGTGGCGGCCTCGATCAGCTCGTCGGGAACCTCTTGCATCACGGTGCGCATCATGAAGACGGCGAAGGGAAGCAAGAGGGCGGTTTGTGGCAGGATCACGCCGAGATGGCTGTCGATTAGGCCAAGCCACTGGAGGTTGCCGTAAAGCGCCACGATGACCGAGGGAGCGGGCACGACAAGCCCTGCAAGAAAGAGCGCGAACAGCGGTTCGCGCCCGCGAAAGCGCATCTTGGCGAAGGCGTAGCCTGCAAGTGGCGCGGTCAGAAGCACGAGAACCGTTACCGAAACCGAGATCTTGAGCGAATTGAAGAAGAAGGTCGCAAACCCGCTTTCGGACCAGACCCGATGGAAGTTCGCGGTGTTGATCGGCCAAGGCAGGCTCAGCGGGCCGTCGAACAGGTCGGACTCGCTGCGCATCGATGCGAGGACGACCAGATAGACCGGAGCGAGGGCATAGAGCGCGAACAGCGCGAGAACCATTGTCCGCATGTGTTTGTTGAAATTGGTCATCATGCCCTCGTCAGCCGGAAGGAAATCGCGCTCAGGCCCAGAACGATGACCAGCAGGACCACCGAAAGGGCCGCCGCGTAACCGAAGTCGCCCACCAGAAAGAACGTCTTGTAGACATGCGTGGTCAGAACTTCGGTCGCGTAGCCCGGACCGCCCTGCGTCGTGACCCAAATCAGGTCGAAGAAGCGCATCGCCTCGATTGCGGCATAGAGGCCAAGGAAGAAAGTGGTGTTCTTCAACAGGGGAACGGTGAGATCGCAGAATTTGCGCCACCATTTCGCACCGTCGATTTCAGCCGCCTCGTAGAGCGATGGGTCGATCGACTGGATTGCGCCAAGGTAGATCACCACGCAAAAGCCAAAGAAGGTCCATGCGCCGACCACGTTGAGCGATAAAAGGGCTGTTCCTTCCTCGGCCAGCCACGCACCGGCAAGATTGCCCAAGCCGACAAGATCGAGCCCGTAATTCAACAGGCCGAAGAGCGGGTTGTAGATCCAGCCCCAGATTATTCCGGCCACGACGAGCGGGATCGTGCGGGGAATGAAATAGATCGCGCTCATGATCTGGACCGTGCGGGGGCCGCGTTCGGCAAGGATCGAGGCGAGCAACAGGCCGGCGAGCAAGGGGAAGGCGAGGGTCAGCACGACCCAGATCGCATTGTGCCATAGGGCTGCCCAGAAAATCTGATCCGATCCGAGCCGGGCATAATTGGCAAAGCCGATGAAGTCTTGCGCAATGCCGTTATCCCACGCGAAGAAGGAATACCCCACAACTTGCAGGATCGGGATTACCACGAAGGCTGCGTAAAGCAGGAACGCTGGCAGGATGAACAGGGGAGCGGTACGCGCAGACATCGCATCAGACCTTTCGGGACAGGACGGCAAATGGTGGCGAGCCGCAGATTGCGGCTCGCCTTTGGAGCGTCAGGGACGCCAGCGTTCGCCATTTGCATCGGCTGCGGCCCACGCTGCCTGAAGCGATGCGAGGAAGTCTTCCGGCGAGGCGTCGCCACCGGCGAGTCGCTGAAGCTCGGGGTAGAGCACCTGCGTGACGCTTTCCGGCAAGGTGGTGTGCAGGTCGTAGAAATTGGCATCCGGTGTTGCGAGACCGGCGGTGAAGAACTCTTGCACCACAGGATCGGCGCCCCATGCAGCCAGCTCTTCCGGCGTGGTTCCAATCGGAACGCTATGGCCTTTTTGGACCCAAATCTGCCGGCTTTCGGGCGAGACCAGGCAATTCAGGTAGGCTGCCGCCGCATTGCGGACCGCAGGGGTAGAGGTTGCCGAAAGCTGCCACTGCGAACCTTCGCCCCACATGGTTCCGGGAGGAACATCGGCCGAAATCGGAGGCAGCATGAAGACGCCCATGTCGAAATCGGCGCCACGGATCATGTCTTGCAGCACCCATGTGCCGGTGACGGTCATCGCGGCCTTGCCCGACAGGAAGAGTGCGTTCGCCTCGTCATAGCCCACGCCGTTGAAACCGCGCGGAAAGTAGTCGGCCTTGGCCCAGTCCTGAAAGGTTTGTGCGGCCTGAACGAATGTCGGGTTCGTCCATGGCTCGTCACCGAACAGCACTTTTTCTTCAAGCGCGCGTCCGGCTGTCAGGCCGAGGATCAGGCTGAAGGTGTTGGTTGCGGGCCATCGGTCGCGGTTGCCGAATGCGATGGGGATGATGTCCTTGCCCTTGAGAGTTTCTGCAAGTGCCTGAAACTCGGCGTAGGTTTTGGGGACGGAAAGTCCGTTCTCTTTGAACAATTCCTTGTTATAATAGACCCCCATCAGGTCCTGTTCCATCGGAAGTCCATAGGCCTTGCCGTCATAGGAATTGCGGCCCTTGTAGAACGGATTGACCTGATCCCATCCGTATTTCGCGTAATATTCGTCGAGCGGTGCAAGGGCGCCTACGCGGGCATAACCTGCAAGAACCGAGGCGGCAGGCCACGTATAGGCCAGATCGGGCGTCTTTCCGGCCGAGACTGCGAGGCGGTAGCTGTCGCGGATACCGATTGACGGGGCGACCGTACGAAGTACCGACGCGCCGTTAAGGGCGGGCTGGCAGCTGGCGATCAACTCGTCCATCGCGGGGCCGGCTGCACTGATGCCGCTTTGGGCAAACTGGTCCCATTGTGTCACCACGACAGCGTCTTGCGCTATGGCCTGCGTTGCGAAGACAAGCGCCAGAGGCGCGGTCCAGATGCTCCGTTTCATTGTAGTCCTCCCATTTTTAGATTTGTCTGCCGCCCCTTTTCTGGAGGGCGGGAACGTTACAGAATTGATCTGAGGTAGGCGTAGGCGCGGCGTGCCATATCGTCCGGTTCGACGTTTCGACGGTTGAAGCCAATTTCCATGGTCAGGTAGCCTTCGTATCCGACGTCGCGCAGCGACTGGATCAGCGAGACGTAATCGACGACGCCGCTGCCCGGAGGCTCGCGGTTTGCATCGGCGAGATGGATGTGGCGCAGGCGTTTGCCCAGACGGTAGACGTAGTCGGACGGGACCTCGTTGCGGTAGAGTGTGTGATAGGTGTCGAACATCGCGCCCACGTTCGGCCGGTTCACCGCATCCATCAGCGCGATCACATCATCGCAGGAGTCGATAAGGTTGCTGTCTGCCGAGGTCGGCTCGACTGCGACGGAAATGCCCGCAGCAGCGGCGTAGTCGGCGATTTCAGCAAGTGCAGCGGTCGTCCAGTCGAGTGCCTGCGGCCTGCCGGTTCCGAAGACCTGCCAGCCTGCAACGTAAAGCAGCGTCGGCGCGCCCCATTCGGAGCACAGGTCGGTCACTTTCTTGTACATCTCGATGGCGGCGGAGCGCTCGGGGGCATCGGGGGACGCCACATTGTAGCCGGCACCGCCACCAGGAGCGGGCAGCATGCTGGAAACGGCGATCCCTTCACCATCAAGAACGTGCCGGATTTCCTGTCTGCGCTGAGGGCTCAGATAGTCGGGAAAGGCATGCGGGGCGGCGGCGCCGATCTCAATCGCATCGTAGCCGATGCGGGCCAGACGCTTGATGACATCTTCGAGCGGATAGGACGGCACCCAGACCGGAAAGCCCGAATAGACCCATGTGTTGAATGAAAGTTTCATGCGCCCTCCCAAGCGTCATTCTGGACAAACGGAAAAGTGACGGCGCTTTGGACGCACGCCTTCCGTCGGTCACCGGCGGAAGGGCCGGGAACCTTATTGGACTATAGGGAGCGACAGCGCTGTTGAAACCGCCCAAGATGTCCAATTTGGATATTCTGCATGGTGGATGTCCAGCTTGGACATTATAGGATCGGCGGGGCATCCCGCAGGGCACAGGCGGGCAGGAGAGCACGATCGATGTCTGAACCGACCCGCCGCGGACGCCGTGCGATGAACGAGGAGCGGCCCGAAGGCCCGTACGAAATGGGCGACCGCCCTTCGGCCGAGCAGCGGTCGATCCGTGACGAGCAGGTCCGTTTTGTCGATTTCGTCTCGCATATCTACGAAGGGGCCGGCGCCTTGCTCGGGCCGACGGGGGACCAGCGCGAGATGGGCATGGTGCTGCATTTGATCGCCAGCCACTTCGACGGGCAGTTGGTCACAAGCACATCGCTCGCGGCGGCCTCGGGGCTGAGTTACGGAACCGCGCACCGGACGATCGACGATCTTGTCGCGCGGGGACTGGTGGCACGGCGTCTGCGGACTGCATCGGGGCGCTCGCAGTCCCTGCATCCCTCTGCCAAGCTGTTGGCGCGGTGGCGCCAGTTCGCCTTTCGCGGCGAGGAGTTGATGCAGGGCATGCTGCGCAAAGAAGCGCTTCGCAAACCGCGTCAGAGTGGGCCGAATGCGGTAATTCCCCCGCCCGCCGTGCTTGACCGGAAACTTGTGCTTGGCCGCGGCTTGCGGGTTCTGGTCCATGCTGACCCGACCTTCATGGCAATGCTGAACCTGAAGCGCCAGTTTGAGATGATCCTTGGCACGGGCATCGAGAGCAGGGCGCATTCCATCGACCGATTGCGGGCAGAATTGGCCACGAACTCGCAGAGAGCCGTTTCAAACTACGACATCGTTGCTGTCGATCTGCCATGGTTCGGCGAAATGGCGGAAGAAGGCCGCCTGCTGCCGCTGGACGGGTTGATCGACGTATCGGGGTTCGACCAGACGGATATCTACGCCGACGCGCTTGCCAGCTCTTCGTGGCGGGGGGTGCAATACGGGGTTCCGATCATGGTATCGGGCGAGGTTCTGGTCTACCGGAGCGACCTTTTGGCTGCAGCAGGACTGGAGCCGCCGAAGACCATCGAGCAGACCCTGACTGTCGCACGGGCCTTGCACGATCCCAAGGCCGGATTGGCCGGGATGAGCTGGAACGGGGGGCGCGGAACACCGCTTGGCCATACGTTCATGATGATCATGAGCGCCTTTGGACAACCGATTATCGATCTGCCGTCGACAGGCGATGGCTTTGCCTTTTCGAACATAGGGCCAGACAATCTGCGGCCCATGTTCCAGTCGGAAGCGGCGCTACGAACGGTAGAGTATCTGTTCGACCTGATGGCGGTATCGCCGCCCAATATCTTGCAAATGTCGTGGTATGACCGCGCGAGAACCTACGCCAGCGGACAGGCGGCGATGGCCTATTCGCATTCCCTGCTCGCGCCTCTGCACGAGACGGACCCTGCCTCGCCCGCGCGGCTTCGTACCGGCTATCTGCCGCATCCAACAGGTCAGAGAGGTCGGCCGATCGTTCCCATGGGCGGCTATTCCCTTGCGATACCGGCGAACATCGCAGCGAACCGGATCGAAGAGGTCTGGCGTGCGCTTCAGACCTTCACCTCGGCATCGGCGGCAAAGCTTTACCTGACGAACGGGAGCCTCGCGAGCCCACGCTCGAGCGTGAGCCGGGACCCCGAGGTGATGGCCCTGTCGCCGATGGTTATGGCTGTCGATGAAATGGCGAGGCAAGGCTGTTTGCGGATGTGGCCACGCCCGCCCGTGCCCGGCATTTCCGACCTGATTTCGATCGCCGGAGAGGATGTTCATGACATTCTGCGTGGTGCCGTTTCAGTTAGCGACGGCTTGGCGGCGGCCCAACGACGCGCAGAGATTGTCCAGCGGCATTGGGTCGGAACCGGTGCCTTTGCAGCCAAGAACGGATAGGTGGCCGGTATTTGCGGACGGCAGCTCTCCGCCCCTGGCGTCCCTCACAGACACAGAATCTCCGCCACCCCGCGCTGCCCACCCTGCCGCGAAAGTTGCACCACCAGATCCACGCTCCCCTCGCAGTACCGCTTCACCTCCTCGAACCCCATCCCGAGTCCAGCAGCCATGACCATGATCGCCAGCCGATCGACCGCTTTTCGCGCAGTGTCGGCATGGATGGTCGTGAACGACCCTCCGTGTCCAGTGTTGATCGCTTCGAGGAAGGTCCGGCTTTCCTCGCCCCGCAGCTCGCCCAAGATGATCCGGTCCGGTCGCATCCGCAGCGAGGCTTCCAGTAGCCGCGCCGGGGTGCGTTCGCCTTGGGCACTACGATCCGCCTTGAGTGCCACGGCGTTCTCCTGACGGGGGAACAGCTCATAGGCATCCTCGATGGTCAGGATCCTCTCCCCCGGCTCAACCATCGACAGGAGAGACCGCGCAAATGTCGTCTTGCCGGTCGAGGTCCCGCCTGAGATCAGGATGTTCATCCGCTCTTCGACGCATAGTCGCATCGCGTCAACGACCTGCCCGGCCTCGGCCAGCCTCATCGCCTCCGCTGCCCTTTCCCGACGCTTGGCGTCGAGATCGACGAGACAACCGTGTAAGAGGCGCGGCTCGATCAG
Organism: Rhodobacter sp. CACIA14H1; assembly: GCA_000500915.1. Classification (GTDB taxonomy): domain Bacteria; phylum Pseudomonadota; class Alphaproteobacteria; order Rhodobacterales; family Rhodobacteraceae; genus Paragemmobacter. Next base: position 7,374 of record AYNO01000180.1, read on the forward strand.
CTGATCGGCGGAAACCTTGAATGGCCGGAACGTGAAAGCCATCCCGCCTTCCACTATGGGCGGCGCCACAACCTGCGCCCGGATCGCCATATCGCCCAAGACGATCTTTCCCGAGACGGTCGGCTTCTTGTCGGAGAACTGCACACCGACGGCTGAGGCGATGGCCTGGCCGAGGTTCGTGGAAAGGACGCGATCAACCGAAAGGTGCGCGACCCGTTCCATGTGCGTCGCACCCTTTCGCTCTATCCAGACCTTTCCGTCCGGGTTGATCGCCACCTCAACCAGATCGTCCCGCAGAAACAGGGGCGCGAGCGGCGTGAGGTAAGTCCCGAGGAAACTCGGCCGATCATCCATCACCAGATTTCCAGATCGCGGTCGACCATGACCGTAATTGCTGCGCCAGGTGCGACGGTGATGATCGGCGGCAGGCTCGTATAGGCCTCGACCGCTGAGCCCATTGCAGCGCTCAGATCCTCGCCCATGCTCTCGGCCGTGTCTGAACTGATCTCATCGGTGTATTTCGCGGCGGCGACGGCGGGGGCGG
>AYNO01000181.1 GCA_000500915.1 Rhodobacter sp. CACIA14H1
GCGCAAGGCGGATGCCGTGGTCGGGCAGACGCGGGGCAGGGTGGGCGGTGCCCTCCCACTGGATCAGGGCGGGGAAGGCATTGTCGAAGGGCAGGATGCCCGAGGCGGGGATGGCCATGCGCCAACGGAAATCGCCCCGCGACAGGGCGACGGGGTGGCCGGTGCCTTCGGGCGAGAAGGCAAGTTCGGCATCAAGGTCGCCGCAGCGGCAGATCCAGTTCGTCAGGCGCGGCGGGCCGGCGAAGCGGTCAAGGTCGAACCAGCGCGGCCAAGCGGGGCGCGGTTGCGACGTGTCCGCCGCGATGACTTCCAGATAGAGGTCGGGGCCCAGCGACAGCAGGCGGTTATGCGTCGCCATATGCGCGTGCTGACCCCCGCCCGCCAAGGCCACGCCAAGCGCGGCTTCGACCGCCTGCACGCCGTCCTCCAGCGTCAGGCAGGAAACGGCCAGATGGTCCAGCGCCAGCATCAGGCCGCCACCACCCGCGTCGTGGCCTTCATCGACAGGGCGAGAGAGGCGAAACGCGCCTGCGCCACTTCGCCGAACAGGGCCTTGCCGCGTTCGGTAAGGGTCAGTTCCAGCACACGTTTCTTGGGCAGCCAGCGCAGCGATCCGGCCTCTGCCGGGTCTGCGATGGAGAACATGGCGCCGAAGCGCATGGCTTTTCCTAGAACCTCGGCTTCCTGTATCTGTTCTTCGGTCAGCAGGCGGAACAGCGGTTCCAGCCGCGAACCGGTGCGTGAATTCTTGTAACGGTGCAGGAGCGACAGCCCGAGGAAGACCCGCCCCGGATGGTCCAGCCCGCCAAGGTTTGCGCGGGTCGCGTTGTCGAAGCAGACTTCGGCACGGTAATCGGGATGGGCGCGCCATGTCGTGTCATGCAGCAGGCAGGCGGCCTTGATCAGGCGGAGGCGGTCCTTGTCGGCATCCTTGAAGAGGGGCAACAGGAAATCATACAGCTTCTTGCCGAAGCCGGGGATGCGGGCCGAGGTCATCTCGGCCATGCGTGCCGCCTCGATCAGCGGGTCGCGCTGGCGCAGGCGGGGGGGCATCTGTTCATAGAGCAGGCCCTCGCGGATGCCATAGGCGGATACGTCGATTTCGGACGGTTTCAGGATGCGGATGAGTTCGCGCAGCACTTCGCAGGCGAGCGGGACAAGTTCCATCCGTTCGCTGGACGTGCCTGTTTTGGCACGCAAAAGCGCAAGGTCGCTGCCCGCGATCCAGTCCAGCGTGTCCAGCAGGCTTTGCGGCGCCATTCGGTATTCGTGCAGGACGGTCAGCGGGTAGTTGCGCCGTTCCATGTCCAGACGTGCGATGACGCGCCATGACCCGCCGACAAGGTAGATGCGTTCGCCCGTCGATCTTATCTGTGCCTGCGCCGTGGTGATGACGCGGTCGATCAGTTTGCGGCGCTTGCCGTTGTCGCCCTTGACCTGCTGAAGGCGGAACGGGCCGAGCGGGGTCGAGACGCGCTTGCCCACCTTGCCGTCGCCGATGCGGGCCAGTTCCATCGAGTTGCCGCCGATGTCGCAGACGATGCCCTTGGCCTCGGGCCAGCCCAGCAGGACACCTTGGGCGGAAAGCCGTGCCTCTTCGTCGCCGTCGATGACCCAGAGCTTCAGCCCCGTCTCGCGCAGGACTTCGGCCTGGAAATCGGGGCCATCCGCCGCTTCGCGGGTGGCGGCGGTGGCGACGACGGTCAGGGGGGCAACGCCCATCCCTTCGGCAAGGAAGGCAAAGCGTTTCAGGGCGGCCAGCGCCCGTTCGCGGCCCTTGGGGTTCAGGCGGCCGGTTTCGTGCAGGCCCTTGCCCAGACCGCACATGATCTTTTCGTTGAAGAAATAGGCCGGAGAGCGGGCCGCGCCGTCGAAGACGACCATGCGGACAGAGTTGGAACCGACATCCACCACCCCCACGCGGGACAGGGCGCGGGCGGAGGGGTCGTCGAACAGGGGGCGGCCGAAGGGACCCCACTCGTCCTCGCTGCCGTGGTCGGTGGCGGTGGCGGTTTCGGTCATTCTGGCAGTCCCTGGCAATGCGTCCGAAGGGTGGCGCGGATGGGCGGCGGGGTCAAGGATTCGGGTCCGCCCCCGTCAGGGGACGGAGGTTTCGTCGCGCAGTTGCGCAAGGCGGGGCACGTCCTTCGCGCCCGCCGTGCCGCGGCCGGAAAGCGACGGGTTCTCCATGAAAAACCTGTGGCAATTGAACAGGTTGCCATCCCGTGGCTGCAGGTCGCGGGCATAGCTGCCATCCGGGCGCAGGACCCATGACTGCGCCTCGTCTGCAAGGTTGGCGGCCATGATCTGCCCTTCGATCTGGGCCTTCACGGTGGGGTTCTTCACTTCCACCAGCGTCTCTACCCGGCGGGTCAGGTTGCGGCCCATCCAGTCGGCAGAGGACAGGAAGACGCGGGCCTTCTGCGACGGCAGGCCATGGCCACAGCCGAAGCAGACGATGCGGCTGTGTTCAAGGAAACGGCCGACGATGGATTTGACGCGGATGTTTTCCGACATGCCCTTCACGCCGGGCCGAAGGCCGCAGATGCCGCGGACGACAAGGCTGATCTTCACGCCTGCCTGCGACGCGGCATAGAGGGCGTCGATCACCTCGGGGTCGATCAGGGAATTCAGCTTTGCCCAGATTTCGGCGGGGCGTCCGGCGCGGGCGTGGTCTGCCTCCTGTGCAATGAGCGACAGCAGGCGGGGCTTCAGGGTGATGGGCGAAATGGCAAGGTTTTCAAGGCCTTCGGGTTGGACGTAGCCTGAAAGGTAGTTGAAGACCTTGGTCGCGTCGCGCCCCAGCGCGGGGTCGCAGGTGAAGAAGGACAGGTCGGTGTAGATGCGCGCCGTGATCGGGTGGTAATTGCCGGTGCCGTAATGGGTATAGGTCACCAGATTGTCGCCTTCGCGGCGGACGACGGTGCTGATCTTGGCGTGGGTCTTGTACTGGATGAAGCCATAGACGACATGCGCCCCCGCCCGTTCCAGACGGCGGGACTGGCGGATATTGGCGGCCTCGTCGAAGCGGGCTTTCAGTTCCACCAGCGCGGTGACGGACTTCCCCGCCTCGGCCGCTTCGCAGAGGGCGGAGACGACGGGACTGTCCCACGAGGTGCGGTAAAGCGTCTGCTTGATGGCGAGGACGTTCGGGTCGCGGGCGGCCTGTTCTAGGAATCTTATAACAAGATCAAAGGTTTCGTAGGGGTGGTGCAGTAGGATGTCCTTCTGCCTTATGGCGGCGAAGAGGTCGCCGTCATGGTCCTGCACCCGTTCCGGCACGCGCGGGGTGAAGGCGGGCCAGAGCAGGTCGGGGCGGGAGGAGAGGACCAGTTCCTTCAGGTCCGCGATGCCCAGCAGGCCGCGGATTTCCACGACCATGTCTTCGGTGACGCCCAGTTCCTCCATCACCAGTGCCCTGAGTTCCGGCGGGGCGCCGGCGGAGAGTTTCAGGCGGATCACCTCGCCCCGGCGGCGGCGTTTCAGGGCGGTTTCGAATTCGCGGACGAGGTCTTCGGCCTCGTCCTCCACCTCGAGGTCGCTGTCGCGCAGGACGCGGAAGATGCAGTGGCCCCGGTCGGTATAGCCCGGAAACAACATGTTGAGGTGGAGGAGCAGCAACTCCTCAAGCGGTAGATAGCGATGTTCGCCGGGTTTCCCCGGAAGGGCCACGAAGCGGGCGATCTGCTGCGGGATGGGCAGAAGCGCCTGCAGCGTGCGGTGGTCGCTTTCGCGTTCGAGTTCGAGGGCGAGGGAGAAGCCGGTATTGGGGATGAAGGGGAAGGGATGGGCGGGGTCGATGGCCAGCGGAGAGAGGACGGGAAAGACCTTGTGCAGGAAATGCTCTTCCAGATGCTTAAGGTCCCGCGCGGTCAGCTTGGACCGGGTGAGGATGGTAATCCCTTGGGATTCCATCTCTTTCTTCAGCCGGTTGAAGACGGATTGCTGGGTCAGCATCAACTTTCTTGCATCGGCATGGATGAGAGAGAGCTGTTCCGCGGGGCTGCGGCCGTCGTCGGAGAGGGTGGCGTTGCCGTTGCGGACGAGGGCGCGGAGGCCTGCGACGCGGACGGTGTAGAATTCGTCCAGGTTGGTGGCCGAGATCGACAGGAAGCGCAGCCGTTCCAGCAGCGGCACGGCGGGGTTCGACGCTTCGTCCAGGACGCGCCAGTTGAACGCCAGCCACGACATTTCGCGGTTGAAAAACCGTTTGGGACCAAGGCGTTCCGTATCGGGCAACGGAGAGGCGGCGGGGAACGGGGACTTGAGGAAATCAGCCTGTGTCATGGCGCGGGAGTACCGGAACGATGCGAAGGTTTCGTGACGCTTGTGCGGCATGTGAGCATCGGGTGGGGCCGGTGTCCAGCCTTGGCGGGGTGAAAACGGCTGTGCCGGATGTTGTGCCGCGTTTTGTACCGCAAACTGTACATACGCAGCGGGCGGTGGTTTCGCGATCCGTCAAGGATTGCCCCGCCCGTGCCGGGGGCGCGGGCGGCTGCGGCGGGATGCGGGGCGGGCGGAATGCAAAAGGCACCCCGCAGGGTGCCTTCAAGGGTCGGCAAGATGATCCGGCCGGTTGCGATCAGAGTTCGTCCATCAGCTGCTGCTTGGCCACGGGCAGCAGTTCGGCCATCTTGGCGCGGACTTCGTCGGCGCTGGCCTTGCCGGCCAGATCGGCCGCGACCTTGCGGACCACGTCCTCGATCCCCGCTTCCTCGAAATCGGCAGAGACGACCGACATCGCGTATTCCGCAGCCGCATCGCCCGACTTGCCCAGAAGGCCTGCCGCCCACAGACCCACCAGCTTGTTGCGGCGGGCTTCGGCGCGGAATTGCATGTCGGCGTCATGGGCGAACTTGGCCTCGAAGGCGTGTTCGCGGTCGTCGAAGGTGGTCATTTGGTGCCCCTTGATCCGTTTTGGCGTTGCCTTCCATATGCCCTTACCGTGGCCCCGCTGCAAGAGGCGGGGCTGCGGCCCGAAACCGCACGCGCCCCTTGCGCGACGCTGCCGCCCGTGTCGCGCCCTGCCTCCCGCCTTGCGGGGACGGGGCGCTTGGACTATAGCGCGGGCAACAGGCGGGGAACCCACGGGTTGCCCCGCCTTCGGCATTCAACCGGAGCATTCATGGCACGCCGCAAGAAGGTCTACGAAGGCAAGGCGAAGATCCTGTACGAAGGGCCGGAGCCCGGCACCCTGATCCAGTATTTCAAGGATGACAGCGCCCCACCCCGGCGATTCCCGCCCCTGCGGCGGTCGAGGGGAAGGGCGTGCTGAACAACCGCCTGTCGGAATTCTTCATGACGGGGCTGAACGCGATCGGCGTGCCGACCCATTTCATGCGCCGCCTGAACATGCGCGAACAGCTTGTCCGCATGGCCGAGATCATCCCGCTGGAAGTCGTGGTCCGCAATTTCGCGGCGGGCGAGCTGTCGGCGAAGCTGGGCATCCCCGAAGGCACGCCCCTGCCGCGCCCCATCGTGGAATATTACTACAAGGACGACCGGCTGGGCACGCCCATGGTGTCCGAGGAACATATCATCGCCTTCAACTGGGCCAGCCAGCAGGACCTTGACGACATCGTGGCGCTGTCGCTGCGGGTCAACGACTTCCTGTCCGGCGTGATGATGGGCGTGGGCATCCGCCTTGCCGATTTCCGCATCGAGGTGGGCCGCATCTGGGAAGGCGATTACATGCGCCTGATCGTGGCGGACGAGATCAGCCCCGACAGTTGCCGCCTGTGGGACATGCGGTCGGCCTCCGAGGCGATGGAGCGCGAGGGGGTCCAGCGCGAGCCCGGCCCGCTGGCGGACCCCTATACGGAACTGGCCCGCCGCCTTGGCGTGCTGCCCTCCAACGTCACACATACGACGAAGCCCACGCTGATCAACTGAACACCTTGCCCCTGCGGGGGCGGGGCGCTATGGCACGGCCAGACATTCCAGCCTTGGGGGAACCGATGAAAGCCCGCGTCACCGTCATGCTGAAGAACGGCGTCCTCGACCCGCAGGGGGAGGCGGTGCGCCACGCGCTGGGCACGCTGGGCTTTGCGGGCGTGAACGGCGTCCGGCAGGGCAAGGTGATCGAGCTGGATCTCGCGGCCACCGACAAGGCGCAGGCCGAGGCGGATGTGAAAGCCATGTGCGAGAAGCTGCTGGCCAATACGGTGATCGAAAGCTACCGCGTCGAAATCCTCTGAGCGACGCGCTTAGGTCGGCTGCGTTCTAGCCGCGCGGCGGACGGGATGCTTGGCTGATCCGGCACGAAGCCGGAGACCCCCATGCGCGCCGCCATCCTGAAAGCCTATCGCGAAGACCTGTCCATCGGGACGGTCCCCGACCCCCTGTGCGAGCCGGACGGGGTGGTGCTGAAGGTGCTGGCCTGCGGCATCTGCCGCAGCGACTGGCACGGCTGGGTGGGGGAACATCCGCGCGTGAAGCCCGGCTCCATCCCCGGCCACGAATATTGCGGCGAGGTGGTGGAGGCGGGGCCGCTGTCGCGCTGGCAGAAGGGCGACCGCGTCATCGCGCCCTTCATCCTTGCCTGCGGGCAGTGCCCCGATTGCGCGTCCGGCAACACGACGATCTGCCGGTCGCAGCGCGTGCCGGGATTCGGCGAACCGGGGGCCTATGCGGAATACATCTCCGTCCCGCGCAGCCACAACCTTGCCCGCCTGCCGGAGGCGATTTCGCCCGTCCTTGCCGCAGGTCTGGGCTGCCGCGTGACGACCGCGTGGCAGGCGCTGACGGGGCGGGCGGAGCTGCGCACGGGGGAATGGCTGGCGATCCACGGGACGGGCGGAATCGGGCTGTCGGCGCTGCTTCTGGGCCGTGCGCTGGGGGCGCGGGTGGTGGTGGTGGATGTGGTGCCCGAAAAGCTGGCCCATGCGCTGCGGCTGGGGGCCGAGGCGGCCTTCGATGCGCGGGACGGCGATGTGGCCGAGCGGATCGTCGAGGCGACGGGCGGCGGGGCGCATGTGTCCATCGAGGCGCTGGGGATCGAGGCGACGGCCAATGCCTCGCTCCGCTGCCTGCGGCCGCTGGGGCGGCATGTGCAGGTGGGGCTGCCCACGGGCCATACGGCGCGGATGGAGATCGACATGAACGCGGTCTATATGAAGCAGCTTGCTGTCTATGGCACGCGGGGGATGCCGGCGTGGAAATACCCGTCGCTGCTGGACCTGATCACGCGGGGGGTGGTGGACATGGGCCCGCTGATCGCCCGCACCGTGCCCTTGTCGGGGGCCAGCGCAGAGCTGCGGGCCTTCGACGGACCCATGCCTCCGGGTGTGGCGGTGATCGACGATTTCACCCGCTAGGGGAAATCGCGGGGGCGCGTCATTTTTCTGCCCAAGGGGGCTACACACCGCCGAAGAGGGGTGCTAATAGCCCGGCACCAGGCCGCTGTAGCTCAGCTGGTAGAGCACGTCATTCGTAATGATGGGGTCGGGGGTTCGAGTCCCTTCAGCGGCACCAAGTCCTCCAAGAAAATCAGACAGTTACACCGGATTTCCTTGGAGAGAGTGGCCATCCTTTCGGGTTTGGGCAGCACCCGGGCAGCACTCTTTACTCTGAGGGCTTGGCAGGCCCGAATCTTGACCGCGGGCGGAATTTCCGTACGCTACGCTTTCATTATCATCGGGTGGTGTTCGCCACTCCCTCCAGAATTCTATCGCAAAATTGATATGGCCAACTGGACGTATAGGTGCTATGAGAACGGATCTGACCACAAACCTGTGGCAGGAGTGGTACGATGCCCATGAGCATTGCCAAGCGGCGCACGACGAAGCTTTTGACATACTTGAAAGCTTACCTGTTTGGCAGGAGCCGAGGTACAAGAAG
>AYNO01000182.1 GCA_000500915.1 Rhodobacter sp. CACIA14H1
GGCGGATGCGCTGGCCGAGGCGGAGGCTGCGCTGCGCGGGGCGCAGGCCGCAGAGCGGGACGCGGAGCGGGCGGCGGGCGAGGCGCGGGAGGCGCGGGCGCGGGCCGAGGCGCGGATGGAGGCGGCACGCGAGACGGTCGCCTATGCCGCCGAGCGCATCTTCGAGGAGACGGAAAGCACCGCCGAACAGTTGCTGGCCACGCTGAAGGCCGATCCCGACCGGATGCCGGATGCCGAAACGCTGGATACCGAGGTGAACCGCCTGAAGCGCCAGCGCGAGGCGCTGGGGGCCGTCAACCTGCGAGCCGAGGAAGATGCCAAGGCGGTGTCGGAGGAATATGACACACTGGCCAAGGAAAAGGTCGATCTGGAAGAGGCGATCAAGAAGCTGCGGGCGGGCATCGCGGGGCTGAACCGCGAGGGGCGCGAAAGGCTGCTGACGGCCTTCGAGCAGGTGAATGCCAATTTCTCGACCCTGTTCACGCATCTGTTCGGCGGGGGCGAGGCGCGGCTGGTTCTGGTGGAGTCGGACGACCCGCTGGAGGCGGGGCTGGAAATCATGTGCCAGCCGCCGGGGAAGAAGCTGGCGACGCTGTCGCTGCTGTCGGGGGGCGAGCAGACGCTGACCGCGCTTGCGCTGATCTTCGGGGTGTTCCTAGCCAATCCCGCGCCGATCTGCGTGCTGGACGAGGTGGACGCGCCTTTGGACGACGCCAACGTGACGCGGTTCTGCGACCTGCTGGACGAGATGACGCGGCGGACGGATACGCGCTTCCTGATCATCACGCACCATGCGGTGACGATGGCGCGGATGGACCGGCTGTTCGGCGTGACGATGCAGGAGCAGGGCGTCAGCCAGTTGGTGAGCGTTGACCTGAAGAAGGCCGAGGCGCTGGTCGCGTGACGGGGATCGAAGAGGCACTGGTCGCGGCGGGGTTCGCGGGTGTGGAGCGGGAGGGCGACACCGTCTTTGCCCGCGACGGGGCCGAGGCGCCGGAATTCACCGTGACCGCAACGGCGGCGGGCCTGCGGCTGGCGCTGCGGTTTCCCGTCCGCGCGACCGAGGCCGAGCGGACGGCGTGGATGCGGGCGCATCCTGCGGGGCGGCTGGAGATTGCGGCGGGCGAGACGGAGCTTTCGCTGGCGTTGCCTGCCGGGACGGACCTGCTTGGGGCGCTGGAACAGTGGCGGGAGCTGACACGCGCGGCGGCGGTGGCGGCCGTGGGCTGGCGACGCCGGCAGAAGCCGCTGCACGGAATGTAACGGTCGCGCCGGAGAGGCGCTGCGCTGCGTTGCGGTTGGCGGCAGGCTGGTCTAGGTTGATTTTTGTCAACCAGTGGAGGGTTTCCCTTGCGCGCCCAGGACTTGCCCGGAATCCGCCACCTGCCCCTGTTCCGCGACATGCGGCAGGCACATTTCGAGGCGCTGATGCAGGGCTGCTATGCCCAGAACTTTCCGGCGGGGCTGGAACTGGTGCGGCAGGGCGATCCGGCGGATTTCCTGCACATCGTGGTGGAAGGGCTGGTGGAGCTTTATGCCGACTGGGGCGGGCGGGAATGCACCATGGGGATATTGCGCCCCGTGGGCACCTTCATCCTTGCCGCCTGTATCCGGGATGCGCCCTATCTGATGTCCGCGCGGACGCTGGAGCGGTCGCGGATCATCCTTGTGCCGGCGTCGGACCTGCGGGCGACCTTCCGGCAGGACCCCGAATTCGCGGTTTCGGTCATCAACGATCTGGCGGGGAATTTCCGCACGATGGTGCGCCATGCCAAGACGCTGAAACTGCGGAACTCGCGCGAGAGGATTGCCGCCTGGCTGTTGCAGCAGGCCGAGGTGGCGGGGGCATCGTCCTACCAGTTGCCGATCGAGAAGCGGTTTCTTGCCTCTTATCTGGGGATGACGCCTGAAAACCTGTCGCGCGCGCTGAAATCGCTGGAGGCGGATGGTCTGCGCGTGGAAGGCGCACGGGTGACGATCACGGACCGCGCGAAGGTGGAGGCGCTGGCGCAGCCCGATCTGTTGATCGACGGGCCGGACCCGGAGGCGGAGGGCGGGGCTGCCGCGCTGCCGGGGCCGTCACCAGAGTAGGAGCCGGACGAGGGGACGGATCAGGTCAGGTCGCCCACCTGCGGGCCCCATGTGTCGGACAGGGCAAAGCCTGCGGGGAAGGGATCGTCGGGCGAGAGGCGCAGGGTTTCGCGGCCATAGACCCATGCCTGACCGGTGATGCGGGGGATGATGGCGCGGTGCGGGCCGACGGTGGTTTCCGCGATGGCCTGCGCCGTGAAGGTGCCGCCGATGGTGCTGCGCGAGGTGCGGATATCACCGATTGCGACCTGCCCGCGGGCGTGCAGGCAGGCGAGGTTGGCAGAAGATCCGGTCCCGCAGGGCGAACGGTCCACCCGCCCCGGTTTCAGCGTGGTGCAGGTGCGGACCGCGCCGTCCGGGTCGCGGTCGCGGAACATGACATAGGCGATTTCGGTCAGGCCGGGGATGTCGGGATGGGCGACGCTGACCTGTCCGGCAAGGTCGGCCTTGATGGCGATGCCCGCCTCGGCCAGGGCGCGGGCGTTTTCGGGGGCGATGGCCAGGCCGGTCTGGTGGACATCGACAAGGGCGTAGAACACGCCGCCGAAGGCTACGTCGGCGGTGAGGGGGCCGAAGGACGTGGTCTGCAGGGTGGCGTCGAGCGCCAGCGCGAAGGCGGGGACGTTGTCGAGGCTGACAGACAGGCAGCGCCCGTTTTCGCAGCGTGCGCGGGCGGTGACGAGGCCGGCGGCAGTGTCGAGGCGGACGGTGGTTTCCGGTTCCCGCATCGGGATGCGGCCCGATTCCAGCAGAGCGGTGACGACGCAGATGCAGTTCGATCCGCTCATGGGATGGGCGCGGTCGGCTTGCAGCACGATGAAGGCGGCGTCGGCATCGGGGCGGGTGGGGGGCAGCAGCAGGTTGACCGACTGCGCGACATGGGCGCGGGGTTCGAAGGTGACGAAGCGGCGCAGGCTGTCATCCACGTCGTTGATATGGTTCATCTTTTCAAGGATCGTCGCGCCGGGGATTTCCGCTGCGCCGGCGGTGATGACCTTGCCGGTCTCTCCCTGGCAATGGACGAGGAGGAGGTCGAGTTCGCGTTCGAATTTCATCGCAGGACCCGCCCCCTCAGCGTTTCGGAGGTCGGGTGTGTGATCTGTCCGGGTTCGGGGCACCTGTCTCGGTGCCGGTGGCCGAGGTCGCGGCCGGTGCCGGAAGGTCCGTTGCCGTCCCGCGGGGTTTTGGCGGGGGCGGTCCATGTGCCGTCGATGTGGTATGCGCTGCGCATGGGTGGCCCCGGTCCGGTCAGACGTGGCGGGTGATGCCGCCGTCCACGCGGAGGCTCTGGCCCGTGATGTAGGAGGAGTCGTCGGTCAGCAGGAAGGCGGCGGCCTTGGCCTGTTCCTCGACCCTGGCGATGCGCTTCAGGGCGGGCAGGTCGGCGAATTTGCCGACGTCGAGGCTGTCGGTGAAGCCCGGCATCAGGCAGTTCATGCGGATGTTCTTGGCCCCGTAGCGGTCGGCATAGAGCTTGGCGAAGGAGGACACGCCTGCCCGATAGACGCAGGAGGCGGGAAACCAGGGCGAGGGTTCGAAGGCCGCATAGGTGGTGACGTTGACGATGGACCCGCCGCCCTGCCCTTCCATGATGGGCGTGACGAGGCGGGCCATGCGGACGACCGATTTGACGATCATGTCATTGGCGAGGTCCCAATTCTCGTCCGTGATGTCCAGCAGGTCGCCCTTGGGCGGGTGGCCGGTGTGGTTCAGCACCGCGTCGATGCGGCCGTAGGCGGACATGGCGGTATCGACGATGCCCTTCAGGTCATCCGCGCTTTGCGCCACGCCACGGAAGGCGACGCCGCCCAGTTCGGCGGCGAGTGTCTCGCAGTTTTCCGAGGGCGACATCAGGGCAACCGCGTAGCCGCGGGCGTGCATCTCGCGGGCGACGGCGGCGCCGATGCCACGGCCTGCGCCGGTGATGAGGGCAGTCTTGCGGGTCATGCGGTCCTCCCAGAACCTGTCGAAACGGTGGGGCGCCGGGTCACCGGGTCGCCCGTCGGCCTTGCGGTCTTGGCCGCATGGATCGGGTCAGGATTCCCCTGTCCGGTGGCAGAGAACACCCCCTTCGTCGCCGCCGGTGCCGACCGGACCGGCACGGTATCGGGCAGCGCGGGGCGGTGTCCGGCTGCCACGGTCATGTCCAGTCGAGGACGACCTGCATCGCGGCGGCGAATTCGGCCTTTTCCGCGTCGGTCAGCGGACCGAAGGGCATCCGGCAGCCGCCCACGGGATTGCCCTGCAATTCGCAGCCGTATTTCAGTTTCTGCACGAACTTGCCGGATTCCAGCACGTTCATCGCGGGCCAGAGGGCCTGCATGATCTCTTTCGCGCGGGCGTGGTTGCCGGCGCGGAAGGCGGCGTCCATCTCGCAGACCGGTCTGGCCATGCAATTGGCGGGGCCGCAGATCCACGAGTCGGCACCCCAGTGCATGAAGTCCCATGCGATGTCGTCCGATCCGCTGACAAGCTGGATGCGGCCCGCATAGCGGGTGGAAATGCCGATGGCGCGTTGCAGGACGCCCGAGGATTCCTTGATCCCGATGATATGCGGGTTGTCGGCAAGGGCATCCAGCGCCTCGTATCCGATTTCGACACCATCCTTGCCGGGGTAGGAATAAAGGACGATGTCCATCCCCGTCGCGTCGATCACCGCGTTGAAATGGCGGATGATTTCGGCCTGCGCGGGTTTGGTGTAGAAGGGCACGGCCAGCAGGACGGCGTGATAGCCCAGTTCCTTTGCCCGCAGGGTATTGGTGATGACGCCTGCGGTAAAGGGCGCGTTGGTCCCCGCGATCAGGGTTTCGCCGGGCCTTGCATTGTCCCTGACGAAGCGCAGGACGGCGTCGCGTTCGGCGTCGGACATCAGGTTGTATTCGCCCGACGACCCGCAGGGCACCCAGCCCGACACGCCCGCCGCCCGCAGCATGTCCATGTGGCGGCCGAAGGCGGCGAAGTCGATGTCGCCCTGCGCGTCGAAGGGGGTGACGAGGGCGGGCATGACCCCTTGGAGCCTGAGCATCGAAGCCTCCGGTTGCATGTTTTGTCGGCAGAGTGTCGACTATCGGGATAGACCTGCTGGACGAGTCGGGTCAAGGGAAAAATAATCTGTGTCGACAGGTAGGCTGGCCCGGACTAGGCTGGGGCGGTATGGCAAGGGATGGCGCGGCATGGATGACGGGCACGAGGTGCAGGACGGGCGGCGCGTGCGCGGGACCGGGATGCGGTTCGCCTACGAGACGCTGCGCGACGAGATCCTGACGCTGGCCCTGCCGCCCGGCCACCTGCTGGACGAGACGACGCTGGCCGACCGTTTCGGCATGTCGCGGTCGCCGGTGCGCGAGGCGCTGATCCGGCTGGCGGGCGAGGAGCTGGTGGTGATGCTGCCCAACCGGTCCACCATCGTGGCACCGCTGGATGTGACGGCCTTCCCGAAATATGTCGAGGCGCTGGACATCGCGCAGCGGGTCAACACGCGGCTGGCGGCGGAGTTGCGGGACAGCGACGACCTGGTGGCCATCGCGGCGGCGCAGGCGCGGTTCGAGGCGGCGGTGGCGACCGGCGACCATCTGGCGATGAGCGCGGCAAACAAGGGCTTTCACATGGCCATCGCGGCGGCGGGGAAGAATCCTTATCTGGCGGGGTTCTATGAAAGGCTGCTGGATCAGGGGCGGCGGATGCTGCACCTGCATTTCGACTATATCGAGCGCACCTCTGACGGCTTTCTGCTGACCGGCGAACATGCCGAGATGCTGGAGGCGATCCGCGCCCGCGACGTGGCGGAGGCGGACCGTCTGGCCCATGCCCATACGCGCCAGTTCCGCGACAACTTCATCCGCTTCATGGCGCAGAATCACGGGGCGTCCATGCCGCTCTGACCGCGCAGGCGGAACCGCTGGATCTTGCCGGTCTGGGTTTTCGGCAGGGCGTCGGCAAAGACGATGCGGCGGGGGTATTTGTAGGGGGCGATCACCTTCTTCACATGGTCCTGCAGCAGCTTGACCATCAGCGGGTCGCCCGTCTGGCCGGTGGCAAGGACGACATGCGCCTCGACGATCTGGCCACGGTCTTCGTCCGGGGCGCCGATGACGGCGCATTCCATGACGGCGGGGTGGGAAAGCAGCGCCGCCTCCACCTCGGGCCCGGCGATGTTGTAGCCTGCGCTGATGATCATGTCGTCCGAGCGGGCGGCGAAGTGGAAGCGGCCGTCGTCGTCCTGCCAGAAGCTGTCGCCCGTCAGGTTCCAGCCGTCCTTCACGTAATGCGCCTGCCGGTCATCGGCCATGTAGCGGCAGCCGGTGGGGCCGCGCACGGCAAGGCGGCCGACCTCGCCCCGGGGAAGTTCCTGCATGTCGTCGCCGACGATCCGCGCCTCGTATCCCGTGACGGGGCGGCCGGTGCAGGCGGGGTGGTGGTCGTCGAAGCGGTTGGTCAGGAAGATGTGCAGCATCTCGGTCGCGCCGATGCCGTCCAGCATGGGCTTGCCGGTGCGGGCGATCCATTCTTCGTAAACGGGGGCGGGCAGGGTTTCGCCCGCGCTGACCGCAGCGCGGAGCGAGGAGAGGTCCGCGCCTTCGGCCATGGCCTTGAGCATGGCGCGGTAGGCGGTGGGGGCGGTGAAGCAGACCGTGGCGCGGTGTTCGGTGATGATGTCGATCATGTTGGGCGGGCTGGCCTGTTCCAGCAGCGCCGCCGCCGCGCCGAAGCGCAGGGGGAAGATGGCAAGGCCGCCGAGGCCGAAGGTGAAGGCCAGCGGCGGGGAACCCACGAAGACATCGTCCGGTGTCACCTTGAGCACGTCCCGCGCATAGCCGTCGGCGATGATCAGGAGGTCGCGGTGGAAATGCATCGTGGCCTTGGGTTCGCCCGTGGTGCCGGAGGTGAAGCCCAGCAGGGCCACATCGTCGCGGCCCGTGGGGGGCGGGGTGAACCTGACCGGCTTCTTCAGGGCGATGCGGTCGAGTTCGGCGTCGTGGTTTGCGGTGCCGTCGAAGCCCACGACCGTATGCAGGTGGCGGCTGGCCTTCTGGCAGAGGACCAGTTCCTCCATCAGGCGGGTGTCGCAGAGGGCGTGGGTGATCTGCGCCTTGTCCACGATCTTTGCCAACTCTCCCGCCCGCAGCATGGGCATGGTGTTGACGACCACCGCCCCCGCCTTGGTCGCGGCCAGCCAGCAGGCCACCATGGCGGGGTTGTTGGCCGACCGGATCAGCACGCGGTTGCCGGGTTTCACGCCGTAGTCATCCACCAGCGCATGGGCGATGCGGTTGGTCCAGTCCGACAGTTCCTTGTAGGTGCGCAGGCGGCCGTTGCCGATCAGCGCGGTATGGTCGCCGAAGCCGCGGTCCACCATCCGGTCGGTCAGTTCCACGGCGGCGTTCAGCCAGTCGGGATAGTCGAAGCCCGCCAGCCGCAGGTTCGGCCACAGGTCCATGGGCGGAAGGTTGGCACGGGTGAAGGTATCGGCATGGCCCGTCGGGCCGAGCGGAGCATTGGCCATCTGACCCCCCGTTGCTGGCTGGCGGGATGGTTCACGGCGGGGGGCGGGCTGTCAACATAAGAATTTCAAGTTCAAAATGATTTGCCCCTGCCGGACGGGAGCTGCGGCATCGATTCTACTGCCGGTGCGCCTGCGACATTCCGGC
>AYNO01000183.1 GCA_000500915.1 Rhodobacter sp. CACIA14H1
TCACGAACACATCCGCCCCCTGCGCCGCCAGCCGCTCTGCCGTCTGCACCACGCCGGCCTGCGCCGCATCCTCCACCGCCAGCGCCAGGACGGGAAACTGCGCCTGCACGATGGCCGATGGTCCGTGCAGCACCTCTGCCGCCGAATAGGCCTCGGCATGAAGCCCGCAGGTCTCCTTCAGCTTCAGCGCACATTCGCTGGCAATCGCAAAGGCCGGTCCCCGCCCCAGCACGAAACCGGACTGCGCCCGCGCCATCCGCGCCGCCAGCGGCGACCAGTCCAGCGACAGCGCGGCGGCAAAGGCATCCGGCAACCCGGCCACCGCAGCCCGCAGCGCCGCATCCTCCTGCCACTCCGCCACCAGCGCCAGCCCCGCCAGGACCGATGTCACGAAGGTCTTGGTCGCCGCCACCGACTGCTCCACCCCCGCCAGCAAGGGCAGGCAATGCGCCGAAACCTCGGCCATCGGACTGTCCGCGAAATTGGTGATCGCCACCGTCAGCGCCCCGCCAGCCCCTGCCGCCCGCATCATCTCCACGATGTCGGGACTGCGCCCCGATTGCGAAATCCCCACACAGGCCGCCCCGCCCAGCCGCAAGGGCCGCCCATAGACCGACGCCACCGAAGGCCCGACCGACGCGACCGGCACCCCCGCCAGCAGCTCCACCGCATATTTCAGATAGGTCGCCGCATGGTCCGAAGACCCCCGCGCCACCGTCACGATCAGCCCGGGATCAGCCGCCCGCATCGCCTCCGCCGCCGCCGTCAAAGCCCCCCGCGATTCCATCAGGAATCGTCTCGAAACCTGCGGAATCTCGCCCACCTCACGCGCCATGTGGCTGGTCATTGGTCTGTCCTTTCCGCTTCCGGCAGCTTCAGCTCCACCGCGAAGTCATAGGCGTCGCCGCGATAGAGCGACCTTGTGAATTCCACCACCCGCCCGTCCGGCAGATATCCGATCCGTTCGATCCGCAGCCCCGCCGCCCCCGCCGGCACGCCCAGCAATTCGGCATCCCGCACCCCCAGATTGGCCGCCGAAATCCGCTGCACCGCCCGCACGGGTCGCAGCCCCCGCGCCTGCAAGACCGCATACAAGGACGCCTCTACCGCCTCCGGTTCCGGCAGGACCTGCGCCGACAGGGACGCCCGCTCGATAGCCAGCGGCACCCCGTCCGACCGCCGCACCCGCTCCAGCCGCGCGACTCGATCCCCCGCGCCAAGACCCAGCGCCATCACCTCCTCGGGCGCGGGCGCATGCAGCCCCCGCGCCAGCCAGACCGACTCCACGCTCTTCCCGCGCCGCGCCATATCCTCGGTGAAACTGGTCAACAGGCTCAGCGCCTGCTCCAGCCGCTCCACCCGTAGCGCGACGAAAGTGCCGGACCCGCGCTTCTGCACCAGTTGGCCAGACGCAACCAGCCCCTCCACCGCCTTGCGCACCGTGACACGGCTCAGCCCCGTCATCGCCGCCATGTCCCGCTCCGGCGGCAGACTGTCCCCCGGCTTCAGCCGCCCCGAAGCAATCGCGTCGCCGATCCGCCGTTGCAGTTGCAGGTACAGCGGCCCCGCCCCCACCTCCACGAACCCTTCCGGCGCGAACAGCCGCTCCATCACGCTGCCTCCCGCGCCAGCATCAGCGCCCCGTCCAAGGCCGATCCCGAAGGTTGCCGCAACCGGAACCGCGACCCCATACGACGGGCAAAAACAGTCCCTAACCCGCCCAAAAACACCAGCGGAAGGTCATCCATACCCATCAGCACCTGCACCGCCTCCACCACATCCGCCTCGGCCCGTGCCATGATCGAAACCGCCGCCGGATCGCCGCTTTCGACCACCCTCGGCGCCAGTGCCGCGAAATCCGCCGGACGCGCCCGCAGGGAAAAGGCCACCACGCCGTCCGGCCCCCCCATCTCTTCCACCAGCCCCGCCAGCAGCGGCGTTATCGGTGCAAATCCGTCCACCGCACGCAGCGCCGCCGACAGCACCGCCCGCCCGATCCACGCCCCGCTCGCCTCGTCCCCCAGCACTAGCCCGCGCCCGCCGATCTGGCGGATCGCCCCGCCGCGCTGCACCGCAAAGACCGACCCGGTCCCCAGCGCCGCCACCACGCCATCCGCAGCGCCCAACGCGCCCTTCACCGCCGTGATCCCGTCCGTCACCACCGCCATCCGCCGATAGGGCAGGGCGTCCCGCAACCGTTCCGCCACCCCTGCCGCATTGGCGCCTGCCAGCCCCAACCCTGCCGCGACAACCTCACCCCCGCCCGCTGCCGCCACCGCTGCCTCTGCCGCAACCAGAATGTTCCGCGCCGCGCCGACAGGGTCGGACGCGATATTCGCAGGACCCGCTTCCCCACGGCCCAGCACGACGCCCGCCGCATCGGCCACCGCCGCCCGGCACCCCGTGCCGCCCCCGTCTATGCCAAGGAAGAACTGCATGGCGAATCCCTTCCGCCATCACAATACCAAAACAATACCAAATGGGAAGCGCCTTGGCGAAACGGGCCGAAAACCCCATGCCGCACCTGCAAAATCGAAAGGTGCTTTACAATTGGTATTATTTTGGCATTGTCAGTCGCAACAGAGAGGAATCACATGGCCGACCGCCCGACAGAGGCACGTCATCCCCATTCCGCAGGCCTTCACGGCCTGCCGGGCCCCGTTGCCCTGTCGCATCTCCTCGACGCGCAACTTGCCGCGCTCGCCACCGTCCGCCCTGCCATCCCCGCCATCGAACAGGCGGCCACCGCCGCCGCCGACAGCCTGCGGGCAGGCGGCAAACTGGCCTATGCGGGTGCCGGGTCCTCCGGCCTCATGGCGCTGGCCGACGCGCTGGAACTTGCGGGCACCTTCGGCATCCCGCCCGCCGCCACCCCCATGCTCTTCGCAGGCGGCACCGCCGCCCTCCTCCACATGACCGGATCGGTCGAGGATGACCCCGCACTGGCCGAAGCCGACTTCCGCAATGCAGGGCTGGCAAAGGGCGACACCATCCTCTGCCTCTCCGCCTCCGGCTCCACCCCCTACACGCGCGTCATCGCAGACCTTGCCGCCAAGGCAGGCCTCACCGTCGTCGGCATCGCCAATGTCGCGGGGTCGAAACTGCTGGAACAGAGCCACATTTCCATCCTCCTCGACACCGGCCCCGAAGTCATCAACGGCTCCACCCGCATGGGCGCCGCCACCGCGCAGAAGGCCGCGCTGAACATGCTGTCGGTCCGCATGGGCATCCTGCTGGGCCATGTTCATGACGGCTACATGGTCAACCTCGTGGCCGACAACGCCAAGCTGGTGGACCGCGCCGCCCGCATCGTTTCGGCCATTTCCGGCACCGGTATCGAAACCGCAAGACACGCGCTCGGCCAGACGGGCGGGGCGGTGAAACCGGCCGTGCTCATTGCCGCCGGTGCCTCGCCCGAAAGGGCAGGGGAAGAACTCACGAACAGCGGCGGGGCACTCGGCCCGGCCCTCGCCGCTTTGAACGCATAAGGCCACCAACAGGGAGTATCTCGATGACCAAGACCTTCCGTTTCGCCCTGCTCGCCTCCACCCTTCTGGGTGGCGCGGCATCGGCGCAGGACGTCACCCTCACCATCGAAAGCTGGCGCAACGATGACCTGACCATCTGGCAGGAAACCATCATCCCGGCGTTCGAGGCGCAGAACCCCGGCATCAAGGTCGTCTTCGCGCCGACCGCGCCTGCGGAATACAACGCCGCCCTCAACTCCAAACTCGCCGCTGGCAGCGCGGGCGACCTGATCACCTGCCGCCCCTTCGACGCCTCGCTGGAACTCTACAACCAGGGCCATCTGGCCGACCTGTCGGGTCTGGCCTCCATGGCCAACTTCTCGCCGGTGGCAAAGTCCGCATGGCAGACGGATGACGGCGCGGCCACCTTCTGCATCCCGATGGCATCGGTGATCCACGGCTTCATCTACAACAAGGACGCCTTCGATGCGCTGGGCATCGCCGTCCCCACCACCCGCGACGAATTCTTCGCCGCGCTGGACAAGATCAAGGCAGACGGCACCTATATCCCCATGGCGATGGGCACCAACGACCAGTGGGAAGCCGCCACGATGGGCTACAACAACATCGGCCCCAACTACTGGAAGGGCGAAGAAGGCCGCCTCGCCCTGATCAAGGGCGAACAGAAGCTGACCGATCCGCAATGGGTCGCCCCGTTCGAAGAACTGGCCCGCTGGAAGGACTATCTGGGTGACGGCTTCGAAGCCCAGACCTATCCCGACAGCCAGAACCTGTTCACCCTCGGCCGCGCCGCCATCTATCCGGCCGGTTCGTGGGAAATCTCCGGCTTCAACACGCAGGCGCAATTCGCCATGGGCGCCTTCCCGCCGCCGGTCGCGGCAGCGGGCGACACCTGCTACATCTCGGACCACACCGACATCGCGATCGGCATGAACGCCAAATCCCCGAATGCCGAAGCCGCCAAGACCTTCCTCGAATGGGTCGGCAGCCCGGAATTCGCGGCGCTCTACGCCAATGCCCTGCCGGGCTTCTTCAGCCTGAACTCCACCCCGGTGGAAATGCAGGACCCGCTGGCGCAGGAATTCGTGTCCTGGCGCGGCAAGTGCCAGTCCACGATCCGGTCCACCTACCAGATCCTGTCGCGCGGCACCCCGAACCTTGAAAACGAGACGTGGAACGCCTCGGCCAACGTGATCAAGGGCACCGAAACCCCCGCCGACGCCGGCAAGCGCCTGCAGGACGGTCTGGCAAGCTGGTACGAACCGCAGAAGTAAGCGCGGGCCGAACCGACAGGACTGGGGGCTTTCGGCCCCCGGACCCCCCGAGGATTTTCCAGACAGAAAATGAGGGCGTCATGGCACGACGGAAGCCTTTCCGCTGGCATATCGGCGTATTCCTTGCGCCCGCCGTGCTGGTCTATACCGCCATCATGATCATCCCGCTTTTCGGGACACTGAACCTGTCGCTCTACAACCTTGCCGACCGCGCCCGCGTCTTCGTCGGTCTGGCCAATTTCGAGACACTTTTCGGCGACCCCCGCTGGTCCACCGCCTTCTGGAACGCGCTCTGGAACAACTGCTGGTTCTTCATCATCCACATGGCTGTGCAGAACCCCATCGGCATCCTGCTGGCCGCCCTGCTGTCCAGCCCGAAGCTCCGCATGGCCGCCTTCTACCGCACCGCCATCTTCATCCCCACCATCCTGTCCTTCGTCATCGTGGGCTTCGTCTGGAAGCTGATCCTGTCGCCCATCTGGGGCATCGCGCCGGGGATGCTGGATGCGGTCGGACTCAAGTTCCTCTTCGCCCCCTGGCTGGGCAAAGAGGAATACGCCCTGACCACCCTCGCCCTCGTCTCCGTCTGGCAATTCGTGGGCATCCCCATGATGCTGATCTACGCCGCCCTCCTCTCCATCCCCGACGACGTGATCGAGGCGGCGGAAATGGACGGCCTCACCGGCTGGTCGCAGTTCTGGAAGATCAAGCTGCCTCTCATCCTGCCCTCTATCGGGATCATCTCGATCCTCACCTTCGTCGGCAATTTCAACTCCTTCGACCTGATCTACGTGGCCCAGGGTGCGCTGGCGGGACCGAACTTCTCGACCGACATCCTCGGCACCTTCCTCTATCGCACCTTCTTCGGCTTCCAGCTGCAACTGGGCGACCCCCATATGGGTGCGACCATCGCCACTGCCATGTTCGCCATCATCCTCGTGGGGGTCTGCATCTACCTCTTCGGCATCCAGACGCGGCTGCGCCGCTATCAGTTCTGAGAGGGGGCCGATGTCCAGAACCCGCACCCATACCGGACGCAGTATCGCCGCCCATGCGATCCTGCTGACCTACACGCTGATCGCGCTGTTCCCGGTCTTCGTCATCGTCATCAACAGCTTCAAATCCCGCCGCGCCATCTTTGCCGAACCGCTGATGCCGCCGATGCCCGGCAACTGGGACCTCGTGGGCTATACGACCGTCCTGCAACAGGGCGACTTCTTCCAGTATTTCCTGAATTCCATGACCGTCACGGTCGCCAGCCTGTTCTTCGTCCTGCTCTTCGGCGCGATGGCGGCCTTCGCCCTTTCGGAATACCGCTTCCGCGGCAACCTCCTGATGGGGCTCTACCTTGCGCTGGGCATCATGATCCCCATCCGCCTCGGCACCGTGGCGATCCTCGAACTGATGGTTTCGGCCGGTTTAGTGAATACATTGACCGCCCTGATCCTCGTCTATACCGCCCAGGGGCTGCCCCTTGCCGTCTTCATCCTGTCGGAATTCATGCGCTCCGTCTCGGACGACCTGAAGAACGCGGGGCGCATAGACGGGCTATCGGAATACCGCATCTTCTTCACCCTCGTCCTGCCGCTGGTCCGCCCCGCCATGGCGACCGTCGCCGTCTTCACCATGATCCCGATCTGGAACGACCTCTGGTTCCCCCTGATCCTTGCGCCATCCGAGGAAACCAAGACCATCACCCTCGGCTCGCAGGTCTTCATCGGCCAGTTCGTCACCAACTGGAACGCCGTCCTTGCCGCCCTGTCGCTGGCCATCGTCCCCGTTCTTGTCCTCTACCTGATCTTCTCGCGCCAACTCATCCGCGGCATCACCGCAGGAGCCGTCAAATGACCACGCCCATCCGCACCCTCGTCGCAGGCCTCGGCACCATGGGCCGCAGCCACGCGCTGGCCTATCACCGCAATCCGGCCTTCGATCTGGTGGGGCTGGTCAACCGCTCCACCCCGAACCTCGACCCCGCCCTGTCGGGCTACAGCATCGAACCGGACTACAAACAGGCTCTAAACCGGCTGAAACCCGACCTCGTCAACATTTCCACCTATTCCGATAGCCATGCCGATTACGCCTGCATGGCGATGGAACAGGGCGCCCATGTCTTCGTCGAAAAACCCCTCGCCACCACCACCGCCGATGCCCGCCGCGTGGTCGATTGCGCCAAGGCCAACAACCGCAAGCTGGTGATCGGCTACATCCTGCGCCACCACCCGTCATGGATGCGACTGATCTCCGAAGCCCGCGCCCTGGGCGGCCCCTATGTCTTTCGCCTGAACCTGAACCAGCAATCCTCGGGCCCGACATGGGAGGTCCACAAGACCCTCATGCAGACCACCTCTCCCATCGTCGATTGCGGCGTCCATTACGTCGATGTCATGTGCCAGATCACCGACGCCAAACCGGTGGAGGTGCGGGGCATGGGCCTGCGCCTGTCCAACGAAATCGCGCCCGAAATGTACAATTACGGCCATTTCCAGGTCCTCTTCGCCGACGGCTCGGTGGGCTGGTACGAGGCGGGCTGGGGCCCCATGATGTCCGACACCGCCTTCTTCGTGAAGGACGTGGTCAGCCCGAACGGCGCCGTCTCGATCCGCATGCCGGAAAGCGCGCGCTCCGACGACCATGACACGCACACCAAGACGTCAACCATCCGCGTCCACCGCGTCGGCCAACCCGACCAGGACCTGAGCATGGCCGACGAACCCGGCCATCAGGAACTGTGCGAACGCGAACAGGCCTACATGGCCCGCGCCATCACCGAAGACATCGACCTGACCCGTCACATGGAAGACGCGGTCCAATCCCTCGCCATCTGTCTTGCCGCCGACGAAAGCGTCCGGTCCGGCCAGCCCGTC
>AYNO01000184.1 GCA_000500915.1 Rhodobacter sp. CACIA14H1
GGTCCTGCCGCCGACCGATTGAACGTAGTGTTCATCACCGTGGATCCCGAACGCGACACTGGACCGGTCTTGTCTGACTATCTGGCGAGCTTTGATCCCCGCATCACAGGGATTACAGGACCGGTGGCAGAAGTCGAACGCGCCGTCGCAGGATTTCGCGCGCGGTTCGAAAAGGTTCCGCGCGACGGTGGCGATTACACTATGAACCACACCGCCGGCGTGTTCCTGTTCGACGCGGACGGGCGATTTGCCAGCATCATCGACTATCACGAGGATCGACGCTTTGCCCTGCCCAAGATCCGGCGAGTCCTTGGGTAGAAAAGGACGTCCATGGTCGACCCTGTTCACAATGAAACTCGGATCGGCGTCTGCCGATCAAGGTTTGCCATCGCACTCAGACACTCGCCGATTGCCCGCAAGACGCTATCTTTCGCCCAAGACGAAAAGGATGACTGACATGCTGATCGACCGACGCACGCTTCTTCTCGCAGTTCCCTCTCTTGCCGGTCTTGCTGCCGTGCCCCTGCATGCGGAGGGCGATCCGGGGATTCATGTCGTCAAGGACCCCGGTTGCCCGTGCTGCAACAGCTGGATCGGCCACCTGCGCGACAACGGTTTCTCGGTCAGCTTCGAGGAACGCAGCATCGAGGATCTGGCAGCGTTCAAGCGCGACCGTGGTATCTCGGACGCGCTTGCCTCCTGCCACACCGCAACGACGGCCGACTATACCCTCGAGGGCCACGTCCCGGCTGCCGACATCCGTCGGCTGCTGTCCGAACGTCCTGATGCGATCGGGCTGGCAGTCCCTGGCATGCCTTACGGCTCGCCCGGGATGGGGCCGGAAGGCGAAAGGGACGCCTATGACGTGATCCTGATCCGCCGGGATGGGACGACCGAGGTCTTCACGAGCTATCCTGCTGCCTGATCACTGATGCGGCGCGGCCCTGGTTGCGATGGCCCAGTGATGGGCCTGGTGGTGCATGCCGACCGTCATGACACCGATGAAGCCGAGCGCACGGATTTGCGCCGCGTCGCCCGTCACGGTCAGGTCCGCGCCTGTTGCCGTGGCGACCGCGTCGTAGCGCCACCCGGACGGATCGTCCATCGTCGCCGCGTGCGCCGTGACCATCCGCTGGATAGTGGCGACCACGTTGGCATCGTTTGAGGTGACCGAAAAGACGGCACCCTCCGGCACCTCCGCCACCGCAACTTCGCTGCGTAGCGTCACGTTGTCCATGTCGATCAGGTGCTGACGCAGGGCCTCGATATCGACGCGGGTCCAGTCAGTCGCAGAGTCGGCGCGCAACAGGCCAACGATCTCGCCAATTGCGGCGAAGGTGCCCGCCGAAGCCTCTGCCTATGCCGCACGCACCCACTGTTGGGCCGTGGCCGTGGGCAGCACCGAGGCGCGAGCGCTGCCGCTGGTCTCTTTCCACGCCCGAATTCGGCAGGACTCCATTCTTGCGGCGGGATGGGCCGCGCATCTGACGCGTGCCGTGCAGGAGGCCCGTTTCCGCGTCGAGGTGCGGCCCTTCCCGACCGTCAGCGCACGGCTCGACGCCTGGCTGAGCGACGGGAATGCCCTTCCCGGCAAGGGCCAACTGCAAGGCGTTGCCGCCGAGATCGGCGTGTCACGAGAGGCGCTTTACCGTGAACTGGCCCGCCGCCGGGCCGTGATGCCGCCGCAAAGCCGTGACATCACGCCGCCCTCGGCCAGCGGCGGTGCAGGTCGTCGATGACGATGGGATGGGCGTGATGCGGCGCGTGTTCGGCTAGATGCGGGTGATCGGGCGGAAGGTCCGGGTGATCGTGAGCCAAGACAGCCTGATCGTCGGAGGGCCAGAGGCGCAGCACGGCCGCCACCCCGACCGCGCCGATGATGGCGAGGACAATCGCCGCAACCGAAAGCCCCGCGCCGGCACCAATCCAGCCTGCAAGCGGGTAGGTCACCAGCCAGCAGGCGTGGGACAGGGCGAACTGCGCAGCAAACACGGCGCCGCGGTCGGCTTCGCGCGCAGAGCGGTTGACGATTCGACCGATGGGCGTCTGTGTCAGCGAGAAGCCAAAGCCGATTGCGGCCCAGAGCGCGATCAACGCTGAAAGGCTGGCAACGAATGGAACCAGGGCCACGCCTGCGACCATCAGGGTCGCACCGCCGATCATCACCGGCCTGTCGGTAAGCCGCTCGAGGATGCGCGGCAGAAGGAAGGCCGCCAGCATCGAGCCCGCGCCGAAGCCTGCGAATGCCAGCGCCACGGCCTCCTCGCCCAAGCCGAGGCGGGCTTGCACCAGCACCACGGTGTTCACATAGATCATTGCGCCTGCGGCGGCGACCGAGGCCTCCATCACCATCAGTCCGCGCAGACGCGGGGTGCGGGTGTAGATTCGGATTCCCTTGGTCACATCGGCCCAGAAATGGCCGGGCTCCCTCGCCGCCCGACCGGGCAGCCGCGTAGTCACGACCAGCAGAGCCGAGCCAACAAAGCCGAAAGTCGTGCCCGCAAAGAGCACCGGGAAGCTGACGACCGTCAACAGCAGCGCCGCCAGCATGGGCGAGGCCAACTGCTCCAGATCCTCGGCCAGTCGCAGCAGCGACAGCGCGTTGGTGTAGTCGTCCTCGTCCTTGAGCACGTCTGGGATCACCGCCTGGAAGGCCGGGGTGAAGCCGGCCGAGGCGGCCTGCAGGAAAAAGATCAGCACATAGACCTGCCAGACCTCGGTCACGAAGGGCAGAAAGGCGATCACGCCCGCCCGGATCAGGTCCAAGGCGACCAGAAACGCCCGGCGCGGCAGGCGTTCCGCAATCGCCGCCGCCACCGGGGCCAGCGTCACATAGGCCACCATCTTGATCGCCAGCGCCGTGCCCAGCACGGCACCCGCGTTGTCGCCCGCGAGCTGCCAGGCCAGAAGACCAAGCGCTACCGTAGCGAGCCCTGTGCCCAGCAGTGCCACGAGTTGCGCGGCAAAGAGGTGGCGGAAGGTCGGATTGTGGAGGGTGGACAGCATCTCAGAGCAGCTTCGTCAGGGCCTTGATCTCGGCCAGGTCGTGATCGCCCCCTGCCGTGAGGCAATGGTCGATATGGTCATGGATCAGCGCCCGCTTCGCCTCGGCCACCGCGCGCTCGACAGCGTGAAGTTGTGTCGCAAGATCGACGCAGGGCCGCCCTTCCTCAATCATCCCGATCACGCGGCGCAGGTGCCCCTCGGCGCGCTTCAGCCGGGTGGCGATGGCAGGATGGCTTGCGTGGGTATGATCTTCTGGCATATATCCAGCCTATCCCCCTAGGGGGGATGAGGCAAGAAGCTAAGCGGGGTCAACCCCGAAGGACAACGATGCAGGCACGGCAACCGACATGGCGGGGGATCAGGACGCTTTGGGCAGCCCTGTGTTTCGCCTTTTCGCTGGCAGTCGCACCCGCCGTCGAAGCGGTCAAGCATGGTCCCGGAGCCGTGTCTGCCGAAGCCGATCACCGGGCCTATCACGCCGAGCATGGCCATTCGCACGACATTGCCGGGTCGGATCATCACGACTCGAGCGACCACGATCATGTAGGCGCGGCGCTGCTCGCATCACCAGGGGCCGAAGTGCCGCCGCCACCCTTGCGGACGCTGCGCCCCGGTTCCCTTGCTGCGGATGGCACGATCCGCGACGGGCCGCGACGGCCACCACGCCTGACGTTGATCTGAGCCGCCGCCCCAAGCGGGCGGTCCGACAGTTCCATCAGTCAGGATAATCCAAAGATGACATCCTTCCCACGGGCGCGATGGCGCCCCTTCACGCCATGGCAGGCACTTGTTGCGCTCGCCACGACCCTTGCCGCCTTCCTGCTTGCAGGCGCGGCCCTTGCCCATAACGTCACCGAAGGCGACGCAGGCTATGTGCAGGAGGTTACGGGCTTCCGCCCGATCGCCTTCATCTACCTCGGTGCCAAGCACATGGTGACGGGCTACGACCACCTCCTGTTCCTCGCAGGGGTAATCTTCTTCCTCTACCGGTCGAAAGACATCGCGACCTACGTCAGCATCTTCGCCATCGGCCATTCGGTCACGATGATCGCGGGCGTCTGGTGGTCCATCTCGATCAACGCCTACGTCATCGATGCGATCATCGCATTTTCGGTGGTCTATAAGGCACTCGACAACCTTGGCGCATTCCGCCTCTGGTTCGGGGTGCAGCCGAACACCAAGGCCGCGACACTGATCTTCGGCCTGCTGCACGGCTTTGGTCTGGCCACGAAGATTCAGAGCTACGAGATTTCGCCAGATGGCCTGCTGGGAAATCTTATTGCCTTCAACGTGGGTGTGGAGCTTGGCCAGCTGATGGCGCTCGCCCTGATCCTGACAGCGATGACCCACTGGCGGGGGCGGCCTGCCTTCGCGCGGCAGGCGTATGCCGCGAATGTCCTGATGATGGTGGCCGGCTTTGCCCTGATGGGCCTGCAGATCACCGGCTATTTTGTCGCCTGAAAGGAGGGCTGATCCATGACCAACCGTTTTGACACACCCAAAGCCCCCCTGCGGGCAGAACCGCGGGTTTTCGTCGCCACACAGAACGTCCAGTCCGTTCCTGCCACCTCCGGCGGCCTTATCCGTTCCACCCTGCTTACGGCCGGGGCGGCCGGCGCGATCCTCGTCCTGTTCTGGCTACCCGCTGAATATGGGATCGACCCGACGGGTGTCGGAGCCCTGACCGGGCTGACCGAGATGGGCGAGATCAAGCAGCAACTTGCGGCTGAAGCGGAGGCTGATGCTCGTGCCGCCACGCCAGCTGCCGTAGCGCCCCAACCAGAAGTCGCCGCCCCGGAAATCCTCGCGCGGTTGGACCGTATCGACGCCCAGCTTGCCGCCATCTCTGCGGTCATCGGTGCGCCCCCCAGCCTGTCCGAACAAGTCGCCGAGGCACCAGTAACGGCCGACCCCGCACCGGAGGACATCGCCGCTGCCGCGCCCGAACCCGTCGAGGTGGCTGTTGCCGAGGCCGACGCTTCGGAGTGGCGAGACGAGGTCAGCTATACGCTGCCCCCCGGCGAAGGCGTCGAGGTGAAGCTTGTCATGGAGCAAGGCCAGGTCGCGCGCTATGCGTGGACCGCGAATGGTGGCGTGGTGAACTTCGACCAGCACGGCGACGGTAGCGGTGAGGAAATCAGCTATGAACAGGGCCGCGCTGTGCCCGAAAAAACAGGCGAGCTCGTCGCAGCCTTCACCGGCAACCATGGCTGGTTCTGGCGCAACCGCACCGACGAGCCAGTTACCGTGACCCTGCGTACAGGCGGACAGTATCAGGAACTCCGCGCACCCTGACGCAGCGATCTGTGCTTGAAAATGCCCGCGGCGGACAGTCAGAATACCAGAACCTTGTCCGCCGCGATCGTAGCCTGCGCGAGTCCGTCCATGGTGGAGCGGGTCGCCCCCTCCACCACTGTCTTTTTCGTTCAGGCCACGCGCGTCCATGCAGGTGCCGCACATCAGGACGCGCCCTTTGGCAGACAGGACCCGACCGATCATGCGTTCGATATTGTAGTATCCATCGGGCGTCTTCTGGCCAGCCTTGGCGCAAAGTACGGCGTCCGCCATCAGGAAGACGGTGATCTCTGCATCGGGATCGTTCTTGGCGAGCGCGTGCGCCATCCGCAAACCGTTAAAGCTGCGCTCGGTGCCATAAGGCGGATCATTCAGGAGGATAATGTGTTTCAAAGCTGGCCTCCTTTGCGGGCCGGATTAAGCCGCGGATGGGTTTCCTCGCCGAGCCAGAAGAGAACGGCGCCAGAGACGAACATGGAAATCGCGACGAACCAGAAGGCAGATTCAGCCGCGCCTGTCAGGCTGGCAGCAAGACCGAGGCCGAGCGAACCAATGGCGTAACCAAGGTCGCGCCAGAAGCGGTAGATGCCGATAGCAGACCCACGCCAAGCGGGCGGTGTGATGTCCGCAACCGCCGCCGAAAGGTTCGGATAAAGGAGCGCCATTCCAAAGCCCGCCACACCTGCCGAGACCGACCACCAGAGCGCGCCACTGCCCATGACCACCATCGCAACACCTGCACCGCAGATCCACATGCCCAGAACGTTCGGCCAGAACCGGCCCACATGGTCCGACAGCCGCCCGGTGATAAGCTGCGAGCCGCCCCAGACAAAGCCGTAGGTGCCGACGATCCAGCCGACCTCTGTCAGGCTTGCACCTCGGCTAACCAGGAAAGCAGGGAACAGCGCCCAGACCAGGGCGTCGACAAACTTCTCGACAAGCCCAGCCTGGGAGATCGCGAAGAGGCGTCGGTCGCGCCAGCTCATCAGGGCGAAGACCTCGCCCGTTGTGGGGTGATCAGAGACGCCTTCGGGATAGCGCGGCAAGGATTTCGGCGGTGCTGCCTTGTGCGCGGCGGTCTCTGCCTTGGCCCAGGGGAGCGTGTCCTTGACCCAGACCAACGTGAGCAGCAGTGCCAGCAGAACCACGGCCATGCCGAAGACCAGAAGTCCGGTCCGTGCGCCCAAGGCTTCGGCGATGTAGGCGGTCAAGATGCCCGCGGACGCCACGCCGACATAGCCTGAAAACTCATTGAGCCCCATGACGAGGCCACGTTCTTCGGCCTTGGTGATGTCAAGCTTCGCGGTCTGCGTCATCGACCAGCAGAGACCCTGGTTGACCCCAAGGAGCAGGGTCGCGGCCACGATCCAGTTCCAGTCGGGCGCATACCAGATCATCACCGGGATCGGCAGCGCTGCGACCCAGCCACAGAATTGCACGCGCTTGCGGCCGATCCGTTCCGACCAGCGGCCGGCGACAAAGTTCATCACCGCCTTCACCGTGCCGAAGGCCACGACGAAGGAGGTGAGCAGAAGGAAAGAGCCACGTTCCAGCCCGAACTCGCTTTCGGCCAAAGCCGGGACTACCGTGCGCATCATCCCGATGGCGAAACCCACCAGCATCACCTGGATCAGCTGATGGGCGACCTGAACCTGGTTTTCCCGGATGCCTCGCGTGAAGTCGCTTGCGGTCATTTGGCGGGCTCCTTTTTCGTGTTACGGGGATCGAGCGCATGGCCCGATGCCGGGCCGCGGACGGGCTGGATCAACATCCGGTCAAGCCACAGGTCGCGACGTGTGCGGAATTGCTCGATCCCGATCTCCATCCCCTGGTGCCCCTTAGCGGGCTGCGCGATGTAAGTGCCGAGCAGCCAGTCCCACCACGGCAGATTGAAGCCGTAGTTCGAGTTGGTCTCGCGCGGATCGATCGAATGATGGACACGGTGCATGTCGGGGGTAACGACGAACAGCCGCAGCACCCGGTCCACCGGGCGCGGAAGGTCTATGTTGGCGTGGTTGAAGATCGCGGTGGCGTTCAGGATCACCTCGAACAGCAGCACCGCGATGGCGGGCGGTCCGAGCGCCGCGACCACCGCTAGCTTGATCCCCATGGAGATCAGGATCTCGACGGGATGAAAGCGCAGGCCGGTCGTGGCGTCAAAATCAAGATCGGCGTGGTGCATCCGGTGCAACCGCCACAAGCCCGGGATCGCGTGGAACATCACGTGC
>AYNO01000185.1 GCA_000500915.1 Rhodobacter sp. CACIA14H1
GGCAATCGCGCCGAGGATGGGTGCAAGGATTGCGATGGATACCGACGCGATGGCCAGACCGGCACCCCAGTAGGCCTGCGCGGCGGCACCTGCCGCTTCGGCATCCAGCCCTTCGGCCATGTAATAGCCGCGTGCGATTTCAGCGAAATAGAGACCGAAGATGAAGGTCAGGAGCAGGGTGTTGTAGGGTTGGCTTGCCCAGTCGAAGAACCACCAGCCCCAGATGCGCTTTTTCGCGCTGATCGCACTCGCCATGACACCCCCCTTGCCCTGTCGGCCCTTGGCGGGGATTGAATCTTGAAACCGCCCGCCGCGCAAGCAGCAGCGTTCAGCGGGCGGGGGGCCAGGGGCGGATGGCTTCGGCGGCGATCCAGCCTTGCACGAAATCGGGCAAAGGCGGGCTTTGCGCGGGCTGGCCGAGTGCCGCCAGCACACGGTCGGGCGCGACGATGCCCTCTTTCGACGTGACGGCAGAGCGGATCACCTGATGGCTGGTGCAATCGTCGCCCTTCCACATCGATTGTTCGATGTAGAGGAAGCGGTGGTCCCAGCCGATGCAGCGGGTGTGGATCGTCAGCCGGTCGAAGGCGCGGACGCGGCGGCGATAGCGGACGCTGTTGCCCGCGACCGTCATGCCCCAGCCGTTCGCCTTCAGCACGCGGTGCAGCCCCGTGCGCTGGCCGAGCGGGATGCGGCCAAGGTCATAGAGCGTCAGCGTACGGCCGTTGTTCAGTTCGACCCATGGGTCAAGGTCCCAGGGCCAGCACATATGCGTGCTGACATGGGTGCCGAGGATGGGCAGCGCGGGGGCGTTGCGGAATTTCCACAACTCTTTCGCCATGCGGAGGAAGGGATACATGCGCAGACTCCTGTCCGGACGGGTTGCCCTGAGCGCAAGGCGGGGTCAAGCCGTGACGCAGCGCAAACTGGGGCGCGAAGGGCGTTGCGGTTTGGGCGGGCAAGCGATACCTCTGACACAAGCCCTAGTATGCGGAGGCCGCCGAATGACCTCGATCCTGCAAATCCTGCTGCTGATCCTTGATATCGTGCAGTGGATCATCCTTGCCCATATCATCATGAGCTGGCTGATCAACTTCCAGGTGCTGAACCTGCGTCAGCCGCTGGTGGCGCAGATATGGGATGCGCTGAGCCGGTTGCTGGAGCCGATCTATTCCCGCGTCCGGTCGGTGCTGCCGAACCTCGGGGGGATCGACCTTGCGCCGCTGGTCGTGCTGATCGCGGTCTATGCGCTGCGGATCATCCTGATCAACAACGCCGCTGCCTTCTACTGAGCTTAACCAACCGTCAACCACCGGCGGGGCAGGATTCCCCGCCCCAAGTGACTCAGGCCCCCTGCATCCGATGACCGATCCCGAAACGCTGCTTCGATCCGTTTTCGGCTTTCCGGGGTTCCGCCCCGGGCAGGCGGAAATCGTGGAAGCGGTGACGGCGGGGCGCAACACGCTGGCCATCATGCCGACGGGCGGGGGGAAGTCGCTGTGTTTCCAGCTGCCCGCGCTGTGCCGCGACGGGGTGACGGTCGTGATTTCGCCGCTGATCGCCTTGATGCGGGATCAGGTGCGGTCGCTGCGGGCGGCGGGGGTGGAGGCGGGGGCGCTGACATCGGGCAATACGGAGGCCGAGACGGAAGAAGTCTTTGCCGCGCTGGACGAAGGGCGGTTGAAGCTTCTCTACATCGCGCCGGAGCGGCTGGCGTCGGCGGCGACGCTGCCGATGCTGCGGCGGATCGGGACGCGGCTGATCGCGGTGGACGAGGCGCATTGCGTGTCGCAGTGGGGGCATGATTTCCGGCCCGATTACCTGCGCATCGGCGAGGTGCGGCGGGCTTTGGGCGTGCCTCTGGCGGCATTCACCGCGACGGCGGACGAAGAGACGCGGGGCGAGATCGTCACGCGGCTGTTCGACGGGGTGCAGCCTGCGACCTTCCTGCGGGGGTTCGACCGGCCGAACATCCATCTGGCCTTTGCCGTGAAGGACAATCCGCGCCAGCAGGTGCTGCGGTTCGCGGCGGCGCGCAAGGGGCAGTCGGGCATCGTCTATTGCGCGACGCGGGCCAAGACCGAAACGCTGGCGCAGGCGCTGCGCGAGGCGGGACATGCGGCCTGTTTCTACCACGGCGGCATGGAGGCCGAGGAGCGGCGTCAGGTCGAGGTGCGGTTCCAGCGCGAGGACGGGCTGATCGTGGTGGCGACGATCGCCTTCGGGATGGGGATCGACAAGCCGGATATCCGCTGGGTCGCCCATGCCGACCTGCCGAAGTCGATCGAGGGGTATTATCAGGAAATCGGGCGTGCGGGCCGCGACGGGGCGGCGGCCGAGACGATGACGCTGTACGGGCCGGACGACATCCGCCTGCGGCGGGCGCAGATCGACGAGGGGTTGGCGCCGGCGGAGCGGAAGGCGGCAGATCATGCGCGGCTGAATTCTCTTCTGGGTCTGGCCGAGGCGGTGGGGTGCCGGCGGCAGGTGTTGCTGGGGTATTTCGGCGAGACTGCGGAAACCTGCGGGAATTGCGACCTGTGCGACCGGCCCGCGGCGGTGTTCGACGCGACGGAGGCGGTGCGCAAGGCGCTGTCGGCCATCCTGCGGACGGGGGAATGGTTCGGGGCGGGGCATCTGATCAACATCCTGACCGGGCAGGCGACCGACAAGGTGCGCGAGCGGGGGCATGACAGGTTGCCCACCTTTGCCGTGGGGCGCGATCTGACCAAGGCGGCATGGGGCGCGGTGTTCCGGCAGATGATGGGGCGCGATCTGGTGCGGCCCGATCCGGAACGGCACGGGGCGCTGCGGATGACCGATGCGGCGCGACCGATCCTGCGGGGCGAGGAAAGCATCACCCTGCGGAAGGATACGGTGGAGGCGGCGCGGCCCGCCGTGGCGGTGAAGGCGCTGGTGTCTGACGAGGATGCGCCGTTGCTGTCTGCGCTGAAGGCCAAGCGCCGTGCGCTGGCCGAGGCGCAGGGGGTTCCCGCCTATGTCGTCTTCCCCGACCGGACGCTGATCGAGATGGCGGAACGGCGGCCTGCCACGCTGGACCAGATGGCGGGGATCACGGGGGTCGGCGCGAAGAAGCTGGAAAGCTATGGGGCGGAGTTTCTGGCGGTGATCGTCGGCGCGGCAGAGCAGTTGCATCCGCAGCGGATGCGGCTGGCGGGGCGCGAGGAGGGGGTGGTCTTCGACCGGCTGGCCGACGCGCAACTGGCGCTGTCGCGGGGAGAGGACGGGACGGGGAAGTATCTGTCCGTCACCCATTCGACCCTGCGGCTGATCGCGGAGCGGCGGCCTTCGACGCTGACGGAGTTGCAGCGGATACAGGGGATGGGCGACCAGAAGGTTGAACGGTTCGGCGAAGCCTTCCTGTCCGTCTTGCGCGAGGCGTGAGGGGGACTATCTGGGCCTTGCGAAGGAGTATGCCATGCTGACCGTGATTTCACCCGCGAAACGACTGGATGAAACCCGCCGCGCCCTGCCTGCGGGGCTTGAACCGACCGAGCCGATGTTCGCTGCCGATGCCGCACGGCTGGCGCGGATCGCGCGGGGGCTGACGGTGGCCGAGTTGCGGGATCTGATGGGGATTTCGGAGGCCCTGGCAAAGCTGAATGCAGACCGGTTCCGCGCGTTCAAGGCCAAGCCTGCGGCAGAGGCGGTGAAACCTGCCGCCTTCTGCTTTGACGGCGATACCTATGCCGGGCTGGAGGCGAAGACGATGGATGCCGATGCGCTGCGCTGGGCGCAGGGGCGGTTGCACATCCTGTCGGGGCTTTACGGGCTGCTGCGGCCTTTGGACCTGATCCAGCCTTACCGGCTGGAGATGGGGAGCAGGCTGGCCAATCCGAAGGGGCCGGACCTTTACGCCTATTGGGGCAAGCGGATCGCCATGGCACTGAACGCGGCGGGCGAGGAGGCGGGGGCATCGGTTCTGGTGAACTGCGCGTCGCAGGAGTATTTCGGCGCGGTGGACCGCAAGGCGCTGAAGCTGCGGGTGGTGACGCCGGTGTTCCTTGAGGGGCGGGGGCGGAGGCGAAGGTGGTGTCCTTCTTCGCCAAGAAGGCGCGGGGCGCGATGGCGCGGTTCATTGCCGAGAACCGGCTAGCGGATACGGGCGATCTGCGGGCATTTTCGACGGGCGGCTACGCCTTCGACGCAGAGCGGTCGGAGGGCGACACGCTGGTCTTCCTGCGCGAGGCGGGGGCAGAGGAGGCGGCCTGACCGACCCGCTGACCGGCGCCGCCTTGCGCCAGAGGTGACGGGGCAGGTCGAGCGACCTATGCCGCATCTGCAGGGCGCGGGGACAGGTCCTGCGGCGCGTAGGTCTGCAACACCTCGGCCAGGGCAGAGCGGCGGAGGGGTTTCGTCAGATGCCGGTCGATGCCTGAGGCAAGGATGCGTTCGGTTTCCTCATCCTGCGCATGGGCGGTTATGGCGATGACGGGAACACGGGTGCGCCCCGCCTCTTCTGCACGGATGGTGCGTGTCGCTTCGCAGCCGTCCATTTCCGGCATGGAGATATCCATGAAGATCAGATCAGGCCGGAACTCGCGCCAGATTTCCACCGCCTGACGGCCATTGTCGGCAAAGCGGAGATCGATGTCGAAGTCGCGCAGCATCTTGGCGAAAACGAGCTGGTTGGTCTTGTTGTCCTCGGCCGCGAGGATGCGCAGGGGGCGGGGCGGACGGTCCGGGGCGGGGCGGGGCGGCGTGCCGGGCCCCGAAAGACGGGCAAGCACGCGGAAGAGATCGGCCCGGAGAACGGGCTTTGCCAGCACCCCCGCGGCGATGCCCTGCGTGACAAGCGATTCGGCCAATGCCATCCCGTCAGGCGGTGCCATCAGCAGGATCGGGCCGGTGTGCCCCGCCATCTGCAGCCGGTCGATACGCTGTGCGACGCCAGAACCTGTGTCCAGCAGCACCAGATCGAACTGTCCCGGCGGCGGCTCGGCCCCGGAATGGCCGTCGCGCCACTGGCTGACGGCAAGTCCGAATGGCGCAAGCTGGCGTTCAAGGATCGCGCTGTTCACGGGGTTCGGCTCGTGCAGCAGAATATGGTGCAGGGCAGTCGGGACGGGGGGGCCGACGCCGCGGCATCGGCTTGCAGCGGCAGGGTGACACGGAAGCCGAAACAGGAACCCCGACCTTCGACGCTGTCCACCCAGAGTTCGCCGGACATCAGATCGATCAGGCGCCGCGTTATCGCAAGGCCAAGTCCGGTGCCCTGGAAACGGCGGTTCTCGGCGCTTTCGATCTGGTTGAATTCGCCGAAGATGTGGTCGGTCTGGTCGGGCGGGATGCCGATCCCCGTGTCTTCGACGGCGACATGGATGTTGGCGGTGTCCTGCCGGGTTTCGCCCACGACGCGCACCAGCACGTGGCCGGCAGGGGTGAACTTGACCGCGTTTCCCATCAGGTTGGTCAGGATCTGCCGGATCCGTCCCGCATCGCCGACCAGCCGCGTCGGAAGGAACAGGTCGTAATCCACCAGCACATCGATCCCCTTGGCGCGGGCCTGAGGCTGCAGCAGGATCGCGGTTTCGTGGACCAGACGTTCCAGATCGAAGGGTTCCGGCCGCAGGATGGTGCGCCCCGCCTCGATCTTCGAAAAATCGAGGATGTCGTTGATGATCGTCAGCAGCGCCTCGCCCGAGGACCGGATGGTTTCGGCGAAGAGGCGCTGTTCATCCGTCAGCGCGGTCCCGCAGAGCAGTTCGGCCATGCCGACGACGCCATTCATGGGCGTCCGTATCTCGTGGCTCATGTTGGCGAGGAAGGCGGACTTTGCGCGGCTTGCGGCTTCGGCGGCGGCGCGGGCGGCGCGGAGCGTTTCCTGCGTTTCGCGTTCTGCCGTGATGTCGGTGCGCAGGCCGACGCGGCCGCCGTCCGGTGTCGGGTGATCCTGTGCCCTGATCCACCGGCCATCGGACAGGTGCTGTTCTGAATGACCCGAGGCGGAACGGAATTCGGCCATGCGTTCGGCCAGCCATTCGTCTTCGCGCCCGATCGCATCGCCGTGCTGGCCTGCCGCGAGTCCGGCGCGGAGGATGTCTTCGAACCGCGCACCGGGCCGGATGAGGGGGGCTGCGGCGGAATAGATGTGGCGGTAGGTCTGGTTGCAGATGGTGAGGCGTTCGTCACGGTCGAAGATCACGAAGCCGTCGGGTATGGCCTCGATGGCGGCGCGGAGGCGCATTTCCGATGTGATGTCGATGGCCAGGCAGACCCTGTCCCCGTCCCTTGCACGGCGATCCTCCAGCCGGACCCATTCACCGGAGCGGAAGGCCAGTTCCACGGGCGGGATGGGATCCAGTCCGGTCCGCGCCAGCATCCGTGCGATCCAGTCGTCGGGTGCGGTGTCGAGGGAAAGCAGCGGGGCGAGAGCGGCGAGCATGTCGCGATAGGCGATGCCGGGGCCGACCTTGATGTCGCGGAACGGGGCGAGAAGGGCGCGGTTGGCGAGGACGAGGTGGTCGTCGCTGTCGAAAACGGCAAAACCGTCGCGGATCGTGTCGATCGAGGTGCGCAGGCGGCGTTCTGCCATGACGGCGGCGGTATGGGCGCGGTCGAGGTCTTCGAGATAGCGTTCGTTCTGGCCTTTCAGGCGGGCCGCTTCGGACCGTGCGGCGCGGGCGGATTGCCGTTCTTCCACCACCAGGTCGGACAGGGACCGGGCCTGCAGGGCGAGTTTTTCGCGCGCGGCGGCAAGTTCCCTGCTTTTCAGTTCCAGATGCCGTTCGGCGGCCAGACGCGCACGGCGTTCCTTCGACATTCGTTCGGCCGGTGTCATGCGATTCCCCGCAACTGTCCATCGGAGCATCGCGCAGCGAGGCTGAACCGGTGGTTAAGGTGGCCGAGGATTCGATTGCCTAGCGTGCCTCGGCCATGCCAGCATCCCGCAAAACTTTGAAGTCACCGGTGCCGCCATGAGTCGTTCCAGAATTCTTTCCGTCATTCTGCTTTGCCTGATGCCGACAGTCGGTCTGGCGCAGGGACTCGTGCCGGAGAAACGCCTTGTCCTGTCCGAGGATACGGACCTTCCGGGCGGCGATGTCGGGTCGGCCTTCGACACCACGCTGGATGCCTGCGAACGGGCCTGTCTGGCGAATTCCTCTTGCGAGGCGTTCACGTTCAACACGCGCAACGGGAGTTGCTTCCTGAAGGCGGGGCCGGACGGGGCGCAACCCTATGCGGGGGCCTATTCCGGCTTCGTCCTTTATGCGGCGGCGGGATCGGCGGAGCGGGCAAAGCTGCGGCGGGCCGAGATCGGTTTCGTGCAGGACTGGGAGTTCGGGGCCGTCACGGCGCAGGCCGAAGGGATGGCGAACCTGCATGTGACCGGCACATGGGAGGCGGCGGACCTGATGGCC
>AYNO01000186.1 GCA_000500915.1 Rhodobacter sp. CACIA14H1
GAGGCCTCCATCATGCGCCTGATCGGCGCGGTCCTGTTCGAGCAGAACGACGAGTGGCAGACGGCCAGCCGCTACATGATGGTCGAGGCCTTCGCCCAGATCGACAAGGAGGAGATCGATCCCATTCTCAGCATAACCACGAAAGCCGCCTGATCATGACCTCAGGCCATCCGGGAAATTACACCACCTTGACGGACGTGACCCGAGCGGGGGATGGTCCCCCAACGTCAGGAGCCGGTTGTCCCGCTGATGCCTGGAACGCCGCCAGCCTCCACGCCAGGCTCTTGGTTGAAGACCTCCGTCTTGGGGGATGGAACCTTTGGTGCCCCGCGATTTCGCGGGACGAGGTTGATGTGGTCGGTGAGAGGCCCGCCAATGGGCAGTCCCCTCACGCCTTTGCAGGGCTCAGGCGGCCAGGTCCGCGCCCCCTGCCCTATCGCCGCCCTCGGCACCGACGATCTCGAGCCGCGCATTGCGATAGCCTTCGCGTGCGATCCAAAGCTCGGCCGCAGCGATGGACTCCGCCAGATGCAGAAGCTCGGTGTTGCCACCGAAATCCAGCAGCACGCGCACCTGCCCGGGTTTCGGTTCCTCCGCCACCTCGAAGATCAGACGGCTGTCTGCCGAATGACTGCGCATGATGGGGACGAGAATGACCCCGTCCGAGGAGAAGTTCCCTTCATGCAGCGTGAAAGAGGCCGGTGCCGTCCAGGTCGGATAGACCCGAGGCGGCTCCCTCTTCACAAGGCGCCCGACACCGTTCGAACGCTCCCAAGCGGCGAGCTTCTTGGTGAAACGTGCCGGCGGCTTGGGACTGCCGTCGGTATAGCGGATCAGCGCCCCGAGAGGGGCGGTATCGATGATGTTCGTTGCAGACATGATTCCTCATCCTGAATGCGATAAATCGCATTCATCATATTGATATTGCTGTATTTTGTTGAGATGAGGGTGGGTTTCCCCGCCCCCGGATGGCTCAGATCACTCCGCAGCCATCATGGACGCGGCACTCTCCGGCAGATCAGCCGTCAGGAAAGCTGGGAGATCGAAGTCGTCGGGCGCGCTCGCGTCGACCCCCTGCCCTTCTCCGATCGGCTCGCCGTCGAGTGCCGCCAGATCGGCCCGGCGCAGGACATAGGGCAACCAGCCGCTGCCCTTGAGGAGGCGCTCGGCTTCCGTGGCCATCTCGCCCTTCTTCAGGTGATCTAGAAGCTGCGCGGTCCCTTCACCCTTCGCCTCGCGCACGGCCTCGAGGATCCGGGCCTTGGGAACGCGGTTGAGGTAGCCATCGACCGTCGGCTCCCAGCCTGCCTCGACCATGTCGAGATCGACCGCGCGCGCCACCAGATCGGCGTGAGCCATGCGGCGGGTCAGGCCGCTGGCGGAGATGCCCGCTCCATAGGGGTTCATCTTCTCGTGGAGCGCGTTGATCCCGAAGCTGAGGCAATGCGCCAGAAGGGCCAGACGGCTGCCCTGATCGAGCACGGTCAGATAGTCCCAAAGCGCGGCATCGTCGCCGAGGGGCAGATCGGTCTCCCAGGCGGCATGACGCTCATCGACGAGCTTCGCCACGACGCTGTCCTTCAGATCGGGCGCCTGCGCCGACATGTAGACGTGGCGGACCGAGGCTTCGAGACAGCTACCCGTGGCAGAGGAGGTGCGGAAGGTATCCGTCACCAGTTTCAGGAGCAGGAGCGTCAGCGCGACGTCCGGCGAGCGCCCGATGGCCTCGCGCAGTGCGAGGGTCCTGTGGGCGGTCAGTTCCATGACCAGCCGCTCAGGCAACGGCTTCAGCGCGCCGTCGTCCCCATCCTCGGACGCATCCGCACCGATCGGCTGACCCCCCGAAGTGATGACGGTGCCCCCGGCGGAGGTCGCCGAGGGTTTCCAGCTGGAAACACCGACACCACCACCCTGCCCCATCGCATCCGCGCCATCACTATCCTGGACCGCGGTCTCCTCGCGCGGCTCGTCCTCGGGCCGGACATAGCCGCGATACACCGCGAGACTGCCGTCCCGATCAAGCGTGACGAAGACGCCCGCGCGCCCGACTTCAGCCGGGTCGTAGATCAGCGGCCGCTGCTCGAGCGCTTCCATCGCCATCTCGAGCTGACCGAGCCGGGCGTCGATCTCCTCGGTGTATTCGTCCTGGCCGGAGTATTCCTCTTCCAGCGCACGATACTCGGCGAGGAGCGAAGCGTGGGCCGCGCTTTCCTCGTCGGTCATCGGCGCGGGATCACCGGCCAGACGCCGCAGACCGTGGCTGTAGCCATAGGGCAGGTCGGTCGCGACCTCGATCCACTTCCAGCCCTCGGGGGCCAGTGCCTCGGCTTCGGCCTGGAGCTTCTCGGCAACCAGCCGGTCAAGGAGGGCAGGGTTCTCGAGCCAACCACCGTCGTCGCCCTGGAAGAGATCACGTAGCACGACACCGCCCGCCGCCTCATAGGCATCGACGCCGACGAAGACCGCGCGACGATCAGACGCCCGGACCGAGGTCTCGGTCAGCATGCGGCGTATCGCATAGGGCTCCTTGTTCCAAGAGTTCTTCACCGCGTCCCAGATCTGCACCTGACGCGCGTGATCCGGGTTCACCGTGAAGGCCATGAGCTGCTCCAGCGTCATGCCATCCTCGGCATAGACGTCGAGCAGGGCAGGGGCCACGGAGGCGAGCTTCAGGCGCTGCTTCACGATCTGCGGCGTGACGAAGAAGGCCGCCGCGATCGCTTCCTCGCCCTGACCCTTTTCGCGCAGGGCCTGGAATGCGCGGAACTGGTCGAGCGGGTGCAGGGCGACACGCTGCATGTTCTCCGCCAGCGAGTCGTCCTCGGCGAGGATCTCCGACGCAGCATCCCGCACGATGCAAGGGATCGGCGCCGACTTCGCCAGCCGCTTTTGCTTCACCAGCAACGACAGCGCCTGGAAGCGACGACCACCGGCCGGGATCTCGAACATGCCGGTCTCGACCCCATCGGCATCGAGCATGGGCCGGACGATCAAGCCCTGCAGCAGGCCGCGCCGCGCGATGTCTTCTGCCAGTTCCTCGACCGAGACGCCTGCCTTGATGCGCCGCACGTTGGACTGGCTCAGCACCAGCTTGTCGAATGGGATGTCCCGTGAGGGGGATAGGGTGATTTTCTGGGCTGCTTTCGCCATCAGATCTTCTCCACGACGGGCGCCGGAAGCCACTCCCCCGATCTCGCTTCCCATCACCCCTCAACCCCCAATCTTTCCCTCTAAGTATCCGTAAGCTCGATTCCGCTAAATGGGTTCACAGCTGTGAACTCTGGGGAAAGCTCTCACCCTGCCACGAACAGTTCACAGCTGTGAACTTCAGGCAGCAGTCCGCCGGGACATCAGCGCCATGACCATCGGCCCGCAGGAGAATTCGCCCGCCGCT
Organism: Rhodobacter sp. CACIA14H1; assembly: GCA_000500915.1. Taxonomy (GTDB): domain Bacteria; phylum Pseudomonadota; class Alphaproteobacteria; order Rhodobacterales; family Rhodobacteraceae; genus Paragemmobacter. Next base: position 3,395 of record AYNO01000186.1, read on the forward strand.
GCCTTCGATGTAAGCGCGCGAAGGTACCCCCCAGGCGATCGGATATCGGAGAAGCGTTCCAAGATGGCGGCCAGGACGATGGACGCCTGCTCTGGACCCATGAACCGCTGCGCTTCTTGCCAGGCGGATGCACTGATACCCATGGCGGGCCGGACGTGGCAGGCCGCATCGAAAAGCTGATGCCAGTGTCGGATATCGCCCTGGTAGAAAGTTTTGAGGGAAGGGCAAGCCGCAATCACCAGATGGAGTGGAATCTTTGGCAAACTTCTCGTCTCTGCTTCTTCCACATCTGCACCGCGCGCCTCGGTATCCTCATCAGGCGCGCCGGCCGCCGCCCCGCCTTTTTCTAAGGCAGGTTCAAGATCGATAGGGTTTGTATTTGAATTATGATAGTGGCGCTCAAAACGATCATCATTGGTGTTCATTTCTTCTGTTTCAGGGCCATCAATGAGGTTCCGGGCCTTATCCAGGAGAGCTTCAAGTTCATCACGGCAGGCCGCGAGATCAGCAAACGACAACTTGCGGCGCAGAGCGCGCGCTGTGATGACCGCCGTATCGCGAAGCTCATCCCAGAAGCCAAAGCCCGGCTGGATCTCCTCTCCAAAGTCCGCGAGGGCCGCGAGATCGCGCCGCATGAGGCTCACAACTTCCCTCAACCGACTGATACGCTCCTCGGCCTCACGCACGGCCTCTGCAGCTCGTGCAATCTCCTCGGACCGACAGTAAAGCGGCGAGAGGTCGAAGCCAAAAGCCACACGCTCTTCGCCAGTCTTGCGGACATAGCGCTTCCCGTTGGGGCTATCACGCCGCATGAGCAAGCCTGCTTCGACCAAGCGGGCCAGGTGACGACGCATCGTGGAGGCAGGCATACCGTTCAGCCGCTCGCAGATCGCTTTGTTGGAAGGGAAGACGACCATCTCCGCGTTCCCGCCAAGCGCATCATTCGGAAAGAAGCTGAGCAGCCCCTGGAGAACCGTCAGATCGCGCTCGGAAACCTCAAAGGCGACCTGCGCCTTGGACAGCTCGCGAAGGAGCTCCCACTTGTTGACGGGCTTGCCCTGAACGGACGCTTCAGGCCGCTCGATCACGCGCAGATGGGCGTGCGAGATCGGCCGCATAAACGGCGAAATCGGTGTGTACTCCATGATGTCAATCACGAAGGCATAGAAAAACCGGTCCGCGAATCACATATGACTTGCGGTTTGCGCGCTGGCCCACTACCTTGAAGGTGCTAAGATCAAAGTTGGGGTCTCGTGGAGCGCAAGCTTTGCGGGACCTTTTCTTTAGCCTGTACCGTGCCTCCTTATTGTTGCTGCTCTACCTGTCTTCATGTCTCGCGTTTCCAGCGGTCATGGAGATCTTCGAGGACGTTCTGCGCACGGGCGTCGAGCCACTGCGCAAAGGCATCGTCCACATTCGTAAGTTCCAGCCTAAGCGCCCGAGTCGACCTCTTGATCACTCCCACAGGCGCGCCATCGATCAGAAGGGGCGTCGATTTTTGTCTCGGCTTCCGGCCAGGAGAAGAACCAGTGTTCCTTTTCACATGACGGACAACGGCCTCAAATGCCGCGACCGAAGGATCAACCCGGGGCTCCTCGTCGGCTTGCTCGCCAGCAGCCGCTTTGCCACGGGCATCAATCGCAACCTGGCAAAGCTCGTCCATGCCCATGTCTGCATTAGACAGGTCCTTCGCCAAGGACTCCCATCTGGGGCGTCCGATGCCATGCGCCGGTCCGATCGCTTGGGCCAAGGCAGTCCCGATCGCCTTGGCAACCGAGATCGACATCGAAACCGCAGAACGCGTCACGTTCAGCACTTCGGCAATCTGAGCCTGCGAGCCAAAGCCATTGTCGAGCAGTTCCTGCGCGAAGAGGGAGCGTTCGATGTAGCTGAGGTCGCGCCTTCCAGTGTTCTCGGAAACCTGGGCGCGCAACGCGGCCGTATCGTCCAGGTTCGCGATAAGCGCTCGAACCTTCTTGACCTTGTCGGAGGCACGAATGGCCTCAAGACGTCGGCGTCCATAGACGAGGAGATAGCGATTGGCCTCGGTCGGGTGGCGCCTTACGAGAATGGGGACGGTCTGGCCGTTCTGCTCTATCGACACGCGCAGGTCATGCACATCCTTGGGGTCGAGGCGATCCGAATACCTTTCGTCCTCGATCTCATCTGGATCGAGTTCCCAGACATGATGAGCATCCACGGCATCGCGCGCAGAGCGGAGCGCCCGATTGCTTGACATCATGCTGCCCGGGGCAGGGGGCGTGCCCGCAGCCGCCAAACTGTCGAGCATGGACATACGTTTTTTCTTGGTGTCGGTCATCAGCGCCCCCACGTCTTCTGGATGAGCTGGGCGATCTCATCGTTGACTGCATTCAGGCTTTCGACTGCCCGGTCATAGGTCGTCCGGGTGAAGGCGCTCCGTTCGACCTCGTACAGGGTCTGCTTCGTCAGGCCGGCATCCGATATGGCCGTCGACTTGAGCATCGGAGCGTTCAATACCTTGTCTCCGTACATTGTCCGCAGGAAGGCGACGATGCGGTTCTGTGGTGCATCCGTCGGCTCATAACGGGTCAACAGATAGCGCATCCAGTCATGCGACATGTCGGCTCCGCTATCGGCGATGACATCCATGAGGTCGGCCGTCATTCTGAGGAACTGGCTCATCGACATCACGTCGAGCATCTCGGGATGGATCGTCACAAGAACGCCTGTCGCGGCCGACAGCGCGGACATGGTCAAGAATCCGAGTTGCGGAGGACAGTCGATAACGACGACGTCATACCGATCATCGACCTGCGCAAGTGCCTCCTTCACACGGAAGAAGAACAATCCCGCATTACCGCGAGAAAGTGCCCGGGGCGTCTCGTGCTCAAACTCCATGAGTTCGAGGTTTCCGGGAATCAGGTCCAAGTTCGGTATGTAGGTCTTGCGGATGACCTCTGCTATCGGAACCGGATCTTCATAGCGGATCGCATCGTAGAGTGTGCCACCATCAAGCAGGTCGAACTCCGGCTGAACCCCGTGCAAGGCCGTAAACGATGCCTGCGGATCAAGGTCGATTGCCAGGACACGGTACCCTTTGAGGGCCAACCTTTGCGCAAGATGCGCCGAGGAAGTTGTCTTGCCACTACCACCCTTGAAGTTCATTACGCCAATAACCTGAAGATGATCTCCAGCGCGGCGACCAGGCAGGTAGTCTCCCGGCTTGCGAGCTGTTTTCTCCAACAATATCCGCAAGTTATGGATATCTTCAGCAGAATAATGCCGCCGGTTCCCAGATGTGACCTCTGGCGATGGTCCCTTGCCATCAAGGTGAAGCTTCCTGAGGTATGAGTCGTTGACGCCCAACAGTGCAGCGGCTTCCCCAGAGGTGAATTTGCGCATAGTTTTTGAAGCGTCGGGCGGGAACAGGCTCTCACGCTGCGCATGAAGTTGCGCCGCCAACAACTCTGAATGCTGGCGAATCACGGCGTTCAGGTCTTCTGGTCTATCGGCTCTGCTCATCTGCCCTCGCGCGTCCGTGGCGTGTTCACGGATTTCGGCGTTTAGTCGCCCTTTTCCGTGACTATTGCCGGAGGAGCCAGATTCGCGCAAGCCCTTTCTAAATATAGTGCCAGCCGCTGCCTGACGCACAAGAGTAGCCCAGGCTCGCGGGCAGTCTTGCCCATGCAGCCAGAATGATATACATTACTGTAAGTATATCCATGCAGGAGGCTGCGATGCAGGTCGCAAAATGGGGCAACTCGCTTGCCGTTCGTCTGCCCGCAGAGCTTGTCCGGGAGCTTGGCCTCAAGGAAGGCGATCAGATCGATCTGGTGAAGGACGACGGCGAGGTCAGAGTCCGTCGTCTGGCGCGCGCAAGTGAGGTGCTGACGGGTCTGCGCCGCTTCCGGGGCAAGCTGCCCGCTGCAGAGCGCCTGAGCCGCGATGACGCGCATGAGCGCTGAGTTCGCGGACAC